>NZ_CAUYTK010000002.1:0-434109 GCF_963575625.1 Listeria tempestatis
CGTAGAAAAAGGCAGTATCAGAACATGTATGATGTTACCGGTCAAATGCGCTTTGCAAGGAGTCAAGCCATTCGTGTGTTGGATACATTGAACAGTAGTCAGGCATTACGTACAGAACGCCTTTTAGAAGATGCGCTACAAAAAATTAGACTAGAAATAGATAAAACAGAACAGGAGATTGCAAGAAATCAGGCTTTAATCGGTGATTGTGATCAATTAATAAATCAATTATATCAGAGACGTACTCAGGTTTTAATGAAGTAGGGGGCCAGTGATGACCTATAAAATAGGATATGATATTGTTGTTAATGAAGAAGATTGTGAAGATATGGGGAATGATTATTCACTGATGGCGGAAACGTTTGAACAGAAGTTGTCAGATTATTTGTCATCATTAGATCGTATTTTAACTGGAGCAGTGAAAAGTGGGCAAGTCGCAGATAATTTAATGTTATTTCAACAAGAAGTAAAAGGGCTTAAGAAGGAAGTTGAAGAAATTAGTAAGACAGCAAAAGAAAAAGCGACCGGCTTTGCAAACGCGGTGGATGAGGCAGATAAAGAATTGTTTTAAGGAGGGTATTCATGATGAGTGAGATCCATATCGACCCCGCTGTCCTAGAACAAGAAATTAGTGTACTGGAAGGGTTGCTTAATACAAAAATAGTAAGAACAGAGGAGAGTAAGGATAATAAAGGGAAGGCTTCTGAAAAAATGAAAGAAGTACAAATGTACTATGATACATTGAATGAGACGCTTGATATGCTTATTCAAAACACAGCATCTTTCTTAGAAAATGCTAAAGATGCCTACATAGATACAGATGAAGCAAGTGCAGCGATACTTAATCAACTAATAGAGGGGAGTGAGTAAATGTGGCTGGAAAATTACATGACTTCTCGCAAGCTTCTATTGATCAGTTAGCGACTATTGTTAATGAGGTTGAAGATGATGGGCAATGGGGATGGGTAGATGGAATGGGAGATTGGACAATATCTATCCCAGAGTTAAAAGAAGGGGAGGAGAGTTTTAAGAACCATTACCAAGCTGTGATTGATAAGCACAATATTGGAACGGATGAGTTTGATGCGATTTTAAAAGATGTTGAGAATGTTGATAAAGAATATAAAAAAAATTTTGAAAGCACGCTTAACGAGTTAGAGGGATTTCAATATAAACTAGAAAAAATAGCGCAACTCATTACACCTTCCGTTATTTCGACTTCAAAAGACATACTAGGAAGTATTGTATCATATACTAATTATAGAGGAATGGCAATAGCTCAGTATGGAGAATATCTAAAAGAACATCCCAACGATTTGGATAAAATTATGGAAATTGTTGAATATGAGGCGCTTCATCCGGAATCAGTAAAGACAACTAATGAGTTTCTTTCACCACTAGAAATACAAGATGTTATAGGTATTAAGTATCTAATCTATACATCTGAAGAGCCATATAAATCACTGTGCTTGGAATATATGGATGAGTTTGAAATTACAGATGTTGAAAAAAATGGTGTTTTTACAGGAGAATCTGGAATACTATTTTGGCATCAAGATGCTTCATTAGTTTTTAATATTAATGAAGATCGTACCGACTCACGAGGACAATACTACACCTTTTTTCATGAAATGGGTCATGCGATTGGTTATTTCTATGGAAAAGAGAATGGTACAGGGGATTATTATTCAACTACTTTCAAAACAAATGGAAAAACGTTGAGTGAATATAATATACTGGATGTAGAAAATAATATTAAAAGTAATCTCGAAATTATGTTGAGCTCAGAGGAATACAAAGATTTAAGTGATAGCGAGAAACAAAAAGTGATTAATAATATTTCACAAAATATACTGCAGCAAGATAAAAATTATGATAACTTAACATCAATTGAGCAAAATTTACAGGACAATTTAAAACTACATTATGCAGAAGAGTTTGCTGGTGCTGACCCTGAAAGTCCGTCAGATATATATGGAGGGGTTACTAATTATACAATAAAAGGAGACTATGGGCATCAAAACGATCCTTATTATTGGTTTGATAAAAATGGAAATGTTGTTCGAACAACAAATAAGGAATCTTTTGCAGAATTTTTTGGTAGAAAATTAACAACAGGTGATACGAGTGTCAATGGATTAGAGAGCATAGACATTTATCTACCTGAATCAAGCGAGCATATGGAAGCAATGCTGAAGTCGATGAGGTGAACTATTTGAGCAAAAAAATAATTTTAGTAGGAATATTATGCTTTGTTTGTTTTATAAGTGCTTGCTCTAACAAACCAGAAACTATTCGTAACAGTGAGGAGGGAGGGAAAGTGGTGGAAACCCCAATAAAAGACTTTTCAAGAATTGATAAATTAGAACAATCAACTGAGCAACAGGATATAGATAAGATAGTTAAAATTTTATTTTACGAGTCAAACAACATGCAATATAAGAATACAATAGCTATTGATATTGGAAATCAAGCCATGTATTTAAACCCACAAGTTCCAACACTTGGACTAGTTAATGCTGACTATAAAATGACAGAGGACGATGTGAAGGAGGTACAGAATATCATAATAAAATATGATATTCAGAGCTGGAAAGAAGACTATTCGGATAACAAAAATTCTAATAATGAAGACGGATATGGTTGGGTACTATACTTGGAATATGCAGATAGGACGGTTGAAAGGCATTTCGGAACTGGCATGTATCGAAAAGATGTAATTCCTGAAAATTTTGATGCATTTATAAAAGAAATAACAAATTTTGTAGATAATAAGAAAGCTGACTTAAACGAATAAGGTCCTAGAACAAGTGAACAAAAAACACAGTAAAAATGAAGAGCTAGTTTGGCATGGTTATACTCAACAAGAAAATTTAAAGCGCAAGAAATGAGTACAGACCGAAGAAAAACACACTTTTTGAAAGCAGAAAAAGTGTGTTTTTTTTCGGTCTATTGCTTTTATGGATGTTTTATCGTATACACGCTATCGCGTGCGACTAGCTTCACGGGAATAATTTCCTTGTAGAAAAAATATTCTGGGATGTTAATCATTTGGAGCAGGTGATAGACGGCTTTTTCGGCGAGCATGTCGGTCGGTTGGTGGATGGTTGTGAGGTGGGGTCTCACGATGCTCGCAAAACTAATATCATCGTAACCGATGATGGATAGATCATTAGGAATGCTGATATTGTGTTTTAAAGCGGCGTCGTAAAGGCCGACAGCGATTAAATCGTTGCTACAGAATACGGCAGTGATGTCTTGTTTGAAAACTGTTTCTGCAATATTTTGCCCACCAGTGCGGGTGAGGTCTGTGTGTAAATAATTTGCCTCAAAACCGTATTTTTCCATGGTTTCCTTGTAACCTTGGTAGCGTTGCCCGATATTCACATAGTCGTTTTGGCTTCCAATGAAAAGGGTTTTAGTATGACCGTTTTTGATGAAATGTGTTGCCGCTAGTTCGCCGCCGACAAAGTCATCAGCATGGATGGAAAAGCTTCCTGCTGGAAAGCGGTTGTCTAAAACTAAGTAAGGAATTTGCCGTTCTTTAAGCGATGTGAAAATTGTTGTTTCAAGGCTTGTCAAACCGCAAATAATGATTCCGTCCACTGCGCGTGAAATAAGTTCTTCCACGTAGCGCGTCTCGCGGTGGGGCTCTTCAAATGAATTACATAAAAAAGTGATATACCCGGCTTTGTTTAACGAACTTTCAAGAGATTTCGCAAGTTCTGCAAAATACGGATTCGTAATGTCTGGAACGAGTAAGCCGATTGTGTTGCTTGCTTTTGATACTAAACTTCTTGCTGTGAAATTAGGACGATAGCCAAGTTCTTCAATAGCCAGAAGTACTTTTCGTTTCGTTTTCATTGTAATATGTTCCGCTTTATTATTTACAACCATTGAAACAGTCGCAATCGAAACGCCCGCTTTTTTCGCAACATCTTTTATCGTGACTCCCAAAATAGTTCCCTCCGAAAATTTACTTAACACTATAATTTTAGCAAAAAAGCCGGAGGGACGCGAATATCTTTACTAAAAGCTAAAAATGAACCAAACGGGGCGCGATTTTGAATGTCTTGTTGCATGAAAAACGTAAAGTCTTTTTTTAAAAGCAAGTGTTTCATCGCCGCATTGTGGGCCTCTGTTACGATACAAACCGTCCTAAAACCATTTTGTTTTGCAAAAAGAAAACTAAAATCCAAAATTTTTGCCGCGAACCCGCGATTTTGTTTTGCTGGATTTGTCATAACCCTTTTAATAAAAAGTGGTTTTGGATATTCTGCCCAGTCGAAAGCGGCAAAAGTCCCATCACATTCGGCAGACAATGTCACGACGGCGGAAAGCTCATCACCTTCAAAAAGACCAAATAAAGAATGTGTCGCTAAATCATTATACACATGCGAGTCGTTTGGATAGTCGTTTGTCCACTGATGATTTTCTAGCGAGTCTTTCACTTGGCGAAGTAAGTGGATGGCCTCTGGATAGTCTGTTTTTTCAAGACATTTAATCATAGCAACAATTCTTCAGAAGACGGGATGGACGTATAGGCGCCGTATCGTTCGACAACTTTTGCCGCCACAATAGATGCAATTTTTGCCGCTTCAAGTACACTTCTTTTTTGGGCGATAAAATGGGCAAGCGTGCCGATAAAGCTATCCCCAGCAGCAGTCGAGTCAACCGCTGTCGTCTTAACTGCCGGAACTTCCACTACTTCATCTTTTGAAACAATGACAGAACCCCGTTCCCCGCAAGTCACAATCACGTTTTGACAGCCCTTTTGAAGCAATTCGCGCATCTCTTTTTGATGGCCATTTTGAAACGGTGCTCCGGTAATGATTTCAAATTCCGTTTCATTTGGAATTAAATAATCTGTGAGCTGTAGTAGCTCATCGCTACACGTCTTGCCTGGCGCTGGATTTAAAATAGTCGTTTTCCCGTGTTGCTTGGCTAAACGAAATGCTACCAAGATGGCCTCTTCTGGGACTTCAAATTGCGATACGATAACATCACTTGCGGCAATCGTTTGTTCAGTGGCTTGAATATGCTTAGCTGATAGCGCTAAATTCGCGCCGCCATAAGTCAAAATCATATTTTTTCCTGCCAGATCAATTAGAATCCACGCCATTCCAGTGGGGGAGTCTATCGTATGCACATTGTGCGCGTCAATTTTTTCCGTCTCTAACACTTGTTTTAAATGTGCGCCGCTAGCGTCAAGACCGACGGCACCAATAAACGCGACATCACTTCCTAGGCGCCGTGCGGTGACAGCTTGGTTGAATCCTTTTCCTCCAGCAGAAAAACTTAAATTTTTTCCTTCTAATGTTTCACCGATTTTTGGCAGCTCGGGTAAGGACATGGTTGTGTCAGTGTTTAAGCTACCTACAATACAAATTCTAGTCATAGTTTTCCCTCAACTTTTTACAAAATAATGAGTGATAATATCATTACCATGATGATACCGGTAATAACAGGCACACTGGTTCGTTTAATAATTTCCATTGGACTAACTTTAATGATACTTGCCACAACCATAATCACCGCTGCAACAGGGGAGATGGAGCGAACAAGATTGGCGATAAGTTGCATTGGTAGCGCGAGTAAGATACCATCAATATTCGCACTTTGGGCGATGTTTGGCAGCAATTCAACTGTCGCATAAAACATAGCAAGCCCGCCGCCACTTACAAGTCCAAGTAGGAACGTGGCGCCGCTGAAAATGAAGGTGAGCATCGTCCCAGCACTTTCAACGTGCTGTACGGAAGTCGTTAACATATCAATAATTCCAATCGCCGACATTCCTTCTGCAAACATAACCCCACCAACGACTAACACCACGACTTGGGTAAAGCCTTGCCCCATTCCCCGAAAGAATTCAAAGGAGTCATCAAGCGGTTTTTTGAATGCCTTATTTCGAATCATTTCCACTGCGATGGTAATGAAGAAGGAGATGAGCGTCAAAATAACAACATCAGCTTTAATATCGCGGAAGAAAATACCAATGACAACAATGAAAATAAGTGGTAGCATTGGAAAAATAGCATAATATTTAGGTGGCAAAATCTTTTCTTCTTGTTGCACTTTGTCTTCGTCAATGTCAATAAAAGCCTTGGCACCTTGACGTTTATCCATATATTTTTGCCAGAAATAATGTGCGAATGCCATGACGATGAGTGTTGGGACCGAGATGATCGCATGATTTAAGAAGACGTAGTCAAATAAGTCATAACCGAGCGTTTTAGCTGCGATAACATTATCTGCCCCGAGTGGTGTTGGCATGATGGTTGCAACTGTGGCGATAACACCACCAGCTGTTAGGGCGCTTAAACCAATTTTCTTTAAAACAGGATATAAAATGGCCATTAAAATGACGGCGAGACTGGAAGCGCTTGGTACGAATAGGCTAAGGATGTTTCCGATAATGAAAACAATAGGGACTAAAACATATTTCGCTTTAATTTTACCGAGAGGTTTTGTAAGCAAGGTGACGGCAACATCATTTGCGCCTAAGTAGTTCATATAGGTGGCAAAGCCGAAAAGGGTCATAATGGTGATGCCGACCATGCCGAGTTGATTAATAAAAACGAGTTCTAGTTTTTTAAAGATGTCTAGTACGGCAAATCCTGTGGCGTCTGCACTTTCAAGAAGTGGTTTTCCAAGTAGTAGCGCCATAGTAAGTAAAATGAGCCCCGCAATGAGTAAGACGATAGCAGGCTGGTATTTTTTAATGATGAGATAGAAAACAAAAACGATAATAAGTAATGCGAGAATAATTTCAATCATGTTAGTAAATCCTCCCTATTTTACGCAATGAAGCGTTTCTAAAAACCATTCTCTAAAACGTGTGACGTTGACTTCGAGTGCGACGGAGGCATTTGTTGTTTGATGATATTTCATTTTTAAATCCGCCACTGTCATGCCATTTGCTGGTCCAGGACTTGTTTCAATGGCAACATGTGTCTTTTGAAAGGTGAAAATTTCGGGTTCTACAAGTGCGGCAAAGGCACAAACGTCATGCATTTTTAACCCCGTTTTCATACTTCCCCCGCGGTAATGACTAAATAATTCGCCAAACATTTCGCCCGCCCGGTTCATAGTTTTAATTTGTTCAATCTGCTCTTTCAATAGGACGGCAGTACTCGTCACATCAAGACCAATCATTTTGAGCGGAAGTCCTGATTTAAACACAATATCTGCTGCTTCTGGGTCAGTGAAAATATTAAATTCTGCAGCTGTTGTCGTATTACCTCGAGCAAGACTTCCCCCCATTAAAATAATTTCTGCAATGTTTTCCTTCGTTTCAGGGTACATCTTGAAAAGGAGAGCCATGTTTGTGAGTGCCGCAATCGGCATGAGAGTCACTTTTTCTTTACTGGCTAAAATGGTCTGCCGAAGTGCTTCAACAGCGTGAAGGGGTAGCGGTGCCTTTTTTATCTCCCCAAAATCAAATCCGTCCATGCCAGATTCACCGTGAATATCCGCGCAGTCCTCAAACGCTTTTACAAGCGGTTCTGTCGAGCCCATTGCAACGGGCACATCTTGATTAAAAAATTGCACGAGCTTTAACGCATTCGCTGTCGTTTTGTCAGCGGTTACATTTCCTGCAACAGTAGTAATTAATTTCAAATCAACTTTAGGATGGAAAAACGCAAATGAAATCGCAATCGCATCGTCAATTCCAGGGTCAGTATCGATAATTAAGGGTAGTTTACTCATTGTACATCCTCCTAGTTAAACGTTTAATTAAAACAGTAAAAAGAAAGCGCATTCTTTACAAACAAATACTAACATTAAACATTTAACTTGTAAATAGCTTTTTAAAAAAGAATTTGAAATTTGTTTTTTGGATGGTTGAAATAAACATTATATTTTATAAAAGGAGTGATGAAATTTCAAATTAAACGGAATGTTAAATTTTAAAAATTCGTATTGACAAAATGTAATCTATTAGTTACATTTTTGTTAAGTGAATGAAATAGGAGGCGTTTACAAAAATATGGTTTGAAAAACTTTTAAAGAGGGGTTTTAAGATGAAAAAAGTATGGAAAAAGGGACTGCTCTGTTTATTATCGGCAATCCTAGTTTTGTCGCTTATTCCACCGTACACGGGGCATGCAGAAGAAGAGGGAGATGCTAGCCAAAATACAAATACATCAGAGAAGGCAAGAACGGAAGTAAAAGATGAACGAACAGAAACAGAGATTGTTTATGACAATCATGACGGAAGTTTTACGAAACAAATTTTTTCAGAGCCTGTTCATGTTGAAGTGAATGGAGAGATGGAGCGTGTCAATCCTGAACTTGAAAAAGACCAAGTGACAGAGACGATTGCACCGAAACAAACACAACTTAATATTGAATTTTTAGAAAATATGGAAAATGGCATTTATCAAAAGCTAACGGAACCAAACGCAGAGGCTACATTTGCGCTTAAGGGAGCGAAACAAGGAGAAGATGAAATCCTTGTCACTGATCAAACAGCCACATTTATAGAAAATGAAGTGACATATAAAGAGGTGCTTCCAAATACTGATTTAAGGCATTTTACCTTTAATCAGTCGGTAAAAGAAGACCTCGTTTTATCCGAAAAAAATGATATCGATACATATGTGTATCAAATTGAAACCAAATTAAATGTGAATCAAGCTGAAAATGGCGACATTGTTTTCAAAAATAATACGGGTGATATTCTCTATACACTACCTAAACCAATTATGGCAGATTCGAATATTGGTGAGGAATCGGGTGAGGCCACAACTTCTGATGCGGCACATTTTGAGATTAAGCCACTTACGAAAACAGTGTATGAACTACAGCTGAAAGTCGATACAGAGTGGATTAATGATCCAGAGCGGGTATACCCTGTCTATATCGACCCGTCTGTTCGAGTGGATGATATTTACAATGCGAATATCAATTCTGCAAGAACGACAGAAAATAACATTGGGAGTAAATTGTGGGATTCTGGTCAGAATGCCTATACACTAAAACTTGGAAAGTGGGATAATTCAACTGGAAATAATGCTGCTTTCTTAAAAATGGATACGTCCACATTAAATAAAGCATCCATTTCAAAAGCCACATTAAAACTTTATAACATTTGGCATATGTCACCGACTTTAAAAAATGATATTTGGTACTATGAAGCAAATGCCAACTGGTCCCCTTGGCAAGTTACATGGGCCAACCAACCGAGTGGAACACGGCTTGGAAGTGTAAATGTAGGTCGCGGACAATGGGCAAGCTTAGATGTGACGAGTACGGTTCAAGCATGGGCAAGTGGAACACGCCCTAACTATGGTTTTCGTCTAGGGACAAATATTGACCAAAATTACTGGAAGAAAATTGTTGCGAGTGAAAATAATACAAATTATCCTTACTTGGAAGTGACGTATACGTATGCTCAGCCTGAAAAACCAACTATCAAGACGTATTCGAACGGGGTTGGTACGGGCACGGGCTACATGGATTTATCTTGGAAGGCCGTTCCAGGCGCAACTAGTTATAATATTGTTATTTCTAACGGTTATAACTATGAATATTTTAATACAGGAAGTTCAGCCACAACTTGGACTACAAAAGGGAAGAAAATTTTCCCAACCGCTTCTGAAATTGCAGACGGCGAATTTTATTTTCACCATGACGGGAAAGGGACCGAATTTGCAATTGATCCACGTGAACTTTATGAAAATGGCTATCAGGCAGGAAGTGGCTTTGGACTGCGCAATTTAACGCGCTATCTATTCCGCGTGCAGGCGGTTTATCCAGGAGGCGAAAGTCCGAATTCGGATTTAGTTTTTGCTTACATGCCAATTGAAAAACCAAAAGCACCAGTTGCGAAAGCCTATTCGAACTTGGCGCATAAGGAAACTGGTTATGTGGAGCTGAACTGGGAGCCAAGTCCGATGGCAGATGGTTATAAAGTTCTTGCCTACAACGGAAAAACATATGAAGCGTATGATGTGGGCACGGCAACAAAATGGACAACGCAAAATAAAGGGATTTGGCCGACAAATGCAGAAATTGCAGAAGGCAAATTTGCGCTCCATAAAGATGGGAGTGGCGCCGAACTTGCAAGAGACCCGTCACCCGTTTACCGAAATACAGGTGGTATTTACGGGAAAAGGAAAAATTATTGGTTCCGTGTAATTGCATATCAGAAGGCTGGGAACAATGCGGAGAGTGCGCAGTCTGATCCTGCAACACCCGTCATTCCAGAGGCGGTTAATAAACAGCTTGGGATGGTAGATTACTGGACGAGTATTCCTGTTCGCGGCGGGGAAGTGAATGCAACAAATGGGAACTTTTTATTCCATGAAACGGATTTTGAACTTGCTGGACGCGGTCCAAGTATTAACATTGACCGAACATTTAACAGTCAAGATGAGGCAACTGGTATTTTCGGAAAAGGCTGGTCAAGTACACTTGAAGAGAAATTAATTGAAGAACCAAATGGCGATATCATCTGGGTTGAATCGGATAAAAAAATCCACCGTTTTACTAAAAAAGGCGACAGCTACGCGGCACCGCCAGGTATTTATTCGGAGCTTACAAAAACGACGGACGGCTATTTGAAAGTGGAAGAAGATAAATCTGAAACACGCTTTTTACAAGATGGTCGCCTAGCTTCTGAAAAAGATACAAAGGGAAATCAGCTCACCTATACGTATACAAATGGGAAATTGACGAGCTTGCGCGATGCTTCTTCGCGGACGGTTACGCTTACGTATGATGGTGATTTAGTGACGAAACTTGTTGGTCCCGAGGGAAGAACGATTACGTATACGTATAACGCGAATCAAGAATTAACGGCCTCTTCGACTGCTCGAGGGAAATTATATCGTTACGGGTATACGGATGGTTTATTAACGTCTATTTATGACCCGAAACATACGGATGCTAAGCCATATGCAACGACTTTTGCATATGATGATGAAAAGCTAATCGAAATTACTGACCCAGTTGGAAAAACAACAACGCTTTCTTATGATAAGGAAAACCAACAGACGACTTTAACGAATGAGAAAAAGAAGAAGACCATTTATGAGTACAACGATGCTGGAAATCCTAAAAAAGAAATTGTGGATGCGGATGGTTTAAAGCTCACAACAACCTATACGTATGAATCCAATAATTTGATTAAGGAAGTGAATCCAAAAGGGCAAGAAGAAACTTATTCGTATGATGCGGATGGAAATATTACGCAAATGACGGATGCTTATGGTACAGAGTCTTACACCTACAATGATAACAATGATGTGACAAGCGCGACTGATACGGAAGGACGTAAGACGACGGTTGCTTACGACGGAGCGGATGCGGTGTCTGAAACTTTGGCGACAGAAGCACAAGTCTCTTCTGTTACTCAATACGATAGTTACGGAAATCCGATTCGCGGTAGCGGAGAACTCTCGTCTGGCGGAAATTTAGTCCAAAATAGTGGGTTTGAGAAAGCAACGAGCCTTTCAAACTGGACGCTCATTCAGTCAAATGCAAAGGGTGGCATTACGTTTGATAACACGCAAATGGCACCGGGTGCGCTTGGTGGCAGTGGTTCTGTGAAAGTGACGAGTGAGGCGCTTTCAACGGAAAAAGGTTACTCGGCGGCGACTCAGCGTGTGGATGTTGCGCCAGAAACGACCTACACATTTAGTGCGTGGACGAAAACATCTGGATTGACAAACGCGGACGGCATTTTGATCGCTAGACTACAAGATGCAAATGCGAAAGACGTTACGGATGGGAATGTCTGGCAGTCCAATCGCCCTACTTCGATTAAAAATAATAGTGGCTGGGTAAAACGCCAATTGACGTTTAAAACATCCAAAAACACGCGGCAAGTATTGCTTTACTTGGACAACGAACAAGCTGCTCCGTACAAAGGAAAAGGTACGATTTGGTATGATAATGCTCAACTCGAAAAAGGTAGCGTAGCATCTAGCTATAACCCAGTGACAAACAACAGCTTTGAAGATCATAATGGGACGCTTCCTGCAGAATGGATGCGTACAGGAAACACCGCTCTATCTCAAGCTAGGGTAGTAGACGGGGAAAGTTTTAGCGGCGATAGCTCTGTCTATTTTGAACGAAAAGCAACAAGTGAAGCGCACACACATATGCTTCAAGACGTTACGATCAATCAAAAAGAAGCAAAGGCACTCACATTAACCGCATTATCTAAATCAGAAAATGCAAAAGTAAATGGCACAACGAATGTGATGTCAAATGATTACTCCATTTGTGGAACCGTTTATTATCAAGACGGAACAGCTTCCTATGTTCAAGGGCAGTTCCCACTCGGCACAAATGACTGGAACCGAAGTGCCGCCGTCATTAAACCAGCAAAACCAATTAAATCGATTAAAATTTATACATTATTCCGTAATGGCTTAACAGGAAAAGCTTGGTTTGACGATGTTCGCGTGATAGAAGGCGAAGTACTTACACGCGAAGAATATGATGCATCTGGCAACTATGTGACGGCAAGCTACGACGAAGAAGGCCGTAAAATCAGCTTCACCTATGACGCCTACGGCAACAAAACATCTGAAACCGATGAAAAAGGGAACAAAAAAACACTCACCTATGATGCCGATAATGCCCTTGTCGACACAACGCTCGCAAATGGCACAGCCGTTTCTTACAAATATGACGACAACGGCAACACCACAGAGAAGAACGTCACCGCTTCTGGGAAAACGCAAAAAAACAGTTATGCCTACGACGTAGACAACAAGATTACAGCGTTCACCGATGCACTTGGGCGGACAATTCAGTACGAATACGATGCAAGCGGCAATGAGACAAAGGCGATTATGCCAAACGGGCGCATAACCGAAAGTACGTACGATTCAGCAGACCGCGTGAGCGGCATCAAGTGGAACGACGAACCAGCGTTCAAATTCCAATACGATCCAAACGGCAACCAAACGAAAGTCACGGACGAAATTAATGGTATCGTGACGGACAAAACTTACGACGATGCAGACCGCATTACAAAAGTAGCCGAACGTGGCGGTCAGATTAGCTACACCTACAAAGACAAGCCAACACAAGATAACAAAGGCAAAACCGACAAAGTGGGCGATGTTTCTATTCATCACGGCGACTATACCGCAAAAACAAGCTACACGTACAACGATCTAGACCAAAACACACGTGTGAATGATGGCAGCAAAAACGCCTATTTTGAGTTCGATGAATTCGGCAACATTGGCTTATACACAGCCGGTAACGGCACAGCCGCAAATTATGTGTATGATAGCACCCAAAAAGTAACCAATGTGGCGATTGGCGATGCAGAGGGAGACCTCATTTTAGATGAGAGCTATACGTACGATGCAGCAAGCAACCGCACGAGTATCGACAACAAAAAAAGCGGTAAAACCACCTATGACTATGATGCCGTGAATCAATTAACCAAAGAAAGCCTACCAGACGGCACCATCAAATCCTACACCTATGATGGTTTTGGTAATCGCACACAAGTCCAAATAACTGGGACAGAATCGAAGACCATTGCCGCCACGTTCAATGATGGCAATCAGCTAGTGCAATTTGGTGGCGATACACTCACCTATGATACCAATGGTAACCGAACAAGCGACGGGAAATTTACTTATACGTGGGATACAGGCGACCGTTTAATCAGCATCACAAAAAAAGGTGAAAATAGTCCATTTGTCCGTTATACTTATGATGATGACAACCGCCGCTTATCCAAAACATTAGACGGTGTGACAACCAATTACCACTACGACGGCGATAGCATTGATGTGCTCTATGAAACGGATAGCGCTGGAAAAGTGCTCCGCCAGTATGTTTACTCCGACAGCGGTATTCGCCTAGCCATGAAAATGAATGGCAAAACTCTTTACTATCACTACAACGCGCATGGTGATGTGGTGGCGCTGACCGATGAGAATGGCAAAGTGGTCGCGGAATACGCCTATGATGCCTGGGGAGTTGTCCTTAAAAACACAGCCACAACAACCGAGGCACGCGCTAACCCGTATCTGTATGCCGGTTATACGTATGATAAGGAAATCGAACAGTATTACTTGATGGCTCGCTACTATGAACCAGCACAAGGCGTGTTCACCGCTTACGACCCAGACCCAGGTGATGAAGACGACCCGCAAACGATGAATGGGTATAACTATGCGAATAATAATCCTGTGATGTATGTGGATCCAGATGGGAATTTTGCATTTGTAATTCCAGTTGTTTATTGGGGTTATGGTGCGGCGATTGCGGCGGCTCCTGCGGTTGGCTATGGCATCGGCAAAGGGAGCAAATGGGCTTGGAAAAAGACAGAAAAATTCCGAAAACAGTATAAGACATTGTGGAAGTATAGAAAACCGATTGCTAAATCAGGATATAAAACCCTTCGAAAAACATGGGAGAGGTCAGTAAGTAGATTTAAAGAACATGGTAAAAATAAGAGGAAGAGCAATTGGAATAAACATACTAAGCCACGTCCAGGTAGAGGAAATGAGAAGAAAAAGCAAAAACCAAATTGGAAGAGGAGGAAATAATTGGTTATGAAAAAAGTATTAGAGAGTCTCTGCGAGGGAAATAAGCTGGTAAGCATTTATTGTGATGAATCAGAATTTGAGAATTTTATGGTGGGAAAAATTTTAGCAGTTTACTCACAACATGTCTTAATAGAAAATTATTCTCCAGAAGGAAAGTATGATGGGATATCATGCTTTCCGATTAAAGATATTATAAAGTTTGATAGATCTAGTTTGTATTTGGAGCAGATAAAGAAATTGAAGGAGGAAAATTATAAAAAAGAAAATTCGAATTTTGTAGGTAAAGATATTATTACAGAAATTTTAGTGTATCTTCAAATGAAAAAAAACCCTGCGGAATTTTACCTTTCATGGGGAGAAAGGATAGAAGGGTATGTCCAATCAATTTTAAATGAAGAATATCTAATTTGCGATGTGGCTGATTCCTATGGGAATATTGAAAGTGAAACATTATTTTCAATCCAAGATATTCGGATTCTTTCATATGGTACAGTTCAATTAAGTTCATATTTGAAGAATTGAATGTCGGAAAGGAGGAATAATTTTGAAACTAAAAAGTATTATTATCTCAGATTATTATGGAGGTAATCGAGATATTAGGAAAAACTTTTAGAACATGCATGGCGGTATCATTGCCAAGATATGACCAATGAAGACGGCAAAGTTAGTTGTCGCAGAAAAAAATGTCTATGATGTATGAGAAGTTGTCCTTAAAACACAGCCACGACAACCGAGGCATGTGTTAACCCATACCCAAACACGCAGAATGGTTACACTAAAGTGAGATGCATTGCCAACCAAGATAGACCTACTACAGATAAGCAAGTCTATCTTTTTCAGAGAAGTTGTAGTCCATTATGCGTACTTTTACTCAAAGTTTTAGATGCATGTGTCATCTCATGCATCTAAAACTTCAGATTAACAATAAAAAAGGAGAAGCTATGAAAAAATATCCGCACATTCATTTGTCATTGCCACGTTTTTTTGCCGGTGATGAGTATTACCGGGTTTATTTTTACGAAGATACACTTGTTTTTGTAAAACTAGGCGGGCAGTTTCATCATGAAAATTTGCTTGACCAGGCGGGGCTTTTTGGCGCCATTTTATTTTATATTCCGTACAAAATAGCAAGAGGACGTCAGGATAAGCGAGAGGCTCATGTGGATGCTGTTTTAGTAAAAAAAGGAATGAAAGCTTTACTTGAAGATCGGAAAAGTTTTCAGTTAAAGCAATTTGAAATCAAAAAAATGATTTTTCGAACAAATTGGAAAACGCAAATTTTTTCTAATTATGATAAACATCTGCATATTTTAAAAAAAGATGGAAAAAGCTTGAAAACAGCCATTTCGTACGGGCAATCGAAAAATTATGTTTTGAATGAACTTAAAAAAATGGGTTATTTAGTGGAGGAAGAAAATGAGTAAAGAAGAATTTTTGGAATACAAGCCAATTCAAAATGAAGGCTTTGTAGGCGAGATCATTTTTGAAGGTTGGGAAGACGGAGAAGATGTTTTTAGCGATATGAAAAAAATTGTGGCTAATGATGCGATGACGATTATTTTACAGAGTAAAAAAAGAGTGAAGCAATTTCTAAACGAGGAAAACATTCCTTTTAAAATCCATATGACAGAAATTTATTTACACTCACCAAGTCCTTTTCATGTGGTGAAAGTTTTGGAGGAGTTTTGTGTATATGGCACCAGTAAGTATATGACCCTATTTTTAGGGCGCCCATGTGAATTTCGTTTAGAACAATTTGGAAAAAAAGGCAAGTGGGACATTGGCCGCCATTTAAGCGGCGATTCGGTTGCGATTACTTTACTTGGAAATGACCCTGTTCTCTACGTATCTGCTCAAAATGAAGAGGATTATGAAAACTTTATTGAATTGATTGATAAGCGTCTTGATGACGAAATTGTTCCATTTATGCCATATGAGGAAAGTAGTTCCATTGATATTGCTGTTCCGCCAGACTTTTTAAAAGAATTTGATTTGCCGGATGGAAATTTCAAACGTATTTTTGCGCGACTTTTAAATGATCCAAATGAAGGGGGAGATGACACGCTACAAAAGTTGTATGCAGATGATGCCCTTCAAATGATTGCGATTTCGAGTTTTTATGATGATGTTTTGGATGAGTTACAGATTGATTACCATTTGGAAAACAAAATGTTGCTATCAGAGCCAGTAATACCTGATGTTCGCGAAGAAGCACTTGAAAAATTACATTCAGAAAGCTTTATGGACCGGGTTTATCTTTTCTATGCTAGCCAGCCAAATTATCAAGTGAAAAAAGGTCAGCCGAGTTCCCTTTTCAAAAAAATATTTTCAAGCAAAGCTACTCTCGATTTTAATTTAGAAAAGAATGGAAAGGCAGTTGTTCTAGTTTTGGACGGTGAGCTTGCGATTATTTACGAAAATGAATAAGGAGTGGGGGAAATGTTGAAAGAGCAGTTATATTTTGTCAAAAAAGCCAATTTATATGAGATATATGCTGATCAGGAGGCATTAGAACATTATTTTCCAGAGAGTTAACTTCACAAAAGGGGTTTCAGTATGTATTAAAACATTTATTGGCAATTGTAGTAGCATTTACCTTCTTAAGAAAAGGCAATGGTGATTATGTTGATATTGGGAAGTTCAACCAAAACTTAAAAGAGAAAGTAGGTTATAAAGCAAAAAAATGGTTGGACAATTGAAAAAAATCGTGATGGACATAAGGGGAGTAGTTGGAAAGTAAAAGATAAGAGTGGTAAACGGAAAGCATCCATAAAAAGTGATGGTAAGATAGTGGGGAAATAGAGGAGGAGAGCAGTTTGAATGACAAAAAAGACTATATTCATATACTTCAAGAAGAGGGGATACGCTTTGAGATAGGGAACCCTAATATGTTATCAACTTCTCCTCATTATATGGATCAGGTTGATGAACGGTCTATGAAGCTATTTCATGAGTTATTTAAAGAAGATGAAGATGTCGAAATTATGATTCATGACTATCATAAAAGAAAAACTCGTTCCACTGGAGTAATCAAAAAATTTATTAAGAATAAAAAAATAAAGTATACATCTAAAGTGCGGAAAGTTAAAGGGATAGAAAACTATTTTGAAGTTAATATTAGATGTAGGATAAATGAAATTAGGATTAATCAATTGCTACATCATATTGCTTCGAGAGATATAATAGGCTACCCCAATTCTGATTTAGATTACTTTATTATCGGAGTGACAAATAAGCAAATCTATCATTTATACGATGATAGGGGGCTGGATGTCTTTCTACCAAGTGAATCGAGACGAGCTGATATAAGAAATAAGTACAAAACGTGGTTGTTAATAGAGTAAATTATCTATTTTTACGTTTTAGGTTTATATGAGTAATATAGGTATTCTACGCTACGAGGAAAGAAATTTTTTAGAAATAGTAAGGCGAATTTAAAGGCTGCGGAACAAGATTTAATAGTTATAGAAAATAGCGGGAGGGAGAAGTCATGACAAAATGGAGAAAATTAGAAACTATAGTAGCTGAAAATTCTTTGTTTGTAGAGGAAAACTTAAATACAATTACGAAGTTTACTTATTTTGTAGAAAATGAGGAAGTAGTTTTAATAGCTTGTTTCAATGAAAAAAGTGATAGTATTGCAGTAAAGTTTTTAGGTGTAAAGGATTTAAAAGTAAACGCTGATTCAAGTGATCAATATTTTTATGATATAGGAATTGATACAATTTCTGATTCACAACTAGAAAATATTAATTATTATGTTGAGGACTATGAATCTCAATCCATTAGATTTTATTGCAGGAGAATTGAGGTTATAGAACAATGCCCAGCTTAGAAGCTAATCGGAGTATGCATAACTTAGACTAAGTATCAGTAAATTTGCTAAAGGTGAAAAGAAAAAATGTCAGAGATTCTGGATTAGGTACTTGTCGGATGCTGAAATCTAGGCTAGATATAATTCAACAACTGGTGCTACGAAGAGAGAGCATGAGAAAGAATTGAAAGGTAGGGAGATAAAAAATGCACGAAAACGAAAGGGATAAATGGGTCATAAAATTACTATCTGACAATGATGCTGATGTAGAAATAGTAGAAGATTTTATTTTAAAGCTTAATTCTAATGAACAGTTAAAAAGGTTGCTACAGTTTACTGATTCTCGGAATAGTGAAGTTAAACTATATGCATATGAGGAATTAATTCGCTTTTCAGATGAAAGAGTTTTAGAAGCAGCAGGTCGAGGGTTAAATGAAAGTGATGAGCTAGTTAGAATTACTGCTATAGAAATTATTCAAGAACAAAAAGATTTAAGGCAATTAACAAAGATAATGGAATTGCTAAAAAGTGATGAGAATGAGTTAGTCAGATGTTTTGCTGGTGAAGCTATTGGCGTTTTAAGTGAAAATTTAATCGAGTTTTTAGAAGAAAGAATCCCTTTTGAAGCTGATAGCGTTGCGCTTGTAGGAATATATAGTTCACTTTATAAATTAGGAAGGAAAGAATATCTAAAGCCGTTACTAGCTTTGCTAAAGGATGACTATCACATCATAGTCATTCGTACCATTATTGCCTTAGAAGAAATTCTAAGTTTCGAAAACCGAGATTTAATTTTTGAGGAAATAACTAGATTGAAAAGTCAAGATTTACCAGTTTCGATTATTGATGCATTAGAGCGTTGCTTTCCAGAAAATCATGCTTAGCTTTTTGAAATAAAAATATTCTTTTTTAGGTATAACAATCATAGATATTTAGTTTACCTTAATGGGCATTGGGGAGGACTAGCAATAAATATCGGTTTTGCAACTTATGATGGCTATAAAGCTTAAAAAAAGACGAAGAGTTGGAAAAAGCTAGAATTGCAGCAGGTAAAGGTGCGCTTGGCGATGGTAAGTTTAAGCTGGCCAGAAAAGCAATTGGTGGTTCATTTAGAATTGCTATAAAGTTAGGTAAGCAGACCAAACTAAGGGAAATGGTGAACGACACTAAACTGCCAAGACATATATGTAGCGAAATTAAAAGAGACATTAATGCAATCAAAAGAAAAAGTAGAAATAAAAGAGGGGTAGCTAGAAAATCCATAAGAGTTCCAAACGGCTACCAGTTAGCTCATAGGAGAGGATATGAAGACAGAAAAGGATACGGATATAAGTATATAGTTCTACAAAATACTAAAAATCATAAAATACAGCATAGATATGATAAAAACGGTAGGAGGAGATAATTATAGAAAATCAGAAATTCAATAAAGTAGTAGTTAGCTTTTTATGTCCAGAAATAGATTGTTATTGTCCGCAAGGGGAGTTATTATTTATAGGTAATAAAAGAGATAGTGCAAAAAAATATTTCAGACCTAGGCTAGGAACGTCATATTTTGTAGGCATGAATGATACGAGACTTCCAAGTGCTATCGGTGTGGTTAAACAAATAAATGGTGGGATTAAGGCAAGTGAATTAATGCAGTTGGATAAGCAAACATCTAGAAATAATACAAGCCAACCATTAGAAAAATATATCCATTTTTTGGAAAGAATAAGTCATTTTGAAGAAAATCAGCTAGTTGCGTTATACTGGCAAGATAAATTTGGTTCAAAAGAGAAAAGATTGGTTATTAGAAAAGCGATTGTTAGGGGCTATGATAATATAAATGTTAAACAATTGAGAACTTTTGATTATGATAAATCGGTGACAGACTACTTGGTTTTAGAGTGACTAATGTAGCCAATTCGGTAGACTTAATTTAAAAGTAAGATTAGGTTGGTGTCAATTGGCAAAGAAAACGAACAGTATTACTTAATATCTCGTTACTGTGAGACCGAACAAGACGTGTTTACCGCCTACGCCCCAGTCTCAGGCGAAGACGACGCCCAAACGATGAATGGGATGATTATGGTCAAAATAATCCTGTTATGCACGTTGACTTTGATGGATATTGGGTTTGGCTAGAAATAAATGCCGGTTTTGCCGCTTACGATGGCTATAAAGCTTAAAAAAAGACGAAGAGTTGGAAAAAAAAGCATTAATTGCGGGTGGTGGTGGCAAATTTAAAATAGCTGGAAAAGTGGTTAGTAAAGGGGGATACTTAGCGAAGCGCGTATTCCAATCAGCTAAATCAATATATTATAGAAAAAAACTAAAAGACAAGGGCCTTTTGTGCCTGCAGAATATTGGCGTAGGAACGCTCCGATGATGGGGAAACCAGATTCTAAAATTACACATAATAAACTTTCAGGGGGGAGAAAAGTCCACAGTAATTTATGAAAAAGTTAGTCAACAAAGATTTCGAATTGACTATGGTTCACACGGCTATAAAAATCATACAAAACCACCTCTTCACTATTAAGGGAATAAAAATGCTTTGGTAAGAATGTTAGTTGTTTATTCAAAACCGAAACGGAACAGTAATTCAATCTAATGTAACAAAAATCACATTCTGTCAAAAGTGTAATTTACAAATAAGTGTTCAAAAAATCGAAAAGAACGGGCTTAAATGCTTGTTTAGGCATAAAAGTAAGGTGTTTGGGATGTTTTTCATTTTATCTGATTTTCTGTGTTACAATAAAATTACAGATGATATTTGTATGTAATAGATGATGAGAGGGATTTTTGTATACAATTATTTGTGAAACTACTTAAGGAAACGGGGAACTAACTATGAAAAAGTTTTACAAAAGTTTTGTTGTAGTGCTTACTGTATTTATTTTATCAATTGGAATGTTACCACCGACAGTAAAAGCACAAGAATTTGGTGGGGATGCTGAAATAACAAATCACGTTGTAACAAAAGATAAAGAGTCCTTTACGATAACAGTAGATGATGAAGCTGTAGACTACAAATCCGTTAAAACAGAAGATTCTTTCAAAATTGAAACAGTTGAAGAAAATAATGAGGTTCATACCTTTACGTATAGTAAAGGTGACGACTTTATGATAATCGATGGGGAAAAAGTAGCTGTTGAAATAGATACTAGGGTTGAAAATAATATGGTTGGTTCGACGCCTAAGTTGCTTAAAGCTTCAGCTTGGGATGCTAAATATATATCAACTGGAAGTGTAAAAATCAGCAAAACTGTAAAGTCCATTGGAACTCTTGTTGGAGTCATTGGTGGAGTAATTTCAATTGCGGCATTAACAGGGGTGACTATCGCAACATCTGCTATTGCTAGTACTGTGGGTAATTGGGCAAGCGTTGTCGGTTTAGGAACTATATCAGCAGGCTATCTTTTTAATGGTAAAATTCAATTTAAACAATATCGGACAAAGGGGTTAGTTCCTACGGGGTATGGAAAAAGTCAATATGCATTCAGATTTCAAGATGTACGTGTGATAGGTACAATTAAAGGTAAAAAAATAGACAAACAACTAAAAAGTATCGGACGTTGGTATTTTAGTTCTAAACCATATTAAGAGGAGAAATTTGTATGACAAAGAAGGTAATTTTGACAAGTGTATTCTTTATTTGGACAATTATATGTGTCGTTATGAGCATTTCAATGATTAAAAATGACTCAGGAATCGATTTTCCAATATGGCTACATATAGTATTATTAATAGCCTTTTTAAGTACAGGTCTAGTAGATATAAAAAGAAAAAAGTATGTATGGAGTTTTATTCTTTTTGAAGGCGTTTTACTAGTTTGTATCAGTTTGTTTATTATAAATTTCTAAAGTCATATAGGATAGTTTATGTGTATTTGGTTATAAAAGCTTAAAAAATGTAAAGCACACCTATGGCTAAACTGTTTTAAGGGAAAAAATTCGTAATTATAAGATGCATATCTATTCTCACCTAGATATGCATTTTTGTAAGCAGTTTTGAATACTGCTGAGTTGTCTTGTGGATGGTATAGAAAATACTAAACTTATAGAAAACAATTAGGCAGCATGTATATGTTTGATTTAAATGATTTTTACAAGAACAAAAAGGCAATCTTTTTGGAGCTTGTTCAATTAGCTTTAGATATTCTTCCCGAAAAAGATATATAGGAATTATTAAGTCAAGTGATTAATTGACCAACGCGTTAATCAGAGAATCTAAGCAACTTTTTCTTTTACAAAAGTTGTTTTCAAAAGCAAGCGATCAAAAACAGAAAGTATAAAAATAACCTTTTATTTGAAATCGAGTCAAGCTGATATAAAGTTGATTATAGTGACCTTAATGCACTTCAAGATTGGAAACAAGAGCTAACTAATAAACTATAATTTATAAGGATTATAATA
This sequence comes from Listeria tempestatis, assembly GCF_963575625.1. Lineage (NCBI taxonomy): Bacteria > Bacillati > Bacillota > Bacilli > Caryophanales > Listeriaceae > Listeria > Listeria tempestatis. The sequence continues at coordinate 22,746 of NZ_CAUYTK010000002.1, forward strand.
ACTGGGCATAAAAGGCGTGTGTATATTTACTAGTGTACTAACAAGCTTTGAAATCAGTTATGTATACTGGTGTGACGCCCATAAAAGTCTACATGATATAGCGATTATTGGAGTTATGAAAGTGGAGCAATTGCAAAAATTATGGAACTTGATGGCACGGGATTTCAAAATATGCATACTACCCTTACGTTTTGTGCATAGCAAATAAAACTTGTCGCCAAAAGAACAGCAGCTTTAAGATTCACTTTAATCGCAAGAATAGTAGAACAACTTGTAAACAAATGATGAGCTGTTCCTCATAACAAAAAAGCGCCTCAAATTTCTGAGGCGCTTCTTTATTTTCAAAAACAGAAGCATAATCTTCCTTGCCAAAACATGTTATAATAAAAAAGATTACGTGGACTTGAGGTGAGTAGAAGTGAATGGAAAAAATATTTTACTAGCAGTGTCTGGCGGTATCGCGGTTTATAAAGCCGTTGCCCTTACGAGTAAATTAACGCAGGCGGGCGCAAACGTGAAAGTGATGATGACGGAGCATGCGACGGAATTTGTTCCCCCGCTTTCTTTTCAAGTTTTATCCAGAAATGATGTTTATACAAACACTTTTGATGAAAAAAATTCGAAAGTGGTGGCGCATATTGATCTTGCTGACTGGGCTGACCTTGTGATTGTGGCCCCGGCAACCGCGAATTTAATTGCGAAAATGGCGAATGGGCAAGCTGATGATATGGTGACGACAACGCTTCTAGCAACCGAAGCACCCGTTTGGGTAGCGCCAGCAATGAATGTGCACATGATTGAACATCCTGCTGTTGTGCGAAACATCAACCAACTATATGCAGACGGGGTGCGCTTTATCGAGCCAGAAGAAGGCTATCTCGCATGCGGCTACGTGGGCCGCGGACGACTTGAGGAGCCCGAAAAAATCGTTCAGCGCATTCGTGAGTTTTTTTTAGAAGATGAGACCCTTCTTTTTGGGAAAAACGTGCTTGTAACAGCCGGTGCGACACGCGAAAAACTAGATCCCGTCCGCTATTTTACAAACCATTCAACAGGGAAGATGGGCTTTGCTGTCGCAGAGGCGGCAAAACGCGCCGGAGCTAATGTGACGCTTGTAACAAGTGCACGTGAGCGTTTAGTCCCACCTGGTGTGAACGTTATATATGTGGAATCAGCAGAAGAAATGTATGCGGCCGTGAAAGAAAATCAGGCGAAACAAGACGCATTTGTCATGACGGCCGCTGTGGCAGACTATACGCCGCAACATGTTAGCGAACAAAAAATTAAAAAGCAGCCTGGGGATTTTGTCGTGGAAATGAAACGTACGAAGGATATTTTGGCAGACGTTGGCGAAACAAAAACGGTGAATCAAGTTGTAGTTGGTTTTGCTGCGGAAACTGAAAATGTACGCGAAAATGCCCTTAAAAAATTGATGTCTAAAAAGGCAGATTTTATTGTGGCGAATGATATTACAGACGCGGGTGCGGGTTTTGGCACCGATACGAATATTGTGACGATTTACGGGGCAAATGGCGGCGAAGAAAGTTACCCGATTTTAGACAAAAGTGAAGTTGCAAAAGAAATTGTGAAGCGGGTAGCTAGCCGATTGGAGCAAAAATAATGAGTCAAATTGCGAAAGTGATTGTCGATGTTCCAGCGATGCAGGTGGACAGGCCGTTTGATTACGTCATACCAGATAATTTGGTTGGACTTGCTACTGTTGGGACGCGCGTTTCGGTGCCATTTGGAAATCGGAAAGTTCAAGGTTTTATTGTGGGGACAGAGGACGCTATGGATGTTGCGAAGTTAAAAGCAATTGATTCCGTCATGGATGTTCTTCCTGTTTTAAACGAAGAATTGCTCGAACTTGGCGACTGGCTCGCAAAAGAAACACTTGCTTTCCGCGTTTCAGTGTATCAGGCGATGCTACCGGCTGCTCTTAGGGCTAAATACGAGAAGTACGTGGTGCGACTTGATACAGAAGACGACGAATTAGAACGACTTTTTGAAGGACATGAGACGTTGCCGTTTAAAGAATTAGCGGGGCGTGGCATTTTAAAAAGCGTACAAAAATATTTGCGCAGCGGACAAATTGAGCTCGCCCACGCTGTGAAAAATAAAGTGACAAATAAAAAAATGCGTGTTGTAAAATGTAAGCTTTCCCCCAATGAATTGCATGATGCTCGTGCGGATTTACCTAAAAATGCGAAAGCTATGGCGAAAATTCTTGCCTATTTTGAAATGGCTGAGACTGAATTTGTGCCAGTCAAACAGCTTAGAGAAGAGCTTGGCGTAAGTAAACAGGCCATTGATAAGTTAGTTAAAAATGGTATGCTGGAACTGGCTGATCAATTTGTTAGTCGGGATCCGTATGCAGGTCGCGAGTTTGAGCGGACAACGCCACTTTTACTTTCTAGCGAACAAAAGACGGCTTGCGACGCGATAATAGATGCGGCAAGTGAAAAACGCCCAGAAACTTTTTTGCTTCACGGCGTAACTGGAAGCGGAAAAACGGAAATTTATTTGCAATCTATTGCGGAAGTTTTACAAAAAGGAAAAGAAGCGATTGTACTTGTTCCAGAGATTTCTCTTACACCGCAGATGGTGGAACGCTTTAAAAGTCGATTTGGGGATGCAGTTGCGGTGCTTCATAGCGCACTCTCACACGGTGAAAAATATGATGAGTGGCGAAAAATTGAGAGACGAGAAGCAAAAGTTGTTGTGGGCGCGCGTTCTGCGGTTTTTGCGCCATTTGAAGATTTAGGACTTATTATTATTGATGAGGAGCACGAGGCGACATATAAACAAGAAGATAATCCGCGTTATCACGCGCGCGATGTGGCGATTTGGCGAGCAAAGCGGCACGGCTGTCCTGTTGTTCTTGGCAGTGCAACGCCCTCGCTTGAATCGTACGCGCGTGCAACGAAAAATGTATACACGCTACTTGAGCTCCCAACGCGTATTAACAAACAAGAAATGCCAGAAGTTCACGTTGTCGATATGCGCGAAGAATTGCGCAATGAAAATCGCACGGAGTTTTCACGCACACTACTTGAAAAAATGAAAGAGCGCATGGAACGAAAAGAGCAAACCGTTCTTCTTTTGAATAAAAGGGGATACGCGTCATTCGTCATGTGTCGCGACTGCGGTTACGTTGTAGAGTGCCCCAATTGCGACATCTCGCTCACCTATCATCAGGCGGTGCATAAAATGAAATGCCACTACTGCGGACATGAGGAACGTGTGCCAGATAAATGCCCATCGTGTTCGAGTGAGCACATTCGGTATTTCGGGACGGGGACTCAAAAAGTGGAGGAAAGTCTTGCAAAATTGATCCCTGAGGCGCGCGTCATTCGGATGGATGTGGATACGACACGCAAAAAGGGCGCGCATGAGAAACTTCTTACGCGGTTTCAAAACGGTGAGGCAGACATTTTACTTGGCACGCAAATGATTGCTAAAGGACTCGATTTTCCAAATATTACGCTTGTTGGCGTTTTGAATGCGGACACGATGCTTTTTTTACCTGATTTTAGATCGGCTGAACGGACGTTTCAGTTGCTCACGCAGGTGAGTGGGCGCGCTGGGCGGCATGTTTTACCCGGAGAAGTGGTTGTTCAAAGCTACAGCCCCGAGCATTATAGTATTGAGTTTGCGAGAAAACATGATTATGATGGCTTTTATAAGCATGAAATGGCGATGCGACACCGCGGAGCTTACCCGCCTTTTTACTTTTTGACACTGATTAATGTGAGTCATGAAGATGAACGAAAAGTGATCCAAACCATTCAAGATATGGCCAGCTATTTGCGCACGAAATTAGGTGCGGACTCGATTATCTTAGGTCCTGTTCCAAGTACAATTAGTCGGATTAAAAATAAGTTTCGCTACCAATGTATGATTAAATATAAAAAAGAACCAGCTTTAAAAGAGGAACTGAAAAAGTTGCTCGAACATTATCAAAAAGAACAAGCAAAAGGACTAACGATTTCGATTGATGTGGAGCCGTATGTTCTAATGTAAGGAGTGAAAAAATGGAAAAAATTATTTTTATGGGCACGCCAGATTTTGCTGTCCCAATTTTAAACAGCCTCGCTAAAACATATGAGGTGATAGCAGTTGTCACCCAACCTGATCGCCCACTTGGCAGAAAGCGAATTTTGACGGCAACACCTGTTAAAGCGGCTGCTGAACAATTGGATATCCCTGTTTATCAGCCTGAAAAATTGCGAGACTCTAGCGAACTAGATGAGCTACTTTCACTTGAAGCCGACTTACTTGTGACGGCTGCTTACGGCCAAATTTTACCAAACCAATTGCTTACGCACCCCAAAAAAGGGGCAATTAATGTCCATGCCTCACTTCTCCCAGAATACCGCGGCGGCGCACCCATTCATTATGCGGTAATGGACGGAAGGAGCGAAACAGGTGTGACCATTATGTATATGGTTGAAAAATTAGATGCTGGTGATATGATTGCAAAACGCAGTATTCCCATTACGGACCTCGACGATACGGGGACGATGTTTGAGAAGCTTTCTAAACTTGGCGCCGAGCTTTTAATGGAAATTTTGCCAGACTTTTTAGCTGGGAAAATAGACGCGGTACCGCAAAATCCGGAAAACGTGACGTTTGCACGCAATGTGACGCGCGAACAGGAAAAAATTGATTTTTCAAAAGAAGCAAAAGTGGTGTGGAATCATATTCGCGGGCTTTCGCCTTTTCCTGTGGCGTATACAACTTTTGACGGGAAACCGTTTAAAATTTGGCAGGCGCATCTTGCGGATTCGGAGTCGGATTTAGCGGCTGGAAGTTTTGTGATGCTCGGGAAATCAACATTTGGCATTGTTTGTGGTGACGGGAAAATTGTTGTGCCAGAGGTTGTTCAGCCTTCTGGTAAACCTAAAATGGATGCGAATGCCTTTATTCAAGGAACACTACGAAATATTTCTAATGAGGTTAGGTTTGGTGATTAGATGAAAAAAGAAGTTCGTGAAATTGCTCTTGAACTAATTGAAAAAGTAGAAAAACAAGGTTCTTATAGCCACCTTTTAATCAATGACGCTTTAAAAAAACAAGATTTAAATTTAGCGGATAGGGGGCTACTTACTGAGCTTGTTTATGGTACGATACAGCGAAAAATCACGCTTGATTTTTTTCTGAAACCTTTTTTGAAAAAAGAACCAGAAGACTGGGTGCAAAATTTGCTTAGACTTTCTGTTTATCAAATAGAGTTTTTAGATAAAATACCTGAACATGCCATTTTACATGAGGCTGGCGAGATTGCGCGGAAGCGCGGTCATGAAGGTGTAACCAAATTTGTGAACGGCGTCTTACGAAATATTATCAGGCGCGGCGTACCTAAAATAGATGAAATTTCAGATGATGTGCGGCGACTTAGTATTAAAGCCAGTTTACCTGAATGGCTTGCCGCTCGCTTTATTGCCCAATATGGTTATGAGCGCGCACTTGAAATTGGGTTAGCATTTCTCGTTCCGCCGACTCAAACCGTACGTGTCAACATGACAGAAACAAACCCTAAATCACTCGTGAAGGAGTTTTCGGATCAAGGAATCTCGTCTAAAGTATCGGACATCATCCCTGAGGCCCTGGAGATTGAAAAAGGAAGCATCGCAAATACGAACGCGTTTAAAACCGGAAAATGTACCATTCAAGACGAAAGTTCGATGATTGTGGCCTATGCGCTTATGCTATCGGACGATTTGGACGTTTTAGATGCATGTGCAGCTCCTGGGGGGAAAACCACGCATATTGCGGAGAAAATGCACGGAACTGGCAGTGTGATGGCGCTTGACATCCACGCCCATAAAACGAAACTCGTTGAAAGTGCTGCAAATCGGTTGAATTTATTAAACGTGCGAACGCTTGCACTGGATGCCCGAAAAGCTACGAGCGAGTTCGAAACAAAAAGCTTTGACCGTGTTTTAGTGGACGCACCGTGTTCCGGGTTTGGCGTGTTAAAACGAAAACCGGATATTAAATACAGCAAGAAGCCTGAGGATATTGAGCGGCTTAGCGAAATTCAGCTCGCCATTTTAGATGAAGTTAGCCAACTTGTTAAAGAAAATGGTATATTAGTTTATAGTACTTGTACGATTGATAGGGAAGAAAATACCGAAGTTGTGCAGAAGTTTCTGGAGAAGCATCCAGAATTTGTTGCTCAGTCGGTTGCTGTCCCGAAATCATTAGAACATTTAAAGACGGGCAATGACTTACAAATTTTACCTACTGATTTTGGAAGTGACGGATTTTATGTTGCGAGTTTCAAACGGTGCCCTTAAGATTGGAGAGAAAAAACTATGCAAGTTGAATTTAGAACTGACAGAGGAAGAATCAGGCATCATAATGAAGATAACGGTGGTGTTTTTGAAAATAAAACTGGGAATCCAATTGTCATAGTTGCAGATGGAATGGGCGGTCACCGTGCTGGTGATGTTGCCTCTGAAATGGCCGTAAAGCTCCTTAGTGAAGCTTGGCAAGAAACGGAAGAATTTCTACATGCGAATGATGTAGAAGACTGGTTTCGTGTTGCGATTCAAAAAATCAATCGCATCATTACCGCAGAAGCAGAAAAAGAACCCGAACTTAAAGGAATGGGCACAACGCTAGTCGCTGCGATTTTCACGAGAAGTCAAGCGATTATTGCAAATGTTGGGGATAGCCGCGGTTATTTGCTTCAAGATGATAAGTTTGTGCAAATTACAGAAGACCATTCGCTTGTGAATGAACTTCTTCGTAAAGGTGAAATTTCAAAAGAAGATGCAGAAAATCATCCACGAAAAAATATTTTACTACGCGCATTAGGCGTGGAAGGATTCGTTGATACAGATACATTTATCACGCCATTTCAAACAGCGGATATTTTGCTTCTCTGTTCAGATGGACTAAGCAATATGATTTCAGAGGCAGATATGCGCCAAGTTTTAATGAGCAAAAGAACGCTTGCTGAAAAAGCCGATGCGCTGATTACAAAAGCAAACGCGAACGGCGGGGAAGATAATATTACTGTATTGTTACTAGAACGAGATAACGCAAGGAGAGGGGGCGACTCATCATGATGATTGGCAAACGACTAAGCGGACGATATAAAATTTTAAGCCCAATTGGCGGCGGCGGTATGGCCAATGTCTTTTTAGCACATGATATGATTTTAGACCGCGATGTGGCTGTTAAAATCTTACGCATTGATTTAGCTGATGAAAGCAATTTGATTCGTCGCTTCCAGCGTGAGGCGCAGTCAGCGACAAGTTTAGTACATCCCAATATTGTCGGCATCTATGATGTCGGTGAAGAAAATGATTTACATTATATCGTCATGGAATATGTTGAAGGAATGGATTTAAAGCAATACATTCAAGAAAAACACCCTATCCCATTTGATGAAGCCGTTGAAATTATGAAGCAAATTGTTTCAGCTATTTCAGCAGCGCATAAATATCATATCATTCACCGCGATATAAAACCGCAAAATATTTTAATCGATCATGATGGAGTTGTAAAAATTACGGATTTTGGCATTGCAATGGCGCTTTCAGAAACGTCCATTACACAAACGAATTCGCTTGTCGGATCAGTACACTACTTATCTCCTGAACAAGCGCGTGGTGGTATGGCGACCCAAAAATCTGATATTTATTCGCTTGGGATTGTGTTGTATGAACTTTTAAGTGGGCAAGTTCCTTACGACGGGGAATCAGCTGTTTCTATAGCAATCAAACATTTACAAGGAAGCATTCCGTCTGTTCGAGAAAAAAATCCTGCTATTCCGCAAAGCTTGGAAAATATCATTATTAAAGCAACCGCAAAAGATCCTGTTGCGCGCTACCAATCAGCCGAAGAAATGGAAGAAGATTTAGAAACCTGTTTAAACGAAGACCGCCTGAACGAGCCTAAATTTATTCCTAACTTGGACGATGGAGATACAAAAACGATTCCAATTGTTGCGACAAAAAACGCGATGCGCAACTTAGATGACACTGTCACGCAAACGCCGATTGCCGAAGAAGACATAAAAGAAGACGAAGACGGGAAAAAGACGAAGAAGAAAATGAGCAAGAAGAAGAAAATTTTCTGGATTGTTTTTGGTGTCATTTTACTATTTGCTGGCATTATTTTAACGCTTTGGTTGCTTGGTAAAAACCCAACTGAATTTGAAGTGCCAGATGTTAGTGGCAAAACGGAATCACAAGCCATCTCTCTTTTACAAAAAGAAGGATTTACGATTGGACGAACCATTGAAAAAAACAGCGATTCCGTTAAAGATGGTGATGTAATTGAAACGGATCCTGAAGCCGGGGAAATGAAAGAAAAAGGTTCTAAAATAACGCTTTATGTTAGTATTGGCTCTAAAGAAGTCACAATGGAAGATTATTCTGGTAGAAGCTACGATGAAACAGAGAAAATTTTAAAAGAACAAGGGTTTAAATCCGTTACGAAAAAAGAAGAATATAGTGACTCAGTAGAGGCTGGCATGATAATCTCACAAGACCCTTCTGCTGGAACAGACGTCGTTGCAAAAGATACTGATGTTGAATTAACGGTAAGTCAGGGAAAAGCCCCTATCACACTTAAAGATTTACGTGGTTACAATCAAACCGCACTCGATGACTATGCGTCTTCAGTAGGCATAACCATTCAAACAACAGAACAAAATAGCGATACGGTAGAAAAAGGACAAGTTATTTCACAATCACCTTCAGCGGGTACGACTATAAATTCCGGATCGACTGTCAATGTTGTGATTTCCAAAGGACCAAAAGAAAAAGCAGTGAAAAACGTTACAAAAACCATTCAAATTCCGTACGGTGACGCTTCCAGTGACGATAGCAACTCGCCAAAACCAAAACATATTAAAATTTACATTGATGACAAAAATCACTCAATGTCAACACCATATCGCGAACTAGATATCACAGAAAATACGAGTGTCACGATTACGTTTGAAATTGAAGAAGGTTCAAAAGGAAGCTATAAAGTTTTACGTGATGATGAAACGATTGATGAAGGTACGGTAGATTATCCGAATTAAAGGAGGTCGTAAAACTGGAAGGACAAATTATTAAAGCGCTCAGTGGATTTTACTATGTGTTTCATGAAGGAGTCGTCTATCAAACGAGAGCGAGAGGAAACTTTCGTAAAAGAAAACTAACGCCTCTTGTCGGAGATGATGTCACTTTTCAAGCAGATAATCAGACGGACGGTTATATTTTAGATATTTTACCTCGTGAAAATGAACTAATTCGTCCGCCTGTTGCGAATATTGACATTGCTATCCTCATTTTTTCCGCAGTGGAACCGGATTTTTCCACAAATTTAACCGACCGCTTTCTAGTTGCGATTGAAAAAGAAGATATTCGGCCGGTGATTGGCATCAGTAAGATGGATTTAGCCAATGAAGTAGAAAGAAAAGCCATCGAAAACTACCGAGATATTTATGAAAATGCTGGTTATGAGGTATTTTTGACCGGAAGTGATGTTGATAAAGCAGCTATTTTGGACTTGATTCACGGAAAAACAGCAGTCATTGCAGGGCAGTCGGGCGTTGGGAAATCGACCTTTTTAAATCAATTAAATCCTGATTTAACTTTACAGACGGGGGAAATTTCAACTTCCCTCGGCCGTGGTCGGCATACAACGCGGCATGTAGAGCTTTTACCAATTGGTGAGGGGTTTATTGCTGATACACCTGGTTTTAGTTCCATTGAATGGGACAATTTAGAACCTGAGAACTTACAATTTTGTTTTCCAGAAATTGAAGATCGGCGCTCTGGGTGTAAATTCCGTGGTTGTTTGCATGAGAATGAACCCAATTGCGCGGTGAAAACAGCTGTTTTAGAAGATGAAATTGCCGATTTTCGTTATGAACATTATGTACAAATTTTAACGGAATTAAAAAATAGAAAGCCGAGGTATTCATAATGGGGAAAATTGCACCTTCAATTTTAAGCGCAGACTTTGCGAATTTGGAAAAAGATATTGCTGAAGTAGAACGTTTAGGCGCTGATTACTTGCATATTGATGTCATGGACGGTCACTTTGTTCCAAATATTACATTTGGTCCAGATGTCGTAAAAGCAATCAGACCACGAACAAAATTGCCACTTGATGTCCATTTAATGATTGAAAATCCAGATAACTACATTCCGCAATTTGCAAAAGCTGGTGCTGATTATATTTCTGTTCATGTGGAAGCATGCCCACACTTACACAGGACGCTACAACACATTCGTTCTTTTGATGTAAAAGCTGCAGCAGTTCTGAATCCCGCAACACCAATTGATACCCTTTTCCACGTTTTAAATGAACTGGATATGGTCCTTTTTATGACGGTCAACCCAGGTTTTGGCGGACAAAGTTTTATTCCAGAAGTTTTAGAAAAAATCGCTGCATTTAAAGCATTAATTGAGGAAAAAGGACTAGATATTGAAATCGAAGTAGACGGCGGTGTCAACCGTGAAACAGCCAAAGCATGCCTAGACGCTGGCGCAAATGTTTTTGTTGCCGGAAGCTATATTTACGGAAATAAAGACCGCAAAATTCCAATGGACGATCTTCGCGTTGTGGTTGGAAACTAGGAGGGGAGCGATAGGCGTTTAACAGCACCTATTGCTTCTTTTTTGGAAAGGAAGAAAATGATGAAAATTGTCAATATTATGGTCGGCGGTCCAGCGTCTGAACTGCCCGATTTAGAACCATACAAAAATGAAAAGAGCATTTGGCTAGGCGTAGACGGAGGAGCAAAACGCCTGCTCCATTTAAACATCCCTTTTGAAATCGCGTTAGGAGATTTTGACTCGCTAACAAAAGCGGAACTAGCCGACTTAAAAACAAAAGTGGCAGACGTACGCGTTTTCCCTGCTGAAAAAGACCAAACCGATACAGAAATCGGCTTAGAAGTAGCGCTTTCCTTAAATCCAGACTTAATTCGTATTTTCGGCGCCACGGGTGGACGTATGGATCATTTACTCGCCAATTTAATGATGCTTACTCAGCCTAAGTTCTTTGAGGCCATTCAGCTTGTAGAAATGATTGACCGTTACAATTACATGAAAATGTATGCGCCAGGGACATACACGCTTGAAAAGCAGAAAGATAAAAAATATGTCGCCTTTACGACCATGGCAAACGTCAGTAGATTGACTTTAAAAGGATTTAAATATCCGTTAGAAAAGGCGGATTTTCCGTTCGGCAGAGCACTGTCAAGCAATGAATTTAACCAAGATAAAGCCACTTTTTCATTTCAAACCGGTTTATTATTAATGACACAAAGTAAGGATGAGTAAAATGCCATTTTGGAAAAACAAAAGAAATTTAGCACTTATTTTCGGCGGATTTGCGATTTTATTTAGTTTTTATATCGAAGTTGTCTCCACAAAAAATGTTTTCTCAGGAAACTATTCAGCAGATTTAAAAGTACCGATTATGATTATGTTCATCGCAAGCATTATCTTTTTTGCTAGTTTTGTTGTCGGATACAGCTTTTTATGGCAAAAAAAATACAAAATCGCAATTCCAATTTTGTTTGTGAGCGGAGTACCCGCCTTTATTTTCATACATATTTTTTCAGGAATGTTTATGATTATTTGCGGGGTGCTTGCTAAATCAGTAAGTGATAGTTTGCCAAAAGAATAAGATAAACACGTGCATCTTATAGTGAATCAAATGAAGAGACCCAGCTTTCATAAAATCGCGCCAATTTGTAAACTGACGTAGATTTAATGAAAGTTGGGTTTTTAAAAGGTAAAAAAAATGTAGCGATTTACATCGCTACACCTCAGATTTTGCACGGAACACATTGTCTTGCGCAAACTTTAAATTTTTCTACAAGCTAAAATTAAACGCGTTCTACTTTACCAGATTTAAGCGCACGAGTAGAAACCCAAACTCTTTTAGGTTTACCATTTACGAGGATACGAACCTTTTGAAGATTAGCTTTCCAAGTACGTTTGCTTGAATTCATCGCATGCGAGCGACGGTTACCAGAACGAGATTTACGACCTGTAATTACGCATTCTTTTGCCATAACTTAACCCCTCCTTACCAGAAGTTCTCATAAGACGTTTATATCAAGACAGACAGAAAACATCTTTTGTTAATTTCATACACTAGAATAATTTATCATATCTAACTCTTTCTTGCAAGTGTTTGCGCGAAATTAGTGCAAAGATTTTTTACTTGACAGTAGCTCCGCTTGAAATCAATCACGTGAAGAAACAGATACTTTCAATCACTCGGGGATTATAGTAAAATAAAAACGAATGGATAAAAACGTATAACTAAAATGAAATAATAAAAAGATTGTGTGAGGAGGAATTAAAATGTCACTTGAAATAGAAACAAAACTTGGCAAAGTAGATATTACAGATGAAGTTATTGCAGCAATCGCAGGAGGAGCAGCTGAAGAAAATTTTGGCATTGTTGGTATGGCGAGCAGGCACCAAATTCGCGACGGCTTAACAGATATTTTACGAAGAGAAAATTATACAAAAGGCGTTATTGTGAGAAAAGAAAAGGATAGTCTCCATATTGATATGTACATTATTGTCCGTTTTGGAACGAAAATTTCTGAAGTAGCCTATAACGTGCAAGACCGCGTCAAATATACATTAGAAAAGACACTCGGTTTAATTGTTGATTCAGTTAATATTTATGTACAGGGTGTTAAAGTGCTAAACGAGGACTAAGGAGGATTATTTAACTTGAATACTTATCAGTTAGATGGAGAAAAATGGGCTACAATGATTGCGATGGGAGCGGAAAATTTATCAAAAAATGCTGATTTCGTTGATTCTTTAAATGTTTTCCCTGTCCCAGACGGCGATACAGGAACGAATATGAATTTATCAATGACAAGCGGCGCAAAAGAAGTTTCTTCGAATGACAAAGCAAGTGCTAGTGCCGTCAGTGCTAATTTAGCGAAGGGGCTTTTGATGGGTGCGCGAGGAAATTCTGGCGTTATTTTATCCCAACTTTTTAGAGGTTTTTCAAAAGCAGTTGAGAATAAAGAGACTTTATCACCTGAAGACTTTGCAAAAGGCTTCGCAAAAGGTGTTGAAACGGCCTATAAAGCGGTTATGAAGCCTGTTGAGGGGACAATTTTAACTGTTGCACGAGAGGCAGCAAAAGCTGGTCTACAAGCTTCTGCAGAGGAAAATGCTACGATTGAAAGAGTTTTGGAAGAAGTGATTGCAAAAGGTAAAATGGCACTCGACAACACACCAAATTTACTGCCCGTTTTAAAAGAGGTTGGCGTTGTAGATAGTGGTGGTCAAGGTTTAATGATCATCTATGAAGGGTTTTACGGCGCTTTAACTGGGAAAATGGAGGTGCCTAATTATATGGCTTCCATGAATGAACTCGTAAATGCTGAACATCATAAATCCGTACAAGATTTCATGTCAACGGATGATATTACGTATGGTTATTGTACGGAAATCATGGTGCGAATTAATGAATCCAAACCTGGACAAAAAACATTTAATGAAGAGGAGTTTCGTAATCACCTAAGCACGATGGGCGATTCACTTCTAGTTGTTTCAGATGATGAGGTGGCAAAAGTTCATGTTCATACGGAACGACCAGGTGATGTGTTTAATTATGGTCAAGAGTTTGGTAGCTTAATCAAAATGAAAGTGGAGAACATGCGCGAACAACACGATGCTATTGTTTTGAAAAATGAGAAGGAAGAGCCGAAATCACCATTTGGAATTGTAACTGTGTCGGCTGGTGACGGGATGAAAGCTCTTTTTGAAAGTCTTGGCGCGGCAATAGTACTTTCAGGCGGTCAAACGATGAATCCAAGTACGGAAGATATCGTGGCAGCAATTAAAGCAGCAAATGCGGAACAAGTTTTTGTTTTACCAAACAATAAAAACATTTTAATGGCGGCAGATCAGGCGGCGGAACTTCTTGGTGAGAGGCATGTTCAAGTGATTCCTACCAAAACGATTCCACAAGGGTTAGCTAGTATGCTAGCGTTTCAAGCGGATGCCGATTTCAAAACGAATGTGTTACAAATGAAAGAGGCTATCGAAGATGTTGCCAGTGGCCAAGTGACAACGGCAGTTCGTGATACGACCGTTTCAGGTGTGGCCATTCAAAAAGGTGATTATATCGGTATGGTAGAAGGGGACATTAAAATTAGCCAAGCGAAATTGGAAGATACAACGGTTGAAACACTCCGTTTAATGTTAGATGAAGATAGTGAAATTGTGACATTCATTTTAGGCGAAGGCGTAACAGAAAGCGATGCCGCCAAAATTGAAGCACGCATTACAGAAGAATTTAGCGATGTAGAATTTGAAATCCATTTAGGCGGTCAACCAGTATATCCGTACATTTTTTCAGTAGAATAAAGAAGCGAAGAAAAGAGGTGCCTTGTGAAATTTAATAGTGTTTTCGATGTTATTGGTCCGGTGATGATTGGCCCGTCAAGCTCTCATACAGCAGGCGCAAGCCGCATTGGCGCCATCGCAAGAAGCGTATTTAACGAACAACCAGCCCAAGTAGAAATTCACCTTTACGGCTCGTTTGCCAAAACATATAAAGGCCATGGTACAGATGTGGCGCTCATTGGCGGACTTCTTGGCTTCTTACCAGATGATCCGCGCATGAAAGAGTCGGGGAAACTTGCCGAAGAATGGGGCATGCACATTCAGTTTATCGAAGAAACAGAAGAAGCCCCTCACCCAAACACCGTTAAACTTGTGCTTAAAAATGGGATGAAGCAGATGACGCTAGTAGGCGCGTCGATTGGTGGCGGAAAAGTAGAAATTATTCGCCTTAATGAATTTGAACTGGAATTTACAGGAACTGCGCCTGCACTGCTCGTGCTTCATGAAGATAAATTCGGCATCATCGCCTCGGTTACGAAAATTATTGCGGATTACGAAGTTAATATTGGCGCCATGAAAGTGTCACGCAAAATAAAAGGTGACGATGCGCTTATGGTCATCGAAGTCGATCAACAAGTGGACGAATCACTCACGCTTGAAATCGCCAAACTAGACGGCATTTTCCAGGTGGCGAGTATCGTTTTGTAGGCTTTTTGGAAGGAGTTAGATAAGATGTTCCGGACAGTGAAAGAACTCGTGGATATAGCAAATCGGGAAGCGAAACCGATTTCTGAAATTATGATTGAGCGAGAAATGAATGTTTCTGGCTTAAGCCGTGCGGAAGTTATCTCGGCTATGGCAAAAAATCTTCAAGTGATGGAAGACGCCATTTTGGAAGGCGAAAAAGGTGTACAATCCACTACAGGATTAACTGGCGGTGATGCCGTCTTAATGAAAGAGTATATCCAAAAAGGACAGTTTTTATCCGGAGAGGTGCTCTTAGATTCTGTTGCCAAGGCGATTGCGACAAATGAAGTAAACGCCGCGATGGGGATTATTTGTGCAACGCCAACAGCTGGAAGCGCTGGTGTTGTGCCAGGCGTTCTATTTGCGGTAAAGAGTCGCCTCAAGTTAACGCACGAACAAATGATAAACTTTTTATTTACAGCAGGTGCATTTGGTTTTGTTGTGGCAAACAATGCGTTTATAAGTGGCGCAGCAGGTGGCTGTCAAGCAGAAGTTGGTTCAGCAAGTGCGATGGCTTCAGCGGCCGTTGTTGAAGCGGCCGGCGGTACGCCCGAACAGTCCGCCCATGCGATGGCGATGACGATGAAAAATATGTTAGGCCTTGTATGTGATCCAGTTGCTGGACTTGTAGAAGTACCTTGCGTCAAACGAAATGCGCTCGGCTCCTCACAAGCGATTATTTCAGCCGATATGGCACTAGCAGGAATTGAGAGCCGAATTCCGTGTGATGAAGTGATTGAAGCAATGCACCGCGTGGGTCTTCAAATGCCGAGTAGCTTAAGAGAAACAGCAGAAGGAGGATTGGCGGCAACTCCAACCGGTCGAATGATTCAAGCGAAAATTTTCGGCCTGTCGCCAGAAGGAATTGGTGAGTAAACTTTCGCGCATTCCACTCACAGAACTAAAAGGCATTGGGGAAGAAACGGCGAAAACATTTCGCGAGCTCGGCATCCAAACGATATATGATTTACTTTGGAACTTCCCGTATCGGTATGAAGACTATCGCATGCGGGATTTGTCCGTCGTAGAGAATGGGAGTCGTATCACCGTTTATGGCGAAGTTTTAACCGAACCAACCGTTGCTTTTTATGGTCGAAAAAAATCAAAGCTATCGTTTCGTTTATCGGCAGACGGCCAAATTTTAAAAATCGACTTTTTTAACCAGCCCTATTTAAAAAGCAAGGTGACACTTGGAGATGCGGTCACAATTTCAGGGAAATGGGATAAGAACCGGGCGCAAATTACGGCTAGCAAATTTCAAAGCGGACAAAAATCAGCCGAAGAAAGCTTGGAAGGTGTCTACAGGTTAAAGGGGAGTATGCGTAACAAAACGATTCAAAAACATGTGAAGAATGCGTTTTCGCTTTTTGGACGTGACATTGAAGAAATCTTACCGCAAGAATTGCTTGATAAGTACCAACTAATCGGCCGCTATGAGGCGGTTTCAAAACTCCATTTTCCAACAAGTGATGACGATTTAAAGCAGGCGCGTCGCCGTATGGTATACGAAGAATTTTTGCTTTTTCAATTGAAGATGCAGTACTTTCGTAAAATTGAGCGCGAGCGTTCGGGTGGGATTCAGATTGATTACAATGTTGAAGAATTGCGGGCATATATTGATGCGCTACCATTTCCGCTAACTAATGCTCAAAAGCGCGTGGTGAATGAAATTTGTGGAGATTTAAAATCGCACTTGCATATGAACCGCCTCCTTCAAGGGGATGTGGGCTCGGGAAAAACGGTAGTGGCAAGTATTGCGATGTTTGCGGCAGCAAAAAGTGGTTTTCAAAGTGCGCTCATGGTACCTACGGAAATCCTCGCTGAACAGCATGCAGATTCGCTTGTTTCGTTACTCCAGCCATTTGATATAACGGTCGGACTTTTGACGAGTAGTGTGACGGGTAAAAAGCGCAGAGAATTACTAGCTTTACTTGAAACAGGTAAAATTGATATTTTAGTCGGGACTCACGCACTCATTCAAGATGAAGTGATTTATCACCGCCTTGGTCTTGTCATTACCGATGAACAGCATCGTTTCGGTGTAGACCAGCGGCGAATTCTTCGTGAAAAAGGCGAGTATCCAGACGTGCTCTTTATGACAGCAACCCCAATTCCACGGACGCTTGCGATTACGGCTTTTGGTGAAATGGATGTTTCCATTATCGATGAACTGCCAGCAGGACGAAAAAATATTGAAACATTTTGGGTTAAACATGATATGCTAGAGCGTATTATCGGCTTTATTGAAAAAGAAATCAAAAAAGGACATCAAGCGTATGTTATTTGTCCGCTCATCGAAGAGTCGGAAAAATTAGATGTGCAAAACGCTGTTGATTTTTATAATTTATTACAAAACAAATGGCGCGGTCGCTATACGCCAGGACTCATGCACGGTAAGTTGTTGCCGAGTGACAAAGAAGCGCTTATGCGAGCTTTTTATGATAAAAAAATAGATTGCCTCGTGTCCACCACAGTTGTAGAAGTCGGTGTAAACGTACCTAACGCGACAATGATGGTCATTTATGATGCAGACCGCTTCGGCTTATCACAGCTTCACCAATTGCGCGGTCGTGTCGGTCGTGGCGAGAGTCAGTCGTATTGTATTCTTCTTGCCGACCCTAAAACGGAAATTGGAAAAGAACGTATGACCATCATGACCGAAACAAATGACGGTTTTGTTCTTAGTGAACGCGACCTAGAGCTGCGCGGACCAGGCGACTTTTTCGGCAAGAAACAAAGTGGTATTCCGGAATTTAAAGTTGCAGATATGGTACATGACTACCGTGTTTTAGAAGTCGCACGTACCGATGCCCTCGTTTTAATGAACGAAAAGAATATGCTTGAAAATCCTGAATACCAGAAGCTGAATGAAACTTTAGACGAACTTGGCGTTTTTTCCGAGCAGAAGCTTGACTAAAATTATAGAAAAAACTTGCAAGCAAGACACTTTTTTTATAACATATTAGCGTACGAGTTTTTCAAAAAGAATGTATTTGGCAAAATAGGCTTTGGTCTATTCAAAATTTAGTAGCAGGTATTAGTATCACAAAATAAAGGGATGTGTAGCCTGAATGAAAAAATATTCAAAGAAAGAGCGGCAAACAAAGTTACAAGATGTGCTAGAATCCAATCCGTTTATTACGGACGAGGAACTTGCCATAAAATTTGATGTTAGTGTGCAAACCATCCGTCTTGACCGCGTGGCGCTCTCTATCCCAGAACTTCGTGAGCGCATCAAACATGTTGCAAGCGAAAACTACTCAGATTCTGTGAAAAGTATCCCGCTTGATGAAGTTATTGGTGAGATTATTGACATTAAACCAAGCAAAAGTGCCATTTCATTATTTGATGTAAGCTCGGAACACGTTTTTAAAAGAAATCAAATTGCGCGTGGTCATCATTTGTTCGCGCAAGCTAATTCACTCGCGACAGCGGTCATTCCAAATGATCTAGCGCTCACAACGCAAGCGACCGTGAGGTTCGTTCGTCAAGTTAAACAAGGCGAGCGAGTGATTGCAAAGGCAACGGTCAGACCGCAGACAAACGAAAGATCCATCACAATTGTAGATGTGAAAAGTTATGTGGGTGATGAAATCATTTTAAAAGGAAAATTTGAAATGTATCACGCCACTGAAAAAAATAAAAAGGACTGACGACAATGAAAATAGCAATCGATGCAATGGGCGGTGACAATGCACCAAAAGAAATTGTTCTCGGAGTCATGCGTGCAGTAGCCCAATTTAAAGATCTTGAGTTTCTACTTTTTGGTGATGAAAAACAAATTTTAGAATTTTTGACAGATAAAACGCGCGTAGAAATCATACATACAAATGAAAAAATTGAAAGCGATGATGAACCAGTGCGGGCTGTCAAACGTAAAAAAAATTCTTCGATGGTGCTTGCGGCGCAAGCTGTAAAAGACGGTTTAGCAGATGCTTGTATTTCAGCTGGGAATACTGGCGCGCTTATGTCAACTGGTCTTTTCGTCATTGGACGAATCAAGGGCATCGATCGCCCAGCACTAGCCCCAACTTTACCAACAATAAGTGGAAAAGGGTTTGTGATGCTTGACCTTGGTGCAAACTCAGAGGCGAAGCCAGAGCACTTGTTGCAGTTTGGGCTGATGGGTTCGGTTTATGCGGAAAATGTAAGGAAAATCGAACGTCCGCGCATCGGGTTGCTAAATATTGGTACGGAAGAAACAAAAGGGAATGAGTTAACGAAAAAAGCGTTTGCGCTCATGAAAGAGCAAACGGCGTATAACTTCGTTGGGAACATTGAGTCACGTGACTTGCTTATGGATGTGGCGGATGTCGTTGTAACAGACGGTTTCACGGGCAACATGGTTTTAAAAAGCCTTGAAGGCACCGGAGCAGCATTTTTCTCAATGCTAAAAATGAGTTTGATGAACGGATTTAAAAATAAACTCGCAGCAGGCGTACTTAAAAAGGACTTGCTCGAATTGAAAGCGAAAATGGATTATAGTGAATACGGCGGGGCGTGTCTTTTCGGCGTATCAGCTCCAGTGATTAAGGCGCACGGCTCGTCTAATGCGCACGGAATTTTCACAACGATTCGCCAAGCACGTGATATGGTACAAAAAGATATGGTTGGCACAATTAAAGCCGAAATCGATAAAGGGAAATTAGGAGGAAGCGAGTCATGAGTAAAATTGCATTTGTATTTCCAGGACAAGGGTCACAAAAAGTAGGGATGGGTATGGATGTAGCAGCGGCATATCCAGAAGCAAAACACATATATGATGCTGTGGATGCGAAACTAGGATTTTCGTTAACAGACATCATTACAGAAGGTCCAATTGAACGGTTAACAAAATCAGAAAATGCACAGCCCGCTCTAGTTTCAACAAGTGTTGCGATTTTACGTGCACTTGAAACCTATGGTGTGAAAGCTGATTTTGTTGCGGGGCATAGCCTTGGAGAATATAGCGCGCTTGTTGCGGCCGGATTTTTAGACGCGGCAGACGCGGCATTTTTAGTTCATGAACGCGGAAAATTGATGGAAGCGGCAGTTCCAAACGGCGCTGGTGCGATGGCAGCGGTACTAGGTCTTGATGCAGAAGCCATTTCTAACGAGCTTGCTGAAATTAGTGAGCCCGTTCAAATTGCAAATTATAATTGTCCGGGACAAATTGTTATTTCTGGTACGGCAGCAGGTATAGAAGAAGCTTCGACGCGTCTTAAGGAGCGCGGTGCAAAACGTGTCTTGCCACTTGCTGTAAGTGGGCCATTTCATTCGGCGCTTATGAAGCCAGCAGCTGAAAAATTTGGCGCTGTTTTAGAACAAGTAACATTTAAAACAGGGCATATTCCAGTTGTGAATAACGTGGATGTGGCCTTTACGACAAATGAAGCAGATTTACATGAGAAACTAGTCGCACAAATTTATTCACCAGTGAAATGGGAACAAACCATTCTTGCCCTCATTGAAAACGGCGTAGATACATTTGTTGAAATTGGAGCTGGAAAAGTCGTTTCTGGTTTAATTAAAAAAATTAATCGCGACGTAACGGTTCTTGCAGCAGGAGATGCGTCTAGTGTTCAAGAAGTTGCGCAAGCACTAAAGGGGGAATTGGCATGACATTAAAAGGAAAAGTTGCCGTTGTAACGGGCGGCTCACGAGGCATTGGTCGCGAAATTGTTTTGGCGCTCGCAAAAGAAGGCGCAAATATTTTCTTTAACTACGGCGGTCGTGCTGATGCGGCGAAAGAAACATTAGATTTAGTTAGTGAGTTTGGTGTTGAAGCAGAAGCAATGAAGGCTGATGTTTCTAACGAAGAAGAAGTGCAAGCTTTCTTTAAAGAAGTGACAAATCGTTTTGGTCGTATTGACATTTTGGTCAATAACGCCGGAATTACACGCGATAATTTACTCATGCGTATGAAAGAGCAAGAATGGGACGATGTGATAAACATCAACTTGAAAGGAACATTTCTTTGTACGAAAGCTGTTACACGTACAATGATGAAACAGCGCGCTGGAAAAATCATCAACATGGCTTCGGTCGTTGGGATTATCGGTAACGCTGGCCAAGCAAACTACGTAGCAAGTAAGGCGGGTATGATTGGTCTCACGAAAACGACTGCGCGTGAACTGGCGCCAAGAGGTATTAACGTCAACGCTGTCGCACCTGGTTTTATCGAAACCGAAATGACAAGCGAACTAGATGAAAACACAAAAGAGCTTATGCTTACGCAAATTCCACTTGGTGCATACGGGAAAACGAAAGATATTGCAAATGCAGTGAAATTTTTGGCGAGTGATGAATCGAGTTATATTACTGGACAAGTCCTTTCAGTTGATGGCGGTATGAGCATGTAAATGGGGCGGTGCGAAAATAATAGTTTACGCCACGCGTGAAATACTTTATAATACTTGGAGGGAGGTGAAGTAATAATGGCAGAAGTATTGGAAAAAGTTACAAAAATCATCGTTGACCGTTTAGGCGTCGAAGAATCCAAAGTAACTTTAGAAGCTTCCTTCAAAGACGATTTAGGTGCTGATTCCCTAGACGTTGTTGAACTTGTAATGGAACTTGAAGACGAATTTGGAGTTGAAATCTCTGATGACGACGCTGCTGAAATTGCTACAGTTGGTGACGCAGTGAAGTACATAGAGGCAAATGCATAATAATGTGACGAGATAAATGAGGGTGTCTTAGTCGCTTTGTTCAGGCCTCGGCAAGAGCAAATCGATTTTAGGCAGCCTCTTTTTCGAGTGAGGTTCATTTTCTAAGCAGCTAAATTTAAGCTGTTTAGAAAATGAACTTGTCAATTTTACGTCAAATTCTGGGGAGACGGCGGATGCCGCTTCATCAGAATATGCGGAGAGGAGCAAATTCATGAATAAATGGGAAGAATTACAAGAAAGTGTGGGGTTTGATTTTTCAAATGTAGCGCTTTTACAAACAGCCTTTACGCACTCTTCTTATGTGAACGAACATAGACATGAAAAATTACAAGATAACGAGAGACTGGAGTTTCTAGGCGATGCGGTACTAGAACTGACCGTTTCTGATTATTTATTTAAAAAATATCCGGATATGGCAGAAGGGCAAATGACGAAAATGCGCGCCGCAATCGTATGCGAGCCGTCGCTCGTAGAATTTGCTGAGATGGTTCATTTTTCGAAGTACATTCGTTTAGGAAAAGGAGAAGAAAAAGCGGGAGGCAGAACAAGACCCGCACTCCTCGCTGACGTTTTTGAGTCCTTTATCGGCGCGCTTTATTTGGATAATGGAATTCAGGCGGTTATTCGCTTTTTAGAACGACTTGTTTTTCCAAAAATCGATACAGGCATTTATATGCAAACGGTTGATTTTAAGACGCAGTTGCAGGAAATTGTGCAGCGGGACCGCGACGTCCTTATTCAATATGATATTTTAGACGAAACAGGTCCAGCTCATAACAAAGCGTTTGAAGCGCAAGTTGTTGTGAACGGGCAAGTCCTCGGGAAAGGGACGGGGCGAACAAAAAAACAGGCAGAGCAAAATGCAGCAGAGTTTGCAATACGGCAAGTTTTGCGCGCCAACTAGGAAGGGGGATTCTTGCGTGCTTTTAAAACGACTTGAAATGAATGGCTTTAAATCGTTTGCTGACAAAGTGGCGATTGATTTTGTGCCAGGGATGACAGCAGTTGTTGGTCCAAACGGAAGTGGGAAAAGTAATATTACAGAAGCTATTCGCTGGGTTCTTGGTGAGCAATCTGCGAAAAGTTTACGCGGCGGCCGGATGGGCGATGTCATTTTTGCGGGTAGTGATACCCGCAAGCCAATTAATTTTGCGGAAGTTTCCCTCGTTTTAGATAACAATGATCATTTTTTACCGCTTGAATATAGTGAAGTCTATGTGACGCGGCGGATTTATCGAAACGGCGATAGCGAATTTTTGATTAACAAACAAAGCTGTCGTTTAAAAGATATTGTCGATTTATTCATGGACTCTGGTCTTGGGCGTGAATCGATGTCGATTATTTCACAAGGCAAAATTGACGAAATTTTAAATAGTAAACCAGAAGAGCGCCGTTCAATTTTTGAAGAGGCAGCTGGTGTTTTGAAGTATAAAAATCGCAAAAAACAAGCGGAAAACAAATTATTTGAAACTGAAGAAAATTTAAATCGCGTGCAAGATATTTTATATGAATTAGATGGGCAACTAGAACCGCTTGAAATGCAAGCCTCGATTGCAAAGGATTATTTGTATCAAGTGGAGGAGCTCGAAAAATTTGAAGTCACACTTTTAAGTTCGGAAATTGAATCAATTACAGAAACGCTTAGTTCGTGGCGTACGAATTTCCAGGAAAATCAGACGGCGCTTATTTCGCTTCGGGAAGAAACAAGTGAACTAGAAACAAGCGCTTTTGAACGAAAAGAAGTGCTTCATAAAATGGAAGAAACGCTTGAAGTGAGTCGAGAGGAACTTTTAACGACAACAGAGCGGCTTGAGCAGCTTGAGGGTGAGCGGAATTTATTTTTAGAGCGTAAAAAGCACGGAAATGAAAATGAGCTAGCGCATGCGGAAACGCTCGAGCTTATTCAGGCTAAAATCGAAACGCTTGAGGAACAAAAACAAGTGCTCCAAGAGGCGCTCCTCACGAAAGAAACGGCTTTCCGCGTTATGTCAGAAGAAGAAGCTTCCATCACGAAAAAAATGGAGCAATACGCAGACGTTTCAGAAGAGGCGATTGAGAGCCGTAAGAGTGATTTATTTGAATTAAAATATGAACAGACGACAATTCGAAACGATCTAGGCTACATCGACCGTGAG
The DNA here is from genome assembly GCF_963575625.1 of Listeria tempestatis. Classification (NCBI taxonomy): domain Bacteria; kingdom Bacillati; phylum Bacillota; class Bacilli; order Caryophanales; family Listeriaceae; genus Listeria; species Listeria tempestatis. The sequence continues at coordinate 46,632 of NZ_CAUYTK010000002.1, forward strand.
TTTGCGCAAATGGAGGCACGGTTAGAAAAGCTTGAAAATGAAAATAAGAAACATTTAACGGGGCGTACGGATTTAAATGCGGCGGAAAATGAAACGAACAAGGCGCTTAGTGAGCTGAAAGAGGCATTAAACGAACAACTCGAAATTTATCAGGAAGTAAAGGCGACCCTTTCAAAACAAAATGCTCGTTTTGAAACGAGCGAACGTGATTTATATCGCCAGTATGAAAAAGTGCAACAAATGAAATCCCGTAAAGAAACGCTTGAAGAACTAGCAGATGACTATGCTGGCTTTTATCAAGGCGTGCGTGAAGTTTTAAAAGCAAAACATGAACTTCCAGGCATTATTGGAGCCTTAATTGAACTCATTGAAATTCCAGAAAAATATCAGAAGGCACTTGAAATCGCACTTTCTGCGAGTGCGCAAAATATTGTGACGGAAAGCGATGAGGCAGCGCGTGCTGGAATCGGCTTTTTAAAAAAAATGCGAGCTGGACGCGCCACATTCTTACCACTTTCTACGATTCAACCGCGTAATTTGCCAGAAGCTACACGAAATATGCTTCAAAACCAGCCATCCTTTATTGCTTTAGCGAGTGATGTGGTTAGTTATGATACAAAAATTGAGCCAGTTATTTTAAATGCACTAGGCACAACAATTCTCGCAAAAGACTTAAAAGGTGCTAACCAACTTGCAAAACTTATTTCTTACCGCTACCGCGTCGTCACACTAGATGGCGATGTCGTAAATGCTGGCGGTTCAATGACAGGTGGGGCGACAAAACAAGGCAAATCATCTATCATCACACGCAAAAGTGAGCTTGAAGCGCTCGTTAAGACCATCGCTGATTTCGAAAGTGTAACACATGAACAAGAAATGGTTGTTAAAAATTTGAAGGAAAGTTTGCGCAAAAAACAAGACGAGCTAGAGGAAACCCGCTTAGTTGGTGAAAATTTACGACTTCGCGAACAAGAACTTTTAGGCAAGCGCGCACGCGAACAAGAAGCACTAGAACGCCTGAATCAGCAACTCTCCTTGTACGATTTAGAAACACAAGAATCGGCCGATGAGAAAAAACGCTTAGAGGCGAAAAAAGCTGAACTAGAACAGAAAAATACAGATATTGAGGCGGAAATTACCGAAATGGACGCCGAAATTGCCAGCATGATTGAAGCAAGCAAAGTGGCAGAAAGTAAATTGAAATCTGACGAGGAAACGCTATCCAATTTGAAAGCAAAAATTGCGGTGCAGAAATCGGAATTTGAGCAGGCCAAAACGGACGTAAGTCGTGTCGAGGAAACGCTGCACGAAAATTACTTGCAAAAAGAAGAACTCGAAAATAAATTGCTCGCATTAAAAGATAATTTGACAAGCGTCTTAACGAGCGAAACGGAAGCAAGTGAGCAAATTGAACGTATGAGGTCACAAAAAGAAGCACTAGCGAAGCAAATTGAAACGCTAAACCGAAAAAAAGCCGAACTTCAGGTGGAAATTGCTGATTTGGAAGCGCGTATCGCGGAGAAGAATAATCAAGCGAGTTTTTATTTAGAGCAAAAAAATAAAGCCGAAATCCAAATTGGGAAAGCGGAAGTAGATGTTAGAAACCGCACGGAGCGTTTACAAGAGGCATACATGCTGACGCCGGAAGCGGCCAAAGAAAAATGTATCGATGAGTTTGATATAGAAGCTCTTAGAAGCAAGGTGCGATTGTTAAAACGTTCCATCGATGAGCTTGGCGTTGTAAACATTGGTGCGATTGAAGAATTTGACCGTATCAATGAGCGCCACACGTTCTTAACTGGGCAACAAGAGGACTTATTAAATGCGAAAGAAACACTTTTTCAAGTCATGGATGAAATGGATGAGGAAGTGAAAAAGCGTTTTGGTGAGAGTTTTGAGGCAATTAAACATGAGTTTACCATTACTTTCCCTGAGCTTTTTGGTGGTGGTCGCGCGGAGCTAGTGCTACTTAATCCGGAAGATTTATTGACGACGGGAATTGATATCGTGGCGCAACCTCCTGGTAAGAAGTTGCAAAATTTATCGCTCCGCTCTGGCGGAGAACGTGCGCTAACTGCCATTGCCTTACTTTTCGCGATTATTCGCGTTCGTCCGGTACCGTTTTGTATTTTGGATGAAGTTGAGGCAGCTCTAGATGAGGCAAATGTGACGCGCTTTAGTCGCTATCTGAAAAATTTCGAAGCGGATACGCAATTTATTGTCATTACACACCGCAAAGGAACAATGGAAGAAGCCGATGTTCTTTATGGCGTGACGATGCAAGAATCTGGTGTCTCAAAACTTGTTTCTGTTCGTCTGGAGGAAACCGCAGAATTAATTAAGTAAAGGAGAACAAAGCGATGACTTTTTTTAAAAAATTAAAAGAAAAAATGACTGGTCAAAGCGAGGAAACGACCGAGAAATATAAAGAAGGTTTAAGCAAAACGCGTAAAAGTTTTTCAGGAAAATTAAATGAAATTATGGCGCGCTACCGTAAAGTTGATGATGACTTTTTCGAAGATATTGAAGAGGTTTTAATTGGTGCTGATGTTGGTTTTGAAACGGTGATGGAACTTGTTGACCAGCTGAAACATGAGGTGAAATTGCGCAATATTAGTGATCCAAAAGAAGTGCAAGAAGTTATTGTTGAGAAACTTGTTGCGATTTATGAAGGGGAAGAGGCGTTTGATGCGCGAATTAACGTGCAAAATGATGGCTTAACTGTTATTTTATTTGTCGGTGTGAACGGCGTTGGGAAAACGACTACAATTGGTAAGCTAGCGCATAAATATAAAGAAGAAGGTAAAAAAATAGTGCTTGCTGCAGGAGATACTTTCCGTGCAGGTGCAATTGACCAGCTTGAAGTTTGGAGCGAACGCGCAGGCGTTGATATAATCAAACACGCTGAAGGCGGCGATCCAGCAGCAGTGATTTTTGATGCGGTACAATCCGCTAAGGCAAAAAATGCCGATATTTTACTTTGCGACACGGCAGGCCGACTTCAAAATAAGGTCAACCTAATGAATGAGCTCGAAAAAGTGAAGCGTGTCATTACTCGTGAAATTCCAAATGCGCCACATGAAGTATTGCTCGTCTTGGATGCGACAACAGGGCAAAACGCTTTTGTTCAAGCGAAGCAATTTAAAGAGGCGACAGATGTATCTGGAATCGTATTGACAAAATTAGATGGCACCGCTAAAGGCGGCATTGTCATCGCCATTCGAAATGAACTCGCGATACCCGTTAAATTCGTCGGACTCGGTGAAGGCATCCACGACCTTAAGACCTTTGATGCAAACGAATATGTTTATGGACTTTTCGCCGATGTCATCGATGCAGAAAAATAATCAAAATGCGGCCTAATTCTGAGGTCGCATTTTTCATCTGTTTAGTTGACATTCTTTGACTAAACACGTAATCTAAAAAGGGAGAAAGAGGTGTTTCGCTTGTTCGATAAAACGACTCGAATGAATTTACTATTTGATTTTTACCAAGGTTTACTCACCGAAAAACAAAAAGCCTATATTTCACTCTATTATTTAGATGATTTCTCTCTTGGTGAAATCGCTGAAGAGTTTGAAGTAAGCCGTCAAGCCGTTTACGACAATATTAAGCGAACTGAAGAAGGACTCGAAAACTACGAAAAAAAACTAGGCATGTTAGAAAAATATATTCGCCGTGAGGAACTTCTTACAAAACTTTCCGAACAACTCAAAAAAGAACCTTTTTTTGATAAAAATATCGAACGAATGATAACAGAATTAAAAGAAATCGATTAGGAGGAAAAAAGATGGCTTTTGAAGGATTAGCAGGCAGACTTCAAGAAACGATGAATAAAATCCGTGGAAAAGGAAAAGTTTCCGAACAAGATGTAAAAGAAATGATGCGCGAAGTCCGTTTAGCCTTACTTGAGGCAGACGTTAACTTTAAGGTTGTCAAAAACTTTATTAAAACAGTCAGTGAACGATCAGTTGGTCAAGATGTAATGAAAAGCCTAACACCAGGCCAACAAGTGATTAAAATTGTCCAAGAAGAATTAACGAATTTAATGGGCGGTGAGGAAAGTAAAATCGCCGTTGCCGAAAAGTCGCCAACTGTTGTGATGATGGTCGGTCTCCAAGGTGCCGGTAAAACGACGACAACCGGGAAATTGGCAAACTTACTCCGCAAAAAACAAAATCGCAAACCGCTTCTAGTAGCAGCAGACATCTATCGTCCAGCAGCAATTAAACAGCTTGAAACACTAGGCAAACAACTGAACATCCCCGTTTTCTCCTTAGGGGATCAAGTAAGCCCTGTTGAAATAGCAAAACAAGCGATTGAAAAAGCAAAAGAAGAACATTTAGATTATGTCATCATCGATACAGCCGGTCGTCTTCACATCGACGCCGAATTGATGGGTGAACTAAAAAATGTCAAAGAAGTGGCAAACCCAGCCGAAATTCTCCTTGTTGTGGATTCCATGACGGGTCAAGATGCGGTGAACGTCGCAGAAAGTTTCAATGAACAGCTCGGCGTAACCGGTGTCGTCCTAACTAAACTAGACGGCGATACAAGAGGCGGTGCAGCGCTTTCGATTCGTGCCGTGACAGGCAAGCCAATCAAATTTGTTGGTATGGGAGAAAAAATGGAAGCCCTTGAAACCTTCCATCCAGACCGAATGGCTTCACGGATTTTAGGAATGGGTGACGTTCTTTCTCTTATTGAAAAAGCACAAGTTGATGTGGATCAGGAAAAAATGCGTGAAATGGAGCGCAAAATGAAAGAAAACTCCATGACGCTTGATGATTTCCTTGAGCAACTTGGACAAGTGAAGCAAATGGGCCCGCTTGATGAACTCCTGAAGATGCTACCCGGCGCTAACAAAATGAAGGGCCTTGATAATATGCAAGTAGACGATAAGCAACTCGGTCACATCGAAGCCATCATTAAATCAATGACAAAAATGGAAAAAGATAATCCAGACATCATTAACGCAAGTCGCAGAAAACGAATTGCAAGAGGGAGCGGTCGTCCAATCCAAGAAATCAATCGCCTCCTTAAACAATTTAATGAAATGAAAAAAATGATGAAACAAATGTCCGGGGGCATGGGCGGAAAAGGCAAAAAAGGAAAAAATCCATTTGGCAATTTTAAAATGCCGTTTTAGGAAGTTAGGAATCAGTAAGAAAAAAACAACAATATAAAAGAACCGAAAACAAGGCAAGACCCATTTCTAAAAATGAGCCTTGCCCTGTTTTCGGTTCTTTTTTTGCTGTTCCAAACTCTTTCTGCTTGTACGAGCAAACGCCCCACTTTTTGTTAAAGTTCTAAAAGTGCTAAAACTGAGTTATCATAATGGGACAACTCAGTTATGCTTTACAGTAGCTAAAAATCTGAGAGTACTAAAACGCCCGTTCTATTTTGTGCGTTCTTAAATAAGTTTTACAGTAGCTAAAATTCTGAGAGTACTAAAACTCGCTCGCACCACATAATTCTATTTTTTTGGTTTTACAGTAGCTAAAATTCTGAGAGTACTAAAACTAATGCCTGCGGTTAGATATGCGCTAAGTGGTTTTACAGTAGCTAAAATTCTGAGAGTACTAAAACCAGAAGACATTTTACCTCTTTTAGACAAAAGTTTTACAGTAGCTAAAATTCTGAGAGTACTAAAACTTGTTGCGGCCATGTTTTATGAATATAGGGTTTTACAGTAGCTAAAATTCTGAGAGTACTAAAACACAGGGATAAAGTACTCCATCGTACCAGAAGTTTTACAGTAGCTAAAATTCTGAGAGTACTAAAACGAAACCAATGATGTTACGTTGGCAAAAAAAGTTTTACAGTAGCTAAAATTCTGAGAGTACTAAAACGCCTTTTGTCGCTTCTTGACAAAACTCTTTGTTTTACAGTAGCTAAAATTCTGAGAGTACTAAAACTGTCACCTACCTTTTTTCCTCCTGTTTTATGTTTTACAGTAGCTAAAATTCTGAGAGTACTAAAACGAAGTATTCGGAACGCAATTTCTTTTCTAAGTTTTACAGTAGCTAAAATTCTGAGAGTACTAAAACAATTAGGAAGAGTCGATATGAAATTATGAAGTTTTACAGTAGCTAAAATTCTGAGAGTACTAAAACATTGCAAAAAATAATATATCATAATATTGGTTTTACAGTAGCTAAAATTCTGAGAGTACTAAAACAAGTTTGTGTATTGGCTAACTGTGGCGGGGTTTTACAGTAGCTAAAATTCTGAGAGTACTAAAACATAAACGACAATACTACTACCCCGCTATTGGTTTTACAGTAGCTAAAATTCTGAGAGTACTAAAACATAAACGCATGGAATGCTGTCGTAGGCGTTGTTTTACAGTAGCTAAAATTCTGAGAGTACTAAAACGGATTATCTCTGTGTATGTTAATATCAGCAGTTTTACAGTAGCTAAAATTCTGAGAGTACTAAAACCACCTCATCTAGACCCCAATCGAAAACAAAGTTTTACAGTAGCTAAAATTCTGAGAGTACTAAAACGATGTTGATCCTAAATAAAATATAGATGGAGTTTTACAGTAGCTAAAATTCTGAGAGTACTAAAACCTCAAATTCGTCAAAAAGAGGATCTAGAAACTACTTAATTTTATTATAGCATAAAACTATTTTATAGTGGATTAATTGCTTTTTAGGCTGTATAATTTAATTAGTACACAAAAGGAAGGGGAACATCGTATGAAAAAATTAGTTTTAGGCTTGGATATTGGAGTGGCTTCTGTAGGATGGGGGATTATAGATGCTGAAAACGGCGATGTGGTAGACGCTGGAGTGAGGTTATTCAGTAGTCGAGATGCTTCAGAAAATGAAAGCAGGAGAACCAGTCGCCAAGCTAGACGTCTAAGCCGACGCAAAAAGCATCGTAGAGAAAGAATTAAACAATTACTTCTGGCGCATGATATGGATGTTTGTGATGTCGTGAACGAAAATCCTTATCGGTTAAGAGTAAAAGGCCTAAATGAAAAGTTAGAAGTATCAGAGATTTATGTGGCACTGACACATTTGGCTAAGCGTCGAGGTGTGTCTTATCTAGATGATGTCGTGGAAGAAGGCGGCGTGATTAAATCAGAGCATTTAAATAAAAATATGGAAGAAATAAAAAGTGGGAAAATGCCTTGTGAAATACAATTAGAACGTTTTGAAAAATATGGCCAAGTTCGCGGTATGATTGAAATTAATCAAGATACCGAAGAGAGTAGTTTTCTTGTTAATATTTTCCGAACAAGTGATTATATAAAAGAAGCAAAAACCATTTTAACAACGCAGCAAAAATTCTATGAGCAAATAACGAATGAATTTATTGATGAATATATAAATATTATGGCCTCTAAAAGGGATTATTTCATAGGTCCTGGTAATGAGAAAAGCAGAACAGATTATGGTGTGTATAGAACAAACGGAGATACTTGGGATAATCTATTTGAAGTACTTATTGGAAAGTGTAGCGTTTTTCCTGAAGAAACGCGAGCAGCTCGCTCTTCTTATGTAGCACAAGAATTTAATCTATTAAATGATCTGAATAACTTAAAGATTTCAAGCCTAGAATCTGGTAAGTTATCCGCTAGGCAAAAACATGATATTGTGGAAAAAGTTAAAAACAGTAAGAAATTTGGAACAAAAAGTTTATTAAAGTATATTGCAAGCGTTTGCGAGTGTAAAATAGAAAATATAGGTGGTTGTAGAGTAGATAAAAATAGAAAACCTATCATGCATACTTTCGAAAATTATCAGAAAGTACATAATGCGTTGAATGAGGCAGGAGTGGATTTGCGACTTTCTGAAGCTGATTATGATGAGCTTATGAAAATCATGACACTTAATTCGGAAACGCTAGAGATTAGAAAGCAGTGCAAAGAAAAATTACCCCACCTCACAGAAGATTACTTAAACGTTTGTCTAGTACTAAATAAAAAAGGGGCTTTTTCAGGTTGGCACGCTTTATCCATAAAGGCTATGAAACTTATGATGCCAGAATTGTATGAAACAAGTAAAAATCAAATGCAGATTATTCATTCCATGCAACTAGGTAAGGCATATTTAAAGCCTCTCAATCAACAAAAATATTTGAATAGTGAAGCCATTCTTGAAGAAATTTATAATCCAATCGCAGCTAGAAGTATTAGGCAAACGATTAAAGTAACGAATGCCATTTTAAAAAAATATGGTCATTTAGATAGTGTCATCATCGAAATGCCAAGAGAGTATCAGACAAGTGAAGATGAAAGAAAAATGATTGAAAAAATGCAAAAGGAGAACGAAAAAGAGAAAAAAGCAGCTTTAAAGCGAGCAAGAGAAGAATACCCTTTTCCAGACGAGGCTTTCCGAAATCATAAAGAATTAGCGACAAAACTGCGGTTATGGTATCAACAAGACCAATTTTGTGTGTATAGTGGACGAAAAATATCGGTTGTGGATTTAGTTCGAAACCAGAATCAATTTGAAATTGATCATATCATCCCTCAATCCATATCTTTAGATGATAGTTTAAACAATAAAGTTCTTTGCTTTTCAGAGGAAAATCAAAAGAAAGGGCAGCAAACTCCATTTTATTATTACAAAGGTAAATCTAGTAACTGGACGTATGAACAATATAAGCTATTTGTTGAAAAACTTTTTGATAAGAAGAAAATCTCAAATAAAAAGAGAGAATTGCTGTTATTTGAAGAAGATATTAATAAATGGGATGTGAGAAGAGGCTTTATAGCTAGAAACCTTGTGGATACGCGCTATGCCTCAAGAGTCGTTTTAAATAGTTATCAACAATATTTTGGAAACCATGAGAAGGAGACAAAAGTTAAAGTAGTGCGAGGTAAGTTCACTTCCCAACTTAGAAAAAAATGGAAAATTTTTAAAGATCGTAATGAAAGTCATTCCCATCATGCCATTGATGCGCTTATTGTAGCGGCAACAGCTAATTTGCGCCTTTGGAAAAAGAAAACATTAGGAGTTTCAGATGAAGGGAAAGTCTACGATAAGGAAACAGGTGAAATTTTACCTTTTGAAAAGCTAACGGTAAGTGAATACAATGAAATGATGAATAAAGAGCCTTTTTTAAATTTTAAAACGAAGCTGCAAAATATTGAAACAAAGGTGAAGTATTCCTACAAGGTAAGTAAAAAGGTCAATCGCAAAATTAGTGATGCCACCATTTATTCAACACGTGAACGAGACGGGATCGACTATATTGTCGGTAAAATTAAAAATATTTATGACGTAAAAACATATAAAGATCAATTTCTAAAACGTTATAAAAAAAATAAAGAACAATTTTTGATGTATCAACATGACCCACAAACTTTTGCCATTCTCGAAAATATTATGGCGACTTATCCAGATGCCGAAAATCCTTTCTTAGCTTATAAAAAAGAGTATGGTGTTATTCGAAAATACTCTAAAAAAGGAGGGGGCTCACCAGTCACAAGTTTGAAATTTATTGATAAAGTTTTAGGACAAAAAATTGATTTAACTACTAAAAATCAAGCGGCATTACCAAAAAATAAAAAAGTAGTTTTACAATCTATAACACCATATCGTGCAGATGTCTATTATGATGAAATAGACAAAAGATACCATCTAATTGGTGTGAAATATAGCTTATTCTCTTTTTCTAAACAAGGGTATGTAATTAATCCTATTGCTTATCAAAAACTTCTAGAAAAGGAACAAATCCATAGTGAAATGAAATTTTGTTTTAGCTTATACCGTGAAGATGTCATCGAATTTGGGGAAAATCCAGATAGTTTAACAAGATATCGTTTTTGGTCAAAAAACGAAAGTGGTAAAAATAAAATAGAGGTGAAGCCGATAGAAAAACCGAATTTTGAAAAGCAGACTGTATTAACGATTACAAAAAAAATACGTATTTTAAATAAATATCAAACGGATGTGCTTGGAAATTCATTTAAAGCTCTGGAAGAGAAGGACCCACGTAATATTGAATAACATCATGAAAATTAAATAAAGTTCTTGACTTTTATTTAATAGGGAGATAAAATAAAAGTGCAAGGACGCTTGCTACAGTAGCTAAAATTCTGAGAACCTACTGAAATAAGGCTTTATGCCGAAATCAGCTCTCCCACATTGTGGGAGAGCTTTTTTTATTTTAAATATCTAGAAGGAGGAGAAAGTGATGACTTGGCGCACTGTATTGGTGAAAGATAGTGAATATATAAAATTAAAACTAGATAGTATAGTGATCTTGAAAGAGGAATATGAGTATGTGATTCCTCTAAGTGATATTTCAATTATTGTTCTTGAAGGCTTACAAACCACTGTCACAACAAGACTTTTATCTGCTTTGACACGTTATAATATTAGTTTAGTCATATGTGACCATACATATACACCGACAGGGATTTATCATAGTTACAATGGTCATTCACGCGCTAGTAAGATGATTCAAGCACAAATAGCTTGGGAAGAAAAAATGAAAGGTGAATTTTGGCGAAACAATATTAAGCAAAAAATTTATGGGCAAGCACAGGTACTTTCTCTTGTTAAACCGAATATAGAGGTAATTCAAAAGTTGGAAAATTATATCAATGAAATCGAACACTATGATAAATCAAATCGAGAAGGCCATGCGGCTAAAGTTTACTTTAATGCCTTGTTTGGCAAAGAATTTACGAGACAGAATGACGAACTGCCCATTAATGCGGGACTAAATTATGGATATAGTATTTTTAGAGCCCAAATTGCGAGGCTTGTAGTCGCTTATGGTTTACAACCTATGTTAGGGGTTTTTCATCGGAGTGAATATAATCAGTTTAATTTAGTTGATGATTTAATTGAACCTTTTAGGCCATTTGTGGATGTGTGGGTGTATGCGAATATGCGTGAAGAAAAATTTCTAAGGTTTGAACATCGTGCAGCGTTAATTAACTTATTAAATTTACGTTCCAAATATAAAAACGGCAATTATACACTTCTTGTGATTATGGAAAAATATATACAAGATTTTATTAGCTATATGGAAACAGGGGATTTAAGTAAAATTAATATGATTGATATTACAAGCTTTGAGGGGGCTTTAAAAAGTGAGGTATGACATAATGAGAATTATTTGTTTTTTTGATTTACCAACAGAAACTTTAAAGCAAAAAAGAATGTACCGTTATTTTCGGAAAACACTTATTAGTAATGGCTTTGAAATGCTTCAATACTCTGTGTATGTTAGGACTTGTCCAAATCGTATTTTTGCTAAAAAATATTATAAAAGAATTACTGAAAAGTCACCTGGTGAAGGACATATTCGACTACTGACAGTTACTGAAAAACAATTTGAAGATATGATTTTAATAATTGGTGAAAAAGCCCAACAAGAGGAAAAAATCGGTGCTAATCGGATGGTGATTTTATGAGCATACTTACTTTTTCACATCCTAAATTAAAGCAAATCGAAATGGGTTTTTCGCAGCTTACACAAGTAGTTGGAGATAACACAGAACTAAAACAACAGTTGTGGCAAAATATTTCATGGTATTTAAGTAAGCATAAATATTCTGAATCAGAATTAAGTATTTTAAATTATAGTGAGCCGCAAATTTGGGAAGATGGTTTTGATTTATCAAGAAATAAGTTTCAAACTATTATAATAGAGTCTATTTCAGATATTCATGAATTACTAGGTACAAATAAAGGAACCCCGGCTTTTGATGTATTGAATCAAATAATGAAAAATTTAGAAATATCTAAGCACATAGAAAAAATAAATCAAGAAATTATTCAAATTGAAAATCAATTAAATGCTAATGAAGGAATCATGCAATTAAATAAAAATAAGAAATTTAAATGGAAGGTTGCTGTAGAAGAATTTAATTCTAAGCTTTTACTTCAGAAAAATGTATCATTTAGGCCAACCTATGAAGAAAAAGCGTATGCGACCGAATATGTTGACGGACTTACAAAATATTTGTCATTACTGGATTTATTAGAGCTAAATCTTGAAAGTTCAAGTGATGTTATATTGCTCATGATTAAAAATATAGATGATACATTGAGCTATCGTGAGTATGAGGAAGTCATGAATCATATGAAGCAACTTACAATTAAATATCCTAACTTCTATTGTATGGTTTTCCCAAGCCAAATTGGGTACGTTTACATTAGTGAGGAATATATTGATAGTATATTAGTTGCAGGGGAAGAAGTCCATTCACTCTCTGATAGTCGTAATTTATATACACGTGTTTGTGCCCACTACCCTGATCAAGCTATTCCTAGTTATCATGAATTTTTAGAGACTCTAAAAATTATTGCACCATATTTATTCACAAGCAAAAAACAAAGTATCCGAATGAATGTAAAAGAACTAGTTTTAATTAAAATAATTAATGAACTATTTCATTACTTTGATTTTGTTCCAATAGCAATATTACAACATAGCCAACTAGAGTATAATTTTTTATATGAAAGTATATAGATTTTATGATAAACTAAAATAACAGTAGTTTTTAAATCCTAAAACCGATTTGAGGTTTTAGTACTCTCAGGTTTTAGTACTCTCAGAATTTTAGCTACTGTAAAACATTTATATTGAGAATGAAACATATTAGCTAGTTTTAGTACTCTCAGAATTTTAGCTACTGTAAAACCCTAAACTATTGTTATTTTTAGACATAGTAGTTTTAGTACTCTCAGAATTTTAGCTACTGTAAAACCATTGCGCAAGGGTATCGCAGTATTGCGGAGTTTTAGTACTCTCAGAATTTTAGCTACTGTAAAACAATCTAAATACAGAACAGTCAGGTCTAATAGTTTTAGTACTCTCAGAATTTTAGCTACTGTAAAACCAAACGGTCATAGATAATGCGAAAATTACAGTTTTAGTACTCTCAGAATTTTAGCTACTGTAAAACACGATTAAATGAACTAGCTAATATCTCTGTGTTTTAGTACTCTCAGAATTTTAGCTACTGTAAAACATATGAATGCGAATACTTTTGTGATTGCAGGTTTTAGTACTCTCAGAATTTTAATAAGTAAAATAGCGGCTGTATGATTCAATTTTTTAAAGCAGTTTTACGCTGCTTTTTTTATTGTATCCAAATAACTATGTGCAAGAGGGACTAAAGACTATAAATAGAGTTTAAAATCCTTATTTTATCCAACTTTTTATCCAATAAGAAACAAAAGGACTATTTTTGTCAGAAGATAACTTTTTCCTTTATTTTTTTCAGATTACTCCTTATATTAAAGATAATCAGCTAGATAGCTTGGAATAGTAGTTAAGGAGGGGTGCATAATTCTGAAAAATTAATATCATGTTTTTGGAATGACGAGATTATTCAGCTTTTTGTAGATGTTAAGGGGGAACATAGGCAAATTAAATAAACAATTAGGATAAACATAGGTGACCCTTTCATGGATTTTCATTACTCGCCGAAGGGATACGGTGATAGGGGGAAAAATGATGGGAAGAAATAAAGTCAACTATAAGAAAAGATTAAATGATGAGCGAGCAAGAAAAGCAAAGTTAATTGCGGCGCTGGTTACAACTACAACGATGATGGTTTCACCAGTTTCGCTTAATTTTGATGGACTGAATTCTACTATTCAGTTAGGCGATATAAAGGCCGATGCAGCAACTGTTGATTTATTGGGAAATGCAGCATTAAATCCGTCATATGCAAATGGGAAATTGACATTGACGCTTTCAGGAACCCAGTTAGCATCTGTAGGGCTTGTAAATGCGTATTATACGTATTTCCAACTGCCACCAGAATTAAGTAGTTTATTATCTAACCCTGCTATTCGGGCAAATACAACCCTGTCTTACAGCATTCCTGTTCTTCAAGTGGGACCAATTGGACTTCCACCACATACGGGAACAGTAACGGGTAACGATTTAATACTTGATACTACACATAATGCAATTGGAGCACAAATTGACCATGGTTTAGCTTCGGTTGGTGTAGCGGCAACAAATACATTTACTTTAACAATTGATTTAGCTGCTTTAGGGATAATGACACTTCCTGCTTCTTCGGATGGAAAATTAGAATTTGCGGCTCGAAGTGGTGATAACTTTTTAGATGTGGATTTATTAACAACTGGAGCGGCAAGAGGAACGCTGGATACAGACATTGGGGACGCTGATGCCGATGCCGATGCAGACGCTGACGCTGATGCCGACGCCGATGCTGATGCCGATGCCGACGCTGATGCCGACGCCGATGCAGATGCTGACGCAGATGCCGATGCCGATGCTGACGCAGATGCCGACGCCGACGCTGACGCCGATGCTGATGCAGATGCCGACGCCGATGCTGATGCTGATGCCGACGCCGATGCTGACGCCGATGCTGATGCTGATGCCGATGCTGACGCTGACGCCGATGCGGATGCCGACGCCGATGCCGATGCCGATGCAGATGCCGATGCCGATGCCGATGCTGATGCCGATGCTGATGCGACGCTGATGCCGATGCGGATGCGGATGCTGACGCCGATGCGGATGCGGATGCCGACGCCGATGTTGATATTGACTGGAGGGATTTCTTGGTTGATCGGCCGTCTGTTCAACCAATTTATGCGGGGGACAGAGTTGTTAAGGGAACTACTCCGTATAAAAATATTCAGACTATGCTGAAAGCCGCTATGGCCGATGCTCCTGATGGTACCCAGTTCTTTGTCATCATAACTTTACCTGATGGCTCAACGATTGAAGTTCCAGTTACTGGAAATGGGGACTTTATGCTTAATATTCCAGATGGTTTAGTACTGAATGCTGGTGATATTTTAGGCTTTACAATTAAAGCTGTTCATAATGACCAAACAAAAACGGGGCAAACTGTTTTAGCTGTTGTTCAACCGAATGTTGATGATACTGATGCCGATGCTGACGCTGATGCCGATGCGGATGCGGATGCTGACGCGGATGGGGGAGGTATACCGCTACCGACGAATGTTTCTAACACATCATCTAGTGGCGGGGGAACGACGCTCACATATTCTAATAGTAGCGGGGTGTCATCTGGTAGTAAGACAGCGATGAACACTTCCCTTCCCTCAACAGGAGATGAAGCAAGTTCGGCAGCACCTTGGATTGGTGCAGGGCTACTTGCTGCTTTAGCTGGGTTGTTTAGCAGAAAACGTAGAAAAACTAATAATTAATGATGATTCTTCCCGCTCGAAATGAGCGGGGAGATTTCTAAAGGGGTTTTTAAGATGCCATTTGAAACAGCTTTTAAAAAAATCGAAAATAAAGCTATGGAAACGTTGCTTTCAAAAGATAATATGACATATGAAATGAAATGGAATGGTTTTCTTTCATTCGGGTATGAAAAAAAACGCGCCAAAGTCATCAATATTAGCCGAATGTCGCTTCGAAGTTTGATGGATGATGTTTTAAAAGCACTTAAGAAAAATCAAACAGATGATGTGGTGTCATTTAAAGTAGATATTGCCTTTAATTACGAAGATTTTCCCCTCCATGTTTGGAATCAAAAAGTTTTGGAAACGAAAAAAAATTATTATCGTGGCGGAATTTGTTTCGATAAAAAGTTTGAGCAAGCTTTACTTGAGCAAGAATTAAATGGGAATGCGATTTTAAAGTCTGGAAAAGAAGAAGTTTGTTTAAATCTGGAAAATTTAAATCGCTATTTGATACAGGCTGGAAAACACGGAAAGCCGTTGCAACTTAACGGTTATACGAATGTTACGGTCTTTTCCACATACAGTTGGTTTTTTGATGGGAAGGAAGTCTTTACCCTTCATACAGATGAATTAGCTCATGGTGTTCGAGAGGAAGCACTCACTGCACAACGAGTCAAACAAATCGTTGAACATGCAGGCCTTTATTTAGCAAAACAGGTGAAAAAAACAGGTGAATTCCATTATGGATATTTCGCTTGCTTCGATAAAACGATTAAGCATTATAATACGCTACGCCATGCGAGTACGACGTATTCGATGTTAGAAGCGTATGAAGTGTCAGGAAATGAGACGATTTTAGCGGCCGCAATTCGTGCCCTCACATACTTAAAACAAAATTTTATCCTTGAGAAAGAAGAGTTTGCATATGTTACCGAGCCGGAGCTGCGCGAAATAAAGCTTGGCGCGAACGCTGCTGCGCTCCTTGCTTTTTCAAAATATATGACGCTCACAAAAAATCTTGAAGACCTTCCGCTTGCGGAAAAACTTGCCGAGGGAATCTTACGGCTACAAGAACAGGATGGAAGTTTCACACACGTCTTACATTCCCCAACGATGGAAG
This sequence comes from Listeria tempestatis, assembly GCF_963575625.1. Lineage (NCBI taxonomy): Bacteria > Bacillati > Bacillota > Bacilli > Caryophanales > Listeriaceae > Listeria > Listeria tempestatis. Next base: position 62,875 of record NZ_CAUYTK010000002.1, read on the forward strand.
TGAAAGATCCGTTTCGGATTATTTATTATGAAGGTGAGGCCGTGCTTGGCTTGCTACGCTTATACGGCGTTAGCAAAAATGAGGCGTATCTAAACGGGGCAAAGAGCGCATTTCAAAATTTCATCGAAAAAAATTATTGGCGAAACCACGATCACTGGCTAAGCTATGCGGCAAATGAAATAGCAAGCTACATTCCAGATGAAAAATACGTTTTGTTCGGCATGCAAAATGCGTTTGACAACTTGGATTTTATTTACCACCGGGAAACAACTTTTCCGACTTTCCTCGAACTAACACTTGCTGCACATGAACTATATGAGAAACTCGAAATGAATAGCCCGTTAAAAAGTGTTTTTTCAAAAGAACGTTTGCGAGAAGTCATACAAAAGCGTGCCGAATACCAACTAAACGGACTTTTTTATCCAGAAGTTGCAATGTATTTTAAAAATCCGGCGCGTATTATGGATAGCTTTTTCATTCGGCACCACTCATTTCGCGTTCGAATTGACGATGTGGAGCATAATATTTCAGGCTATGCAAAATTTTATGAACTAATCTGTGCGGAATTGGCAGAAAAAATCACTCTGTAAAGAAAAAACACTTTACAAACAAATCCTTTACTGGTAATATATATACTTGTGTAAGACTTTATGGAGGTGTATATAAAAATGGCAGTTAAAATTCGTTTAAAACGTATGGGTTCTAATAAAAAACCTTTCTACCGTATCGTAGTTGCGGATTCTCGTTTCCCACGTGACGGTCGTTCGATCGAAACAGTTGGAACTTACAATCCTTTACTAGACCCTGCTGAAGTTAAAATTGATGAAGAAGCAGTATTAAAATGGATGCATAATGGTGCAAAACCTTCTGACACAGTTCGTAACATTTTGTCTAAAGAAGGCATCATGGAAAAATTCCATAACCAAAAATTAGGGAAATAAGGAAGGGGCCTGCGAATGGAAGATTTGATTATCGCCATCGTAAAACCACTTGTTGACCATCCGGAAGATGTTTTGCTTCAAATTGAAGAAACAGATTCGACTGTTTTTTATAAATTGACAGTGAAAAAAGATGATATGGGACGAGTTATCGGTAAACAAGGTCGAATCGCTAAATCAATTCGGACGCTCGTTTATGCAGCTGGCGCTAAAAATGCCAAAAAGGTACGTCTTGAAATTATCGAATAAAAGAGTTTGGTTGCGAAACCAAACTCTTTTATTGTCCTGCGGATGGGTGAATACGCCTAGCTCTTTTTACTTAAAATTATTTGTTTCATTGTGTATTTCATTACTTTTGAATATAAACGATGTAATTTATTATAATAATTTTTTCATTATTTTTAGTCAAATAGCGAAATCAGCTTTTGAAATAGGCAAATATTCATTTTGTAATCGCTTTCTATGTGTGCTAAGCTATAATCAAATAGTGGATTGTTACTGTGCGGCAGGCAAAACCAATTCTTTGGTAGTTTTCTACCATGAACGGGTTTTACCTGCTTTTTTGTTGTGTCTGCTATTTTAGAAATGACATCGAAAAGAGGAGATTGAAGGATGAAAAAAAGATGGTACTCATTACTATTTCTGGTTTTTGCGAGCTTGAGCCTAGCAGCTTGTTCATCAAATGAAGAAGCCGCAAAGAAAATGAATGAAAAGAATGTAGAACTAATCACAGAAGTTGTGGATAAAGGAGAAGTTGGCTCTGCAGTTATCATAACTTATCCTGAGGAAATAACTGGAAATAAATTAGCAACAGCTGACTTTTCTGTTTTTGCTGGGACGAAGAGTCGTCGTATTCAAACTGTATATACAAGTGAGGATAAGACAACGGGTACACCAAGTGAGAAGGGAAAATATGTTGTTCTAGAGCTAGATCCAAATGATGCGCATGCAAGCACATTAATGTTCGATATGGAGAAATTTATTAATACGCGCGCAAACTTAAAATACACGATTATGCAGAACAATGAAATTGAATCAACTAAAGGAACAAAATTTGCAGCAACCGACGCTTTAAAAATTAGCAAAGTCAAAACTCCTATTTTGGAAACCTTTAAAGCAGAAACATTTCAAGATGGCGAAAATAAAATGCAATATCGTCTATTTTCTCCAGAAGCAAAAGAAAATGGTAGTGAGAAAACACCGCTTATTGTTTATCTTCACGGATCGGGTGAACGCGGGGATGACAATGAAATGCAGCTACTTGGAACGGATGGACCGCAAACTTTTGCGGGCGTGCAATTCCAGCAAACAACGCCTAGTTATGTTTTAGCACCACAAGTACCATGGGATGAGGCACGTGAAGGATGGTTTGGTGAGGGAGAGACGGAGCAAGTTAAAAAATTAATTGATAAAGTTATTTCAGAAAATGATGATATTGATACATCAAGAATTTATATTTCAGGAGTGTCAAACGGAGCAACTGGGACTTGGAAAATGTTAACGGAAAATCCTAACTTTTTTGCGGCTGCAATGCCAATTGCTGGTTATATGTATCACGAAGGTTCGGAATTCATTCAAGTTGGCTCAGCGCGTTACTTAGCGCCAGATAAAGCGGATGCCGCTAAAATCAAAGACATTCCGATTTGGACGTTCCAAGCTGAAGATGATCCTGTGAATAGTTTCCAAGGCTCGCTTCAAGCGGTTAAGGCAGTTCAGGAGGCAGGCGGTAAGAAAATTCAAATGACAGCATATCCTTCTAGTTTAGTGGCACCAAATCCGCACGCATCATGGGAAAAAGCGTATAATAATTCGCAAGCTTTAATCTGGCTTGTGTCAAATGTAAAATAATTAGAAAAGGCTCGTCTAGTGGTGAAATCTAGGCGAGTTTTTCTTTTTTACAAAAACAGAGTAAAATCTTTCTGAATGGGGTAAAATATATTGAGGTCAGGAGGTAGAGGAAATGAAACCAATTATTGGGATTACAGGAAACAGGCTTACAAAAGGGATTGATAAATTTTATGGGCATCGCGTCACATATACACAACAACGCTATGTTGATGCCATTCAAAAAGTAGGGGGATTACCTATTGTCATCCCAATTGATGACCCAGAGAGCGCCAAGCAAATGATGGGGCTAGTAGACGGTTTATTAATGACAGGAGGACAAGACATTACTCCTTTTTATTACGGGGAAGAACCACTTCCTGAAATTGCCGACTATGCACCGCTTCGTGATGCATTTGAAATTGAACTCACGAAACAAGCATTCGCGATTAAAAAGCCAATTCTTGCAGTATGCCGTGGTATGCAAGTCGTAAATGTTGCCCTCGGTGGCTCGCTTTATCAAGACGGGAAATACGTAGAAGGTTCGCTTCTGCAACATTTACAACAAGTAGATGAACAACTGGGTTCTCATTCGATTGATATAGATCCAGAAAGTTTACTTGCCACAGTTCACGGTACTAAAAAGCGAGTAAACAGCTTGCATCATCAATATATTAAAAAAGTCGCCAATCGTTTACACGTAACAGCTCGCACGCAAGATGGCATGATTGAAGCAGTTGAAGGGAACGACCTAGAAAGCTTTTTCATTGGCGTTCAGTGGCACCCAGAACTCATGTTTCAAATGGATTTAGAGAGTGAAAATTTATTTGCTCTTTTTGTAGAAGCAAGTAAGAAAAACTAAGCTTTTTTAGAAAACCTTTGGAAAGTGTGCGGCAAACTGATAAAATAAAAATAGTAGTAACGCGTCTGGAGGTGCAAAGTGAAACTCATTCAAAAAGTAGTCGTTGTGCAAGTTTTGACAAAACAAAGCAAATTGGAACTTTTAATGTATTATAAAAAGCAAAAACGTCTTTTAGAAACAGAAAGTGAACAACTTTTATTTGAGCAAAAAAAAGTAGAACATAAAAATCGTTACCAGCCAGAACGTGTAAATGAATATTTTGAGCATGAACTAAGCTTGCGCCAAGAGAAAATTAAATTGGTGGACTTTCAAATGGAACAACTTGAAACGTTACCGCTTGGAAGTGAAATCCGTGAACGCGAGCTTGAAACGATTGTAGACGTTCAAGTTGGTGATGAGTGGAGTGAGGCCACACTAAATAAAACAATTGTCGTTACAGACGGAATAATTACAGAAATACGCTAGAGGTGACTTATGGGAAAGATGTTTAATGTAGGAAAAATCGTGAATACACACGGGCTTATGGGCGAAGTGCGCGTCATTTCAAGAACCGATTTCGCGGACGAACGCTACCGCACGGGTAACAAACTTTTTTTATATTTAAAAAATGAAAATACGCCAATTGAACTCACAGTACGCTCACACCGCGTACATAAAAATTTTGACTTACTCACGTTTGAAGGCTACACGGGGATAAATCAGGTAGAAAAAATGAAGGAAGGCATTTTAAAAGTGCCTGAGGAAGCGCTAGGTGAACTTGAGGAAAACGCGTATTATTTCCATGAAATTATTGGCTGCTATGTGCACACCTCAGATGGGCATTTGCTTGGCGAGATTACTGAGATCTTAACGCCCGGTGCGAATGATGTGTGGGTTGTAAAGCCAGAACGCGGAAAAGAAATGCTTATCCCGTATATTGCCGATGTTGTAAAAAAAATCGATATTCATAATAAGGAAATTATTATCGAGCCACTCGAAGGGTTGCTAGATTAAATGAAAATAGATATTTTATCCATCTTCCCAGAAATGTTCAGTGGTATGCTATCTGAATCTATCATAAATAAGGCGATTCAAAAAGGCATCGTGGACATTGCGGTGACAGATTTTAGACAATACGCTGAAGGAAAGCATCAGGTGGTCGATGATTACCCATACGGCGGCGGTGCGGGTATGCTACTTAAAGCTCAACCAATATTTGATGCTGTTTCACATATGAAACTTGAAAACAAAAAACCACGCATCATTTTAATGGATCCTGCTGGTAAGCCGTTTAACCAAAAAATGGCAGAAGAATTTGCGAAGGAAGAACAACTCATTTTTATTTGCGGACATTACGAGGGCTATGATGAACGCATTCGCGAGTATCTTGTAACAGATGAGGTTTCAATTGGTGACTACATTTTGACGGGCGGCGAAATTGGCGCGATGGCAATGACGGACAGCATTGTTCGGCTACTTCCAGGCGCTTTAGGAAATGCTGATTCTGCAGTGCACGATTCATTTTCAAGTGGTTTACTGGAGCACCCTCACTACACGCGTCCGGCTGACTTTCGTGGCATGCAGGTTCCAGATGTTCTTTTGAGTGGCAACCATGCGAAAATCGAGGAGTGGCGAAACAAAGAGTCGCTTCGGAGAACGTTTTTGCGCCGTAAGGATTTACTTGAAACATACCATTTAACCAAAAAAGAGCAAGAGTGGTTACTTGAAATAAAAGAAGAATGTGACGAAAGGAAGCGTTAATATGACTTTTTTTGGAAAAGACCGAGCTGTTCGGGATAAAAATCGGGAAGAATATGTATCTGAGCAAAATGACCAGAAACGAATTGGCGAAACTTGGGAGAATGTGCAGGTGTCAACAGGTAGCATCAATGTCAATCACGATGTTCTAACAGTCGTTTTTGCCAAAAGTGTGCGCCAAAAATTGCAGTCGGACGACGAAGCGATTTTAGAAACAGTCGGCTTTGAGAACTTGCTTAAAGAGCTACAACAAAAAGCGCTTGACGTCGGAGGAAACGGGATAATTCACTGTAACTTCACGGAACAATTTGTCGGTGACCGCGTCTATCAACTCGCATACGGCACAGCTGTGAATATTAAAATTACGAGATTTTAATCCCTATTCATCAAGAAAAAAACTTTACAGTCCACCAAGTTTGTGTTAATCTAATTAAGTATCTGGGCTATTCCAGATTTGATCACAATATTCCGCTTCGTTCTTAATACGTATGAATATTTGTATGAAGGAGAGAATAAGATGAATAAACTTATCGAAGAAATTACAAAAGAACAGTTGAAAACGGACAACCCAAATTTCCGTCCTGGTGACACTGTACGTGTTCACGCAAAAGTTGTCGAAGGTACGCGCGAACGTATCCAACTTTTCGAAGGTGTTGTAATTAAACGCCGCGGTGTTGGTATTAGCGAAACTTTCACAGTTCGTAAAATTTCTTATGGCGTTGGTGTTGAACGTACGTATCCAGTACATACACCTCGTATCGCTAAATTAGAAGTTATTCGTCGCGGTAAAGTTCGTCGTGCGAAACTTTACTACTTGCGTAACCTACGCGGTAAAGCGGCTCGTATTAAAGAAATTCGTTAAGCTTGAACCCTTGAGAAATCAAGGGTTTTTGTTTTGGACATCTTTAAGCTACTAGACCTAAAAATATGAAAAGGGGCAAAATTGTTATAAACGTTTAATATGGCCTTTCACTTTTTCACGGATTTCTTTTGTGGTGTGCAAATATATTTGCTCTGTTATTTTACTATTTTCATGTCCAATGTGATTTTGTATAGCAAACAAAGGAGTGTTTAACTCAGCTAATTATGAAACAGGAGCATGGTGAAAAATATGGCTATTTCGTGCTTCCTCAATATTTTAATCTTCTTTAATCTCGCCCGTTTTGGAAGGGTGTTTTTTATATGGTTCTATCGAAAATTCACAAATCATCTGCATACTATTTTGCTTTTCTATGTTAAACTAAAATAATTAGGAGGTGAATTTTTTAATGAAAGATATACATTATCAGGAAGATGACTTTGAAAAAGCGAAAAAAAGCATCGGTAACCTCATTGGGAAGGGTGCTTGGGGAAAGGGCGCCATCGACTGTTTAAAGGATGCTTCTAAGAATTTAGAAGAAGTAGAAAAAGATATTCGTACATATGATTCAGACGGCGCCATTTCCTTCCAACATACCGACCAAAAAGCCCAGTATCAAGAGCTTTTCGAAGATTTCGATGTCCTCTATCGCTTTTCCGACCAAATAGGCGAAATCGTCAAAAATACGATTGACCACCCTTTTTATGAAAAACTAGATGATTTTGTAGAAGGGATGCGCAACCTAGACGCCACCACTTTCACAACAGAAAACCGCATCGGCGCAACAAGAACAAGCATGGTATTTGTCAACAGCTCCACACAAAAACAAGTCGAAGTCCCGAAAAGCAAAGTAAGCCTCGACGATTTATTCAGCGGAAGCACGTTTTACGCAGACCAAATGAAAGCACAGTTTGACGCATGGAAAAAGACCCATCAAGAGGAAGACGTGAGCCGCCAAGATTTCCAAGCCGCCATGCTAAATTCCCGCGCCTTCAGCTATACATCTATCAAAGACGAACAACAGAAGAAAGAATTTTGGGTGAACATCGCCGCCACAGTCGTGATTATCGGGGTCGCTGTCTTCTGTCCTCCCGCCGGTCTTGCCCTAGGCGCCGTATACGGTAGTCTAGAAATGAGCACCGCAATCACGGGGAAAGACTGGGTAAGTGGCCGCGAGCTTGATACCTCCGAACGCGCGATGCGCGGTAGTTTTGCCTTACTCGACGTCTTGCCCGGCGTAAAGGCCCTATCTGGCGGTGTACAAACCATGCGAACAGGAAGCCGTTTAGCGGGCATAGGCGATACATTCGTGCACGGAATAAAAAGCGCCCCAACCCAAATCGGCGACATCACAAAAATTGGCCAAACCCAAATACGTACACGCGTCAAGAGCCTAAAAAACGTCACCCAAGACGCTTTACATGTCGCCACCCAAAAAGGCATTCAAGGTTTAGACAAAATGGGGCAAACCGCCACAACCATGAAGGGCTCCCTCAATTTGCCTCCAAGACAAAACCTAGCCTTAGCTGGAATGAGCGGCATCCCAAACCAAGCCCCATCCCAAATCACACAAGGGACGGAAAACCTCAAAGACATTCTCCAGAAATTTGACGTGAACTTGAGTGGCAAAGGAAAGCAGGCAGATGGTACAATAAAAGGGACAAGCAAAGTATTTGAGCCTGAAAAAGTGACACTGAAAAATGGAGAGATAGCTTATAAATCTTCGAAAGGTGAGTTGGTTAGATCTCCCGACTATCTAGATGAAGCTGGAAAAATAAAATGGCCTGATGCAGATGGCTTTATTTGTGATAGCGCTGGAAATCCAATAAAAACCGATGCTAATTTGAAGGCGGGACAAATTATTGATAGATATGGTGATCCGTTTGGTAAATTTACAAGCCCAGTTGAAGCAGAAAAAATATTAGAGTATGATACAAGAGGGATTCCATACCCTGAGAGCATAAAACCATATCATCAATATGAAGTCATAAAAGACATAAATTTAGAGAATGTTAAAGAAGCTTTTGGTAGCTTGAACATGGGAGACCAAAGGAAACTTCTAGATTCCATGAAAGACTATAAATTTACTTTTGAAAATATAGCTAATCCACAGCAAGGAAAAATAGCTGAAGTATTTGGTGCTGGTGGAGGCACTCAAATCCAACTAGGTACAGTCGTAGACTGGTATGAAAAATTAGGATTATTGAAGGAGGTTAAATAAATCATGAACGATGATCTAAAAGAGATTAAAAATTTACTGGAAGATGATATTCATTTATTGGGTTATGAAGGATTGAGATATTCAATTTTTGAGGGGGCAGAAAATGGTAGAGAAGAATATCAACTTAGAATAGAAAAAAGTGAAAATACTTATGAAGTCTATATGACTGCTGACCGAGCTAGCGTAATGGGAAAATATAAATTTGAGAGCCCATTTGACGCAATGGACAAGTTTTTAGATATTATGCAGAGTAGAGTTTTAACAAACCGTAGAAAAGTTAGAGATGGTAACCCCCCAGAATACCCATGCCCTTTATGGGATAACGAAGAAGCAAAATAAACTAAAAAGCTCCGACAGAAAAATTAGTTGGGGCTTTTTGAGTGTTTGTGCGATAGTCTTATTGGTAAAAGTATTTGAAATTTAGTGAAACATGAATTAATAAAATCCTATAATTTATCACCTTTATTTTTCAAATGAATAAAGTAATAAAAAGACTATATAGAAGTGATACTGGATGGGTTACACTAAGCTGGACAGAAAAAATAAGGTGTGTACACTAAAAGAAAAGCATAAAAAGATGAATCAGACTTATCGGATATGGTAATTGGGCATGGCTTGAGTACAGTGGCGATTCGCTAGAAAGACACAAAAGTGGAAATGATAGGTGGAAGGGTTGCTAACAATGAACATGCTAAAATAAGGAAAAGTTCCGTCAAAAAAAGCCAAAATAATATAAAATGGTGGAATATCATTGATATATTAGTGACAGAATTTATATGCCTATTCATTGGGAATACTATAGTTAGACAGATCAATGACATATCTTAGAACATGAATTTCACTCGCGTAACCTCGCGCGGGAAAGCGGCTCGTATTAAAGAAATTCGTTAATTTAAAAAAGCGCTCTTTAAAAGGAGTGTTTTTTTATTGGTTTGAAAAGATTTATCAACTATCAATTTTAGTTCATGTAGAAAAACTTATTTAATGATGAAAAAACTCTTTATTATAAGAAGAAATAAATGCTTTTTTCGATAAAAATGTTCATTTATTGGTGGGGAAATAAAGAAATTTAGTGAAAATAGCAGTGATTTTTAACGAAATCAAGTAATTTTATAAATAAATTTAGGAAAAAGACAAATTTTAAAGAAATGGTATGTCACTAATCGTCTGAAAATTCCAACTTAGAAAAAGGGCTTTATGACAGGAAGTTAGATTTTAATTGGTAAAATTTTCCTATGGATGTTTGGCGTGTATGACTTTGTTTTGAAATAAAATGAAATGGAACAGTAGTTGTTTTGAAATGTTGCTATGTTATGATGAATCCCGTAGAAAATTTAAGGAGTTGTTTTTAAGGAATGAAAAAAAATGCACTAAGAATGGCCGTATCAACTTTTATTGTTGGAACAGTAATTATTGCAGGTGGCCAATTCGCAGACGCTAAACAAATTAATGTCGCAAAGGGAGACACGTTATCCGCAATTGCTAAGAACAATAACACGACTGTCGACAAAATTGCCAAAGACAACAACATCTCGAATATTAATCTTATTTATATAGGTCAAGCACTTGAAGTTGGAGAAGGTGGAAACAATGTAGCTACTTCTGCACCAGCTGCAAATAGCTCGCAACCAACTCAACAACAACCAACTCAACAACAACCAGCACAAAAACAAACACAGCAACGTCAAAGCACGACTGCTCAAGCTGCAAGTTCTTCTGAGCAACAAGCAAAAGAATGGATTGCACAAAAGGAATCTGGCGGTAACTACGGCGCGGTAAGTTCAACGGGTAAATATATTGGTCGTTATCAATTAACGAACTCATATTTAAACGGTGACTACTCTGCTGCTAACCAGGAACGTGTAGCCGATAACTATGTGAAGAGCCGCTATGGTTCTTGGAGCAATGCTAAGGCACATCACTTACAAACTGGTTGGTATTAAAGCTAGAAGATCACTATACTTATTTTTAGTACAGTTGATAGTCATGTTTGGTTCATAAAAAAGATAGAGGCGAAAGATAGCCTCTATCTTTTTTTGCTTTCTAACGGAGAATGCTATATAATAACACGAAGAAAGATTTGGAGGATTATTATGTTAACAATTGCCTTTATTTGTATTCACAATTCATGTCGCTCTCAGATGGCAGAAGGTTGGGGAGAAGTTTTACTAGCAGATATTGCGAAAATATATTCTGCAGGAACTGAAGAATATCCTGAAGTAAAGCCGCTTGCAGTCGAGGTTATGAAAGAAGCTGGAGTAGATATATCTAAGCAGTACCCTAAATTATTAGAAGCAATTCCTAACGAAATTGATATCGTGATTACGATGGGATGTGGTGTTGCTTGTCCCAATTTGCCGAGTCGGTATTTGGAGGACTGGGGCTTGGTTGACCCAAGCGGAGGCTCAATTGATGAATTTAGAGAAACAAGAGATTTAATCCACAAGAAAGTGTCAGAATTACGGATAAGAATCCTTGATGGTGAGTTTAATAACTAAAGTAAAAATCAAGACCTGTTTTTTTGTTTCATTCCGCTATTTCATTATATTTGATTTTCCAGTATAATGAACATTAGATTAAACAGAAAGTAGGGCAATTATGATTAATAGAAAAGCAGAGTTTATTATGAGTATTATTGGTGCCAGTTTAGCAACTCTAGGTGTTTTTATAATGGGAGGACTTAGTATTGTCATGATATTTTTGGCATCGTTTGATCAAACGATGACGCGTGATGATTTTATTGGCATGTCATTTAGTGTAGTATTTGTTGTATTAAACTTGTTACTTGCTTTAGTAGCTTGTATATTTGGTTTTATCGCCGCTTTTAAATTGAAAAATGGTGCTAGCGTTAAAGGATGGTCCATCGTTTTAATCGTAATTGGTGGAATCTGCTTCCTTAGCTATGGTTTTTTCACAGGAGTTCTATTCCTCATTTCAGGAATTATGTCACTAGCAAAACTTTCTAGTGAGAAAAATCAATTTGATTCATTTTAAATCATAAAAAGAGCCCGTGCTGAACGTCAGCACGGGTTTTCAATCCTCATAAATTTCTATTTTATCCTTAATGGCTTGTTTTGTAAGATTGTTTTTTTTCATATATCGGATCGCTCGTTTCACTGTGTAATGGTACTCACATACAAGTGCAATGAGTCCGAGGACGATAATACTCGTTAAAATGAGTGCTTCCTGCATTTAATCACCTCGCTTCACCTTAGTGTAGCACAGAACAAATAAGTTTTACAAAAATCATGCCAAGGGAGTATGAAAAAATATAGCCATATTGATATAATGAAACCATCTTATTTTAAAAGGAGAAAACGAATGAAAAATACTTGGAAAGTCATTATCGGCATCGCAATCGCACTCATCGTATTAGGTGTTCCTTTTATTGCTACTTACAATTCCTTAAATAAAAAAGAAAATGAAGTTTCTGCACAATGGGCGAACGTAGAAAGTAAGTTGCAACGTCGCTATGATTTAATCCCTAACTTAGTGAATTCAGTAGAAGGAAGCATGAAACAGGAAAAAGAAGTTTTCGGTCAAATCGCTGAGGCAAGAACGGCTGTGTCTAAAGCAAGTACGCAAAGTGAGCAAATGAATGCGGCTAACCAAATGGACCAAGCTGTCACACGCCTAATTGCAACCGTAGAAAACTACCCCGAGCTAAAATCTAGTGAGAATGTGGCACGTCTAATGGATGAACTGGCTGGAACGGAAAACCGAATTTCAGTTGAACGCGATAAATATAATGAGGTGGTTCGGTCTTATAATACAAAGGTGTCAAGTGCGCCGACGAGTTTTGTTGCAGGTATGCTTGGCTTTGAAACGAAACCATATTTTAAAGCTGTAGACGGGGCAGATAAGGCGCCAGAAGTGAACTTTAACTGACGATGAATGAAAGGGAGATGACGCATTTTGAAACGGCTAAGTTTTTTTGCATTTTTCATTTTACTTTTGGTAGCGATATTTCTGCCAAGCCATGTACAAGCTGTTCAATTTCCTGAACCAACTAAAGAAATTTATGTGACGGATAGCGCGAATATTTTAGATGAATCAACGAAAAATATGATGATGTCGGTAAACTATGCTTATCAAAATCAGACGGAAAAGCCACAAATTGTGGTGGTGACAGTGGATTCATTTGATGGTTTAACTAAAGAAGAGTATGCTTATCAACTTTTTAATAAATGGAAAATCGGTAGTGATTCTGCTAATAATGGCGTTTTAATTTTACTTTCAACAGGTGAGCGAGAAATTAAAATTGAAGTAGGTTACGGGCTTGAAGGCGCGATTACAGACGGAACTGCGGGAGAGATTTTAGACAATAATTTAACGTACTTAAAAGAAGATGATTATAATACGGGACTACGTAATATTTTTTCGGAAGTCGCTTTAAAAGTGAATGAAGAATATCATTATCAAGATGAAACGATTTTTAAAGACTATACAGACGAGCTGGAAGAGGCCCAAACAAACGCAGAAGAAGGCTCATCAGGTAAGCTTAGTCCAGGCGTTATCGCATTAATTGTGATTGTCGTGATTACATTTATTATTATTTCCATGATAAACGGAGGAGGCCCACGCGGCGGCTCACGTGGCCCGTTTGGTAACGGACGAGGGCGTGGTGGTGGTCCGTTTATTGGGGGCGGTTTTGGCGGCGGACGTCAAGGTGGCTCAGGAGGTGGTTTTGGCGGTGGTTTCGGCGGCGGAAGTTCTGGCGGGGGCGGAGCTGGAAGAGGCTTTTAGACCATTTACTAGCAGTTTAGCTTGGCTAGAACTATTTCTACAAGTTAAGTCACAGTCATTCCTGGCTGTGACTTTTTTTGTGCATATTGCTTTAAATAGAAAAAGAATTCAGGTATCGTAAAATAGAAAGTGATTACGCGAAGGGAGGAAAAGATGACTTTTAATCGATTTTGGCAAGGGTTCCTGTTTTTTTTCTTACTTATCCTTTTTCCAACAACACACGTAGAAGCCCATGCCTATTTGCAAAGTTCAACGCCAACAGATGGTAGTAGTGTAGCTAAAATGCCGGCGGAAATTGTTCTTACATACAATGAAACAATTAAATCTGATTTTCCTCTAATTACAGTGACAAACTCAAAAGGGGAACGAATTTCGACAGGAAAAACGCATGTTTCTGCAGAAAATGATCATGTTGTTTCGGTGCAAGTGGACAGCGAGGTAAAACCAGATGTATATGCAGCTGAGTGGCGTGTAGTTTCGGCGGACGGTCACCCGATTTCTGGTATTATTTCTTTTAAAGTCGGCAAGACGAATCAGGAAATCCCAAAAACGACTGCTGAAGCATCACATTCAGAAATAATAAGTACCATTTTAAAAGACTTTCTTTATATAAGTTTTAGCATTGTTTTAGGTGTCCTTTTCGTTTTATACGTCCTTTTCCCGCAGAAAAAAACATTTCCAGAGAAAATGCTGAAACGAGCAAAAACCCTTACCAGCATTGGAATGGGGATGATGGGCGGTGTCATTGCCCTTTTTCTACCTGTTCAAATCAAAACTATGACATTTGGCCAAAGCTTGACGCCTAAACTTGTCTTCACATTTTTTGAGACAAATACTGGGCGGCTTTGGCTTGTACAATTTGTTTTGTGGCTCGTACTTGTTGCTTTGTTTTTCTTTTTATTTAAAGGAAAAAGCCGCATCTTAATCCCGCTTCTTGCCACCCTAACGTTACTTGGCATTTTTATGACCAAAGCGCTTAGTGGACACAGTCAGGCGCAGGCGGACCGAATTGTTGCAACAACTGCTGACTTCTTACATCTCACTTCAGCGAGCCTTTGGGTGGGCGGAATGATAGTTTTAGTTGCCATTTCCATTCCCAAGCAAGAAGTGAGAGCAATGTGGAATCGATTTGCCATCTACGCGATGGGCGCGTTTTTAGTACTCATTTTGTCAGGCCTCCTCATGTCCGTCATGAATATTGGGCAAATGAAAAACCTTTTTCAAACGGCGTATGGCATCACGCTACTCATCAAAATCGGCCTTGTCATTTTAATGGCGCTAATCGGTTTAGGTCACTACTTGTATTTAAAAAATACGCAAAAACAAATTCCCGTTAAGACGATTCTAGTTGAAATGTTACTCGGACTGCTTATTTTAAGCGCCGCAAGTCTTTTATCCGATACGAAAACACCGCCCCCTGCGCCAAGTAAACCGTTTAGTGAGGTACGAGCGGACAAAAAAGATCAAGCGAAAATTCGGCTGCAAATTACGCCTGCAAAAGTCGGAGAAAACACATTTATAGCTCGCTTTTTAACCAAAGAAGGCTCTGAAATTAGTGCATTTCAACAAGTAACATTTCGCGTGCAACGTGTAAACGGAAGCATGCATGAGTTTCGCGGTGAACGTACTACAAGCGGTGATTATGTCGCAAATGGTTTATACTTGAACCAAGCTTCGAAATGGGAAATTACGGTGCGAGCTTTAACGGAGAATTTTGAAACGATTGAACAAACATTTACTGTACAAATAAAGGAGTAAGCGATGAAAAATTGGATTGCAATTTGCAGTATAGCATTAATAGTTTTAGGATTTCCTCTTGCGGCAAGTGCTCACGTTAGTGTCTTGCCAAGTGAATCACAAACGGGGGCATATGAAACCTATACAATGAAAGTGCCAGTTGAAAAAGAGAGTAATACGATGAAGATTGTGCTTAAGATGCCAAAAGGAGTCACATATGTGTCTTATGAGCCGGTTGTTGGATTTAAGACGACTTTTGACGAGTCGAAAAAGGTGATTACGTGGGAGGCGACTGGTGCGGGCATTTTGCCAGGTCAATTTATGCGCTTTAGTTTTACCGCGAGCAATCCAGAAGTGGCTACTAAGCTAGATTGGGATGCCTTTCAATATTATGCAGATGGATCAATTGTCGAATGGACGGGGGACATAAATTCGGATACACCACATGCGGTTACTACGGTGAATACATCAAGCAAAGAGCAGGCAGATTCACACGGAAACGTCACGAGTAAAGAGCAGAACGAAAAAAATGAACTCTCTCTTTGGCTCATTTACACGACACTTGGAATTAGCTTTTTAGCCATTATCGTTAGTTTGTTTGCTTTACTTCGGAAGAAAAAATAATGCAAAATGGAGCGTGCTAGAAATGAGAAAAGTACATCATGTCGCGATTGGAAAGCCTAAGGAATTGCTGTTTTCGGGTAAGTCAAAAATGATGACAGGTATTGAAAAAAAAGTTGTGTCCGAGTCATGGCTTACGTTTCAAGGATTTACCGGAGATGGTCCCTTTAACTTGAAGCATCACGGTGGTCCTGACCGTACGGTATGTGTGTTTCCAGTGGAACATTATGCCTATTTTGAGAAAAAATTTCAAAAAAAACTACCTAAAAGTGCTTTTGGCGAAAATTTGATGGTGTCGGGTATGCTTGAAAAAGATGTGTCAATTGGTGATGTTTTTCAAATTGGTGAAGCAATCATTCAAATCACAGAGGCGCGCAATCCTTGCTCAACGATTGCAAAATATAATCACATGCCCGAACTCTACAAAGAAGTGCAGCGAACTGGGTATACGGGCTACCTGTGTCGTACGATTAAGGAAGGGAAAATTCAACAATTGGATGAGGTGATTCTGCTCGAAGCGGATGCGCACCAAGTAACAGTTGCTTATTGTCATGAAATGGTTTTACACAAAAAAGGAACAAAAGCTGATTTTGAAAAAATTGCTGCTGTTCCAGCCTTGTCCAGGCGTTACTATGAATCTTTACAGAAAAAAATGAGATAAGAGGGAATTAGTACGGAATTTGAGAATTAGGAATGTTACTGTTGTCATGCAATGAAATAATGACGGGGGATACAGTAAAGAAGATTTTTCAATCATAAAAACAGGGTAGAAAGTCAAAAAGGTTTTCTACCCTGTTTTTATGTACATCTAGGCACGACGATAACTATTCATCTAACTCTGCCGCAGCTTCCGCATCTAAAATTACAGTTAAGTTTGGGTGCATTTGAAGAATGGAAGCAGGGACAGTATTGTCAACGGGACCAAAAAAGGCTTTTTTGATGATGTTTGCTTTTTTCCGTCCGTTTGCAAAAAGGACAATTGATTTTGCAGCCATAACGCTTTTAGGTCCCATTGTCACATAAACGTCAGGACATTTCGACTCATCGCCGCCCACTTCTGCAATGAGGATGTCACGCATTTCAGGAACAACATCTGTTCGAACGAGTGTTGTTTCATCTGCGAAAGTTGTTGTTCCAGGAAGGTTACCGCAAAAATGACCATCTTCACCAATACCAAGTAAAATTAAATCTAAGCCGCCATCTGCTTGAATACGAGCATCTTGATTTTGATAGTTTTCAGTATCTAAAACATGAATATTTTGTTCCGAAATATTTGCTGGGTGGAAAAAAAGGCGATTTAAATTCGTCATCGTCACACCATAACTATTTTCACCTGCATAAGGAATTTCGTCAAAGTTGTAAAAATGAACATTTTCTAAATAAGTACGATTCTTTACCTCGTTGACTAAATACTCATACATTTTGATAGGCGTGTTTCCAGCCGTAATAGCTAGATTCACCCGGTTTTCTTGATACATTTTTCCAAGTAAAATATTCGCCGCAACTCTGCTCATCGCCGCATAATCTTTTTCTACAATTAGTTTCATTAAATAGTTCCTCCTTTTTTGTTATAAAAGAATTATACATTCTGTAATGCATTTCAGAGCAAGCTATTTTTTCTTTTTCATATCAAGATAACTTTCTAAAACGGCAATTTCCTTTTCATTGAGCTCCTCCACTTGGTCGATTGCTTTTGTAATATGCGAAATTTTTTCAGAACTAGATGAAATTTTACGCTGCCTACTCGCATAGCTCATAATCGTACTTGTAATCATCCCAATAAAACCAATACCGACAAGCATCATAATGCTGGCTAAAATGCGCCCAATGGACGTTACGGGAATGATGTCACCGTAGCCAACAGTTGTAGCGGTCACTATTCCCCACCAAAGTGCATCAGAGTAGTTATGAATATCTGGTTCAATGAGTATCATGGGCACAGGAATGAAAATCACAAGAAGTAAGAAAATTAAAATGAAGCGATTTAAACCGTTTGTTTTAAAAAAGTTAAAAACAGGTGTTAAATAACGATTTCCCATTGCAGTAAGACGTAAAATATGGAAGAAACTCACAATTCGTGCCGCCCGAAAACCATTATATAACGGAATAATGGCGATTAGTTGGAAAGGGTGTGTCTTTATGTAGTGTTTCTTATCCTCAGCTCGAACTAGACGAGAAAAATAGTCTAACGTAAAGATTCCCCAAATTATCCAATTTAATAAAACCGTCCAAAAATTGTGATAGGGAATTAATGCAAGTGAGAGTATGACAAGTGCGAGCATGAATAGTTCATAAATAAGTGCCTTTTTTTTAACTTTCATTACTATCATCCTTTCGTCTATGTTAAGCCGTGTTGTTTAAAAAAGTTAGCAATGCCGTCATTATCAGGTGTATCTGTGATAAAATCGGCAATATCTTTTAATTCTTCTTTGGCATTTCCCATGGCAACACCGTAGTTTACAAATTGGAGCATTTCAAAATCATTCATACCATCCCCAATTGCAATGGTCTGTTCATTACTCATATCAAGGTGTGTCAATAAGTAGCGAATTGCAACTTCTTTATTAATGCCACGCAAAACAATTTCACCACTGTTTTTTCCAAAAAGTGGGACTGTAGTATGTAAAATTGTAAATTTATCTTGATAAGTATTTTTTACTTTTTCAAAAGGTACATGGTCGCTTATAAACGAAATTTTATTAACTGAAGTCAGTTCAGAAACCGGCTTTTCTGGTAAAAGTAAGTCAAAAAAGAAACGGAGTTCACGGTCGCGCTTTTGATACTCGGCATCTGTCTTGTCTAGCCCTTTAAAAAGTTGTTTGCGAATTTCTGGGATACATGTGTCGCTTGCAAAAAGGCCGTCATTTGATTCCAAATAATAGCCGATGCCTTCTTTTTTGAAAAAGCGAACGATGCTTGAAAGATCAGCTAAATCGAATTTTTTATGAAAAATAAGCTTGCCCTGTTCTTCAATGTAGCCGCCACCTGCGCCAATAAAGCCATCAAATTCAATTTTTTTAATTTCGTCTGTGATTTCCGCTTTTGATCTGCCTGTGCATAAATATACTTTATGCCCGTTTTGTCGTGCTTTACGAATAGCCAACCCAGCAGATTCTGGTACACGGCCATAATCATTGCAAAGTGTACCGTCAACATCAATAAAAATAATTTGTTTGTTCATATTAAACTCCTTTATTGTTCTACCTTCTTAGCTATCATAGCATATTTTGAATAAAAAAAACGAGCCTGAAATGGCTCGTTTTAACGAATGCGTAAACGATTTTTTTTGCTTCGTGCACCGAGCATACATAAGTAGCAGAAGAGTGCGAATAAAATCGTAATGATTAAACTGTGGAAAAGTGCCACATAAAGGTTAACGCCAGTGTAAACAGATAAAATACCGGTCAGCGCCTGAAGTGCCACTAAAATAATGGCGAGCACCATACCATAGGTAAGAACACGGTAGTGCCTATAATCACGGAAAACAAGCCAAGTGACGTAGAAAATCCAAACGACTAAAATGAAAGCGGCAATGCGGTGTCCGTACTGTACATAATCTTGGATGGAATTTGGCCAAATAAATGTACCATCTTGAAATGGCCAAACGGGAACGGCGAGACTTGCTCGCTCATGTCTAACGAGTGCGCCAGTATAAACGGCGAAGTATGTATAAATAGTTAAAAAGTAAAGGTTAAATCGCAATTTCGTCCCCATCACTAAATTTCTAGCATCGAACTTGCGGTCAAATTCAAAAATAAGTAATGCGAGTAAAATGATTGCTGCATAACAAATGATGGAAATACCAAAATGTAAAGCCATAATATAGGGGTTTTGTCCCCATATAACGGCGGCAGCACCCATGAAAGCTTGTAAAATTAAAAATAAAACGGCAATAATGGCAAGAGGCTTTGTTTCGCGGCGATCTCTAATCGTTCGCCAAGCAAGTATAGCTAAAACAATAACAAAAATGGATGCAAGTCCCGTTGTCATTCGGTGTGCGACTTCAATTAGTTTTTCTGTCGTAACGTCTGTTAGACGAACGAGTTGCCCGTTACAAAGCGGCCAAGTATTTCCGCAACCATCTGCTGAACCCGTTTTGGTCACTAAAGCACCGCCAAAAACAACAAACGTCATGAAAATAATCGTTAAGACGGACCAAATTTTAAGAAATTTATTCATGATTTCTTATTCTCTCCTTTTAGATGAATCTGTCACTAAACACGTTTTTACACATTAATTTCATTGTAGCGAATTTTAAAACAGAAGTAAAGAATTCGTGATTTGATGCTGGTTTACAAATTAAAACAAAACCTTTGCTAAAAAATTCACAAAGTTTCTGACTGGGATTTGTTTTGTCCTATCAAGTTTTGTGAAGCCGATTGATTGACAAAACATAGCATTATTTCACATAATGGAATAGAGTGATTTACGTATTTAAGGGGGAGAGATTTTGAACAGAATAGAGAATACTGGCGAATTAAAAACAGGTGTTGCCAGTAAGTTTACAGTTCGGGATTTCACGGAACTAGTTAAAATAGGAATCGTTAATTCCAATACAATTACAGCATTTACAGGAATGTGGCTTGCATTCCAGTTAACGGGTATTTCGTTTATGCAAAATCTCGATGTCATGTTCTTTACAATTGTTGGTTCGGCGCTAATCGTCGCCGCATCAGGCGCTTTTAACAACGTCATCGACCGCGATATTGACGGGAAAATGGAACGGACGAAGAGCCGACCAACGATGACAGGGAAAATTTCTGGAAAAAAAGCACTCGTTTTAGCTTCTGTGCTCTTAATAATCGGTGTAGCCATGCTCTTTATGACGACTTGGCAGGCTGGTGTGTTTGGCATACTAGGCGTATTTTTGTATGTTGTCGTGTATTCCATGTATGCAAAACGAAAATTGGTTAGCAACACGGTTATCGGTAGCTTTTCAGGCGCAATCCCGCCACTAATTGGGTGGTTTGCAGTTGATCCGGCGTTTAGTTTAATCCCAGTGATGTTGTTTCTTGTCATGTTTTGTTGGCAACCGCCGCATTTTTATGCAATTGCGATTAAACGGAAAGAGGAATATCGCGCTGCCGGAATTCCGATGTTACCTGTTGTAAAAGGTATTGGGCGTACGAAAAAAAGTATGGTTTTTTGGGTGCTTCTTTTAAGCGTCTTACCATTTTTTATGATGGAGCTTGGTATCGTATATGTAATACTTGCGACCGCGCTTAATATTGGCTGGATTGTCTTAAGCTTTTATGGCTTCAAAATGAAAGATAGCCTGAAATGGTCCCGCCTCATGTTCGTTTATTCATTAAACTACATGACGATTTTGTTCGTCTCTATGATTGTAATTTCAATTTTCCTATAATTGGTGTCTTGCCAAATGTGTTTTTCAAGCTGAGTCCGATTTTAATCGGGCTTTTTTCTTTAACAAATCTTTGAATTTTACTCATCGTTTTTTCCATTTCAAATGATATAGTCAAAAGTAGAACGGAGAAATCGGAGTTGATTGTTATGAAAATAGCAAGTTTTGAACGAATGACACAACTACTTATAAGTGGAAAAGAACGTGAGGCTTTAAAAGAAAGTCAAAATATGATTACCGAGAATCCTTCACATTATGCGGGCTATCTATGCCTTGCTTATGTGTATGTACAAACCAATCAAAACCTTGATTTAGCAACAAACTACATTGAACAAGCCTTGTGCTATAACCAAAATATTGTCGAAAATTACTTAGTTGGCATTTCTGTCTACGAAAAACTACATAAGCCAAAACGCGTCACAGAGCTCGCTCGCCTTGGCCTAGCACTGGACCATACACAAGCAAAATTTTACGAAGCACTAGCGGAAAATGGGAGTAAAGAAATGACGGAAAAAATTGCCCTGTACGAGAAAGCCCTATTTTATGCGCCAAACAATATAAGCTATATGGGCATTTTAAGTGAGGCTATTTTCAGCCAGAATCCGCGAAACATGCGCGCCCTTGAACTTGAAAATTTAGCTTTCGCAACAAAACCAGACCACGTTGACAATTTAAATCGCTTTGCAAAAATGAATTATGCGCGTGGTGATTTCAAAAAGGCCCTTCATTATGCCGAGCGCGCAGTATGTCTTGAGCCAAATAGGGAAGATTCCCGTATCATTTACGAGGAGGCGGAGCTTGCGCAAAATCCATTTTTTGGCACATATGAAAAAGTGCGTTTATACACGCACCGAGTACCAATTAGTGTGACCATATGCATCATTTTAGCCTATACACTACTTTTTATATGGGCATTTAAAACGGTAGGATATCTTGCGGTTGTCATGTGGATTATTCCACTTGGTATTTTAATTGTAGCAATTTTAGTCCAAACTGGTGCAGGGCAAAAAGAAACCATGCAAGCCAAACAAAATCGATACGTGCGCTTACCAATTGCGATTGTCGCACTTGTCATTCTTTTTATTCCAGCAGGGATTCAAGTTGTGCATTTGGTTACGGACACGGTGAATCAAACTGTCGCTATGCCAAACAGAAAAATGATGGCAAAAACCCAGTCGGAAAATCAAACGCGCGTGGCAAGTACATCTCGGAACGCTGCTTTTAGCGCAGATTATGACAGCGTGCTCGCTCTTCGGAACTTGCTTAAAAACGGAAAACAAAATGATGCTGCCCTTGAAAAATATGTCGCAAGTTCGTATTTACCTACATTTAAACAAAAAATAGCGGATGCGGCTAATTATGAGCGGTTTATGAATTTTAAGTTTTATCAAATGTTTGCTTTGGATGAGAGTGAGAAAGCGTATTTAACGCAGGAAAATAATCAATTTGATTTAATTGTGTTAATGGAAAATGGTAAAATTACGCAAGTATATGGTAATTTTTGGACGACTGATGCGAAAGAAAAGCTTGCGATGGAAGGCATGATGCCGCATATCTTGGCAGACGGGAAATATACGGAAATTTATAATTGATGGCTAGTATTTAGCTCGAAAAACAGCTACAATAGAGAAAAGGTTATTCGGGAGGCTAAAGTGTGAAATTTATTTTAAGAGTGATTGTGCTTCTTGTTATCAGCCTGTTTATTTTCTACAACACAGATTTATTTTTTCAAACACCGACTGAAAAAAATGAGGCTTCTGAAAAGGTGAAGCAGAAGACAATCCTTCCTGAAGATAAAAAAACGAATGAATCAACAGATAAGATAACGAATACAAATAGTATGGCGAGTTTTGTGAATCAAGATGTCTCAAAGTTAAAAGAAAAGTTTGGAGACCCCATTCGAATAGATAAGACACCATATGGTTTTGAAAATTATGTGTATAACCAACCTAATACAAGCTACATGCTTGTTGGTGTTTCAAATAATAAAGTGCAGACCATTTATGCGCTCGGTCAAGATTTAAATTTATCCCCGTATAAAATTGGGATGTCTGTTGAAGAAGTTTTTACAAATGCAAAATTGCAATCTGAAATTGCATTTAATTATGAAAACAATTTCTATCATTTTGAACTATCCGAGAACGATTTAAATATGCGACCAGTTGCGAATCTGGGCAGTGGTGTCTATGCGCAACTAAATTTCGACAAGATAGACGGAAAGCTTGTGAGCGTTCGCTATTTGAACAAACTTTCTTTTATAAAAATGCATCCTTATGAACTTAACTACCAAGGTGATATATATGAGGAGGACGTTTCGGCTGCTCTTTGGAACGAAATTGATAAAGCAAGCGATACACAAGTACTTGAGATTACGAATGTGATTCGTGAAAGATACGGGGCAGAACCTGTTGCACTTGATCCAAGTGTAGCAAAAGTCGCTTATGGTCATAGTCTTGATATGGCGAATAATAATTATTTTGACCATGATTCACCGACTATTGGAACGCTCTCTGATCGATTAGAAAAAGGTAACGTGAAGTATACGAAAGCTGGCGAAAACATTGCATATAACTATTTAGATGCTGGTGCGGCCGTTGAAGGTTGGTTGAATTCACCTGGGCATCGTAAGAATTTACTTGATAAAAGCTATACGTATATGGGGGAAGGGACTTTCCAAAAGTATTATACACAAAATTTCATTACAAAATAAAAGACGAATTTTAGTTCTACATGTTATAATAAATTAATGACGAAGCTAAGGGGGAATAAGTTTGTTTGCAACAATGGAAAGTTTGGCGCTTCTTGACTTGTCAGATGAACTATCTGCCATGATTTTAGAATCGGAAGAAAGACAATGGTTTGTTGAAAAAAAGAAAGCGCTAGAAAATGCGGAAACGCAAAATAAAATTAAAGCTTTTACGAAAATTAAAGTACAGTTTGAAGAAGTGGAGCGCTTTGGCAGGTATCATCCTGATTACAAAGAAGTGACGCGGAAAACGCGTGCTTTAAAACGTGAACTAGACATGGATATTCATATTGCGGCCTTTAGACAAGCGGAAATGGATTTTCAATCACTGCTTGATGAAATCAGTTTTATGCTCGCAAATGCCGTATCCAGTCATATAAAGGTTCCAACTGGGAATCCGTTTTTTGAACAAAAATCTGCATGTGGTTCTGGTTGTGGTAGCGGCGGGAGTTGTAGTTGTTCAGCCTAGAACTTCAAGTGTTAAAGGGGCATGAAAGATGGAAAATGATAGACAGGCGATTATTGTTTGGATGAATCATTTGAAGCAAGTGCGTTCGCTCAAACGTTTCGGAAACGTACATTATGTTTCACGAAAACTTAAATATGCGGTATTATATTGCAATATGAATGAATTAGAAGAAATTTCTGCGAAAATAGCGCGTTTTAATTATGTGAAGCGTGTCGAGCCTTCTTTTCGGCCGTTTTTGAAAACGGAATATGAATCGAAGAAAGAAATGATGTATGAACGCAAAAATGAAGATGTTCAAATTAGTATTTAATTACGAGGCAGTGCTCAAAACGGGCACTGCCTCACGTGTCAAATTGAAGTGAAGAGGATGTTTAACATGAGAGTTATAGCGGGAAGTAAGAAAGGGCATGCGTTAAAAGCTGTTCCAGGGAAAACAACGCGCCCAACAACGGATAAAATTAAAGAGTCACTTTTCTCAATTATTGGCCCTTTTTTTAACGGAGAAAAAGTCTTGGATTTATTTGCGGGAAGTGGCGGTCTTGGCATCGAAGCGCTAAGCCGCGGCGCAGGCAAAGCCGTTTTTATCGATCAGGCGTCAATTGCGGTTAAGACGGTGAAGGAAAATTTAGCGGCGTGCCACTTAGAGAATCAGGCGGTTATTTATCGGAACGATGCAATGCGCGCACTTAAAATTTTTCAAAAAAATGAAGAAGTTTTTGATTTAGTATTTTTAGATCCACCTTACAAAAAACAACAGCTTGAGAAAATTTTGACCTTTTTAGATGAGGAGCATTTAGTGTCTGATGGTGCATGTGTGGTTTGCGAATATGAGAAGAATGATGTTTTGCCAGACGCGATCGGTCGTTTTACGAAGGTGCGAGAGGTCAATTATGGCATTACGGTTTTATCCATTTTTAATTTTGAGGAGTGAGTCACATTGAAAGAAAAAATTGCAGTTTGTCCGGGAACATTTGACCCTATTACGAATGGTCATTTAGACATTATTGAACGAGCGGCTAAAACGTTTGATGTGATTTTTATTTCGGTTTTGAAAAATGCGAATAAAAAGCCATTATTTAGTTTGGAGGAGCGAATTCAGTTGATTTTGGATGCAACCAAGCATTTGCCGAATGTTCGTGTGGAAAGTTCAGAAGGGCTACTTGTTGATTATGCCAAGCAAAAACGGGCAACAGTTGTGATTCGCGGTTTGCGTGCGGTCACCGATTTTGAATATGAATTGCAAATTGCCGCGATGAACCGAACACTTGATGCTGAACTGGAAACGTTTTTTGTGATGACAAATCCGAAATATTCTTTCTTAAGTTCTAGCATGATTCGTGAAGTGGCGAGTTATAATGGAGATGTAGGGAATTTAGTTCCGCCTAATGTGAACGAGGCGCTACTTGCTAAATATAAAAAATAGAGGTGTAGTAAAAGAATGCGAGCGCAGTGGAAAAAAATAGTTGCTATTGTTATTTTAATTATTGTCATTGTGGGCTTTTTCATCCCAATGCCCTATTACATAACAAAACCAGGTTCGACGGAAAAGCTCGAGCCGCTTGTTGAAATTGCTGGGCATGAAAGTGAACTAAAAGGTTCATTAAGCCTTGTGACGATTGCAATGGCAGATGCAAACATCTATACATATGGCCTAGCAAAACTCTTACCTTATCAGGAGATTGAAAAGGAGAGCGATGTGCGCTATGAGGATGAAACGGATGAGGAATATAACGTTCGTCAAATGTATATGATGAATGAGTCGAAAAATAATGCGATTCAAGTAGCCTATAAAGCAGCAGATCAAAAGGTGACGGTGCAGTATGACGGGATTTACGTTTTGAGCGTACTCGAAAATGTTCCAGCAGCCAAGTATCTACACGCAGGTGATTTAATTACAAAGATTGATGGTCATGCCTTTAATTCGAGTGCGGAATTTATTCAATATGTTAAGAGCAAAAAAGTTGGTGACGTTGTTAAAATTGATTATGTGCATAAGAAAAAGGCGGAGTCAGCGGAAATTGAGTTGACAACGATTGATGATAAGGGCACTGTCGGTATTGGCATTACGCTTGTTGATGATGAAAAGGTAACGACAGACCCGGCGATAAAAATTAATTCGGAACAAATTGGTGGCCCGTCCGCTGGTCTCATGTTTAGTTTAGAAATTTATAGCCGCTTCCAAGAAGGTGATTTAACAAAAGGCTATCCAATTGCTGGGACGGGAACCATTGACCCAGAGGGAAATGTTGGACGTATTGGTGGTATTAATCAAAAAGTCGTAGCGGCGGATAAGAGTGGTGCAGAAATTTTCTTTGCTCCTGACGATGAGATTACGAAAGACATGAAGAAAAAAGACGCCTCACTAAAATCCAACTACGAGGAAGCAGTTGAAACGGCGAAAGACATTGATACAGATATGAAAATTGTACCTGTTAAAACATTCCAAGATGCCGTTGATTATTTAGAAGCGATGAAAACAAAAAAATAAATTAAAAAAGCAAATGAATGGCAACAACTAGGTGTCATTTGTTTGTTTTTTTGTTTGAAATTCGGGAACTTATTAGGTAGAAACAAGAAACAGGTGGGGACGATGAAATTTAAAAATGAGACGAAAAATAAAATTGGTCGCTTTTTCCCGGCTTATGTAGATGCTGAAGGGCTTGATGCGGGAATTTTAGAAACAGAGCGCGCTTTTTTAGCTTTGCCTTTTACAAGAGAAATAGAAAAGGTGCGTACATGGAAATGGCATGTGACGGGAAAACTTGATAATACATTTATGCGTCCTGCACTCATTAAAAAACGACCGCTACTTGAGGTGGACTGGCAGCCGCTTCTTTTCGCTGAACTAGGCAGGCTTCGAGATGAAGCGATTCAAGTTTCGGTGCTTGATTTTGGTGCGGTGGCAGACGGGAAAACTGACTGTACTGGGGCATTTATACGTGCGATGGGACAGGGCGGGCGTAGCGTGCGGATTCCAGAAGGAGTATTTATTATAACGGGCCTTAAGGTGCCGTCTAACACAGAATTGCTCGGCGCGGGTACGGGGAAAACCATTTTGCGGATGCATGATTTTGCTTCGAAATCGCGTCAGGGGATTCGAAATCGGAATCGCTTTACTGGGAATAAGAGCATTCGCTTAGAAGGCTTTACGCTCGATTGGCGCGCGGAGCGTTTTCCAAAAAAAGAAAAAAGTGCAGTTCACGGGATTCGCTCGAGTGGGATTACGCTTTGCAATGTTATGTTTGGGCTTGTGCGGGATGTGTGTGTGCAAAACCCTGGGCTGCACGGGATTGATGTGACGTCTGCTTATTACAGTTATGCGGGGGACGGGACGACTTCGCGTTTTAGGAGCCGCTATGTGTGGATTGATGATGTGGAGGTTTATGGGTTTGGTGATGATGGTGTGACGACGCACCATAGTGATTATGTGTACATCACGCATTCCTATTTACATGACCCGAGTGGTAGGGCACACCAAGAGGGTGCTTCGAACTCGAATGGAATTGAAGTGGATGATGGTTCCAGGCATGTGGTGCTGCACAATAATCGCACGGAAAACTGTTTTGGCGGTGTGGAAATTAAAGCGCATGAAATGAGTTCGGCGGCATTTGATACGCAAATAGTTGGGCATTATTCAAGCGGGGACAATCGGTCATATAATTTTAGGCATATTGGACATCATAAAGAAGATGACACGAATAGTTTGACCGCAGTCGGTATTCGTGCCACCTTTTTAGTAGCAGAAGAGCCGCAAAAGACACCGCTTTATGCGGAAAGTCGTCCTCGGGCTCTTGTTATTTCGGCGTATAAAAGAGTAGCGCTGAACTATTTTGCGACGCTAAGTGAAGAGGAGTCGCCTGTTATCGCGGTGCAGTACCGCGCAGGTGATGTGGATTTTCAGCACATCACACGTAAAGGAGTAGCTCCGCGCATTAAAATCAGCCAAGATACACAGTCAGTTCGTGTTTCACCAGTAGATGAGGGGACTCTTTGAAAAATCGCTCTCTGGTGTAACAAGGCTGCCTTCCATGAGGCTATAAAGTTTCGTTGCGCGAACATCGTAGGCAATCAATTCTTCTTTTGCCTTTGAAATCGTCGTGACAAGCGGAAGTTCAAGATCTTTTTTCACGTGGGATAAATAGGCCTGCCCAGTTTGGTTCATGCCTAGGAGGCGCAAGTAAGGCGATACCTTATCTTGTTTTTCAAAGCGCATTAAAATTTGCATAGCCGTACGCTGAACACGTGCGCGACTATAACGTTTTGTTACAATTTCATTTAGGAAGGCTCCTGCCTCATCATGCCTAGCCGCTTTTACAAAGCGGTTTTCGATTCCCTCAGTGACGCTATTAATTCTCGAAAGTGTCCCTGGATCATCAGTTAGAAGCCGGTAGCGCAAAAGTGGATATAATTCGGCAAACGTCATTAAATTTGCCGCGCTCCCAATGATTTCCCGGTAAACAAACGGAGGAATATATTTTTTTACTTCGTTAAAATGTCCTTGTAATAGCATCTTGCGAACGGCTGTTGCGCTTGTGACAGCAGGTCTGGCCGGTGCTAATTCCGCGTAATTGGTTGTGCGGGTTAATGTTTGAATGTTTAGTGGGCTGTTCATTTTGTCATTTGCTAGCGCATAATGAAAGCCCAAGATATTATTTGGCAGTGTCACATCAATGCGGTCACCAATTTGTTCATGGAGAGCTTCTGTTAGTGCCGCACCGTAACTTAATGTTTTATCTGCTAACTTTTCCTTTATAAGCGTATCAAATGATTCTTGATTGGCTAGTTTTGCTGCTTCAACAAAGGTTTCGCTATCTCCGTTTTCACTCCCAAAGAAAATCGTCTCGGCTTTTAAGTCAGCGAGCATTCGTACAGCTTCTGTTGCAAAAATGTCCGCCTGCTGCATGACGAATCTAACGGGTAGCTCAAAGACGAGGTCAGCCCCGCCGAGAAGCGCCATTTTTGTTCTAGTCCACTTATCAAACATAGCTGGCTCCCCCCGTTGTACAAAAGAGCCACTCATAATTGCGATAATACAGTCTGCCTTAGTTTGTTTTCTAGCTTTATTCAAATGATAGAGATGTCCGTTATGAAATGGATTATATTCAACCACAATTCCCGTAGCACGCATGAAAATCACCTATTCCTTTTTTCTTTTTATTTTAGCACAAATTTACGTGATGTGGTGCCGTTTCTTTTCCTAAAAAGGATTGACAAAACGGCTTATAAAAGCTATAATGATTTTTGTTGCGTTTGAGGTGATAAATGATGAAATGGTCTTTAAGTCAACTAAAAAAATATCGCGATGGCGAGTTTAAAATTAATGAGACAATCGACTTAACCGATTTTTTAAAAGAAAATAATCATGACGTGAGAGCGGCTTCGCCTGTTCATGTTACTGGAAAATTCGAAATTAAGCGCGATGAAGTCACTGCGCATTTGACAATTGCTGGTGAGTGGACATTGCCTTGTGCAAGAACGCTTACAGATGTTTTTTACCCGTATGAAATTCAAGCGGTGGAAACCTTTGTGAAAAATCGTGACCAAGTTCTTGATGAATCTTGGCATGTGATGGAACAAGACACAGTGGACTTAGTTCCTGTTGTCAGTGAACTTTTGTTAGTTGAAATTCCAATGCAAGTTTTTAGCGATGAAGCGACCCATGAAAATTCACTTCCTAAAGGTCGCGACTGGGAACTTCAAACAGAAGAAAAATTTGCTTCTGAAAAAGCAAAAAATGAACCAAAAGTGGATCCTCGTCTTGCTGGGCTAGCCGATTTTTTTAACGAAAAAGAAGATTAGTTTTAGTAAAGCTGGAATATATCTAAGGGAAACCTTAAGACTAGTGTTAATCTCTAAGGAGGTGTATGGAAATGGCAGTACCTTTTAGAAGAACTTCTAAAACAAAAAAACGCAAACGTCGCACGCATTTCAAATTACAAGTACCTGGTATGAATGAATGTTCAAACTGTGGTGAAATGAAACTTTCTCACCGTGTATGCCCTGAATGTGGTCATTACGATGGTAAAGATGTAGTAAATAGCTAATCCTAACAAGTGAGACGTACACTTGTTCACTAAAAAAACGACAAGATGCCATGGATCTTGTCGTTTTTTGCTTACATAGAAAATAAAATAGTGTAAAATAAATTGAGTAGATGGAGAACAAAATGATGCTTCAATTGATGAAATAAAGTAGGTGAGAAGATGAAGCCGAGTATTGGAATAGTTGGTGCAGGTGCAATAGGGCTCTTTTATGCTGCCCATCTTGCGAAATATGCCCATGTAACACTCTATGTTAGACGCGAAAAGCAGCGAGAAAGCTTAATGACAAATGGTTTGCACTTTGACGAAGAATCACGTCCCATTCAGGCTGTGACAGGCATTTCTAATGAGGAAATAAAACAGCACGACTTTATTTTAATCGCCGTGAAAAGTTATGAAGTTCAATCTCTACTGGCCGATTTAAACAAAATTCCGCCAGATATTCCACTTTTGTTCATTCAAAATGGTATTACGCACTTGAAATTTACTGAAAAACTAAAGGCAAAGAACATTTGGGCGGCGACAACTACTTACGGAGCGAAGCGTGTGAATGATTTTTCCGTTCGGCAAAAAGGCAAAGGAAAAACAATTTTTGGCGTATTAAAAGGGAGTGTCGCTACAGAAGAATTGAATTTCTTACAACAATTGGCCGATTTTTCCTTCGAGTTTTCGAATGACATAAAAAAAGCAATATATGAGAAACTCCTGATTAATGCGGCAGTCAACCCGCTTACCGCGGTTTTAGAAGTTCCAAATGGCGATTTAATCCAGAACGAAAGCTGGCGTGAGTTGCTTTGCGAAATCGTGGAAGAAGTTAACCATGCGCTACAAATTGAGGATGCCTTCCAAAAAGTAGAGAATGTTTTAATGGCAACAAAAGAAAACCTATCTTCTATGGCAACGGATATAAAATTGGAACGCAAAACAGAAATCGACAGCATTTTACTCCCAGTGATTCAATGGTTAGAAGAAGCCGATTATCCCGCAACTTATTCGCGCATGCTTTATAAACTAGTAAAAGGAAAGGAGGAGCAGTATGTTTAATTGGAACTCTTTTTTAATTGTGCTTCCGGTAATTGTTTTTTTAATTATTTTTTGGACTGTTCGCCTATTGCTAAAACAACCACGTCGCGCTTTAAAACTAGCCGCCGATTTTACAACGCTTTTCCTAATTGTTGCTGTTCATTTATTTATGAAGCTTCTGTTTAATCATTCTTTTTTGCTATACATATTCCTTTTCCTATTCATCATCGGAATCGTTATCATTGTGCTATTTGCCAAACGGAACGGTGAACTTCATATTTACCGGACCATTCACATTTATTGGCGCATTTGCTTCTTTGTTTTTAGCTTGCTCTATATTTTGCTATTCATTACTGGGCTTGTGATGAGTATCATCTACATGCTCGGCTAGAGGCACCCATACTTTGCAAAGACTAAAATAACCATAAACCATATCCTCTACACCTTGAATATGGCGATCAATGTTGTGAGTTTTAATACCATAAGCCACATAAAATAAGAAAAAGTTTTCCATAAGCCATGTGTCAAGCGACATGCGGCTTTTTTTACGCACTAAAAAACTGTCACCAAACCGTATCTCCTTCAAAAAAGAAGCAACATGTACGAATATTTTTTCACTTAATAACCTTTTTGGGATTAAAAGAGGGTTAGTGAAGAACTCCAAGTAGCCAAGTTCTACGTCAGCGCCTGGTTCATCCTCTAGCCAAATAAAATCTAATTTTTGAAAACTTTTGCCATAATACTCCGTCGACAAATTGATGGGCACGCATTCGATTTGAAGCCCGAATTCTAATGCCTTTTTTCTAAAAACAGCAGCGTTTTGTTTCATAATCGGCCGGTCAAAAACTCCAAAATAAATGATGCGCCCGTCATAACCTGACTTTTCTAGCAAAAGGGGAATTTTTTCTGCTTCTTTCCTAATACCAGTATTCTTCTCCGATTTAAAATAACTTGTCGCTTGTCGCTCTTCTGGAATCCCAATTAGTTGACCATCAAATAAATGATAAATGGCTTCTCGAAAAGCTTTATGCTGAACGAATGAATCTGGCTTTTTAAAATTAAAACAAACGGCTGAAACACCAGAAGACTGACTAGCTTTCTCGACATAATGCGTATCTACTTCTTCTAAGCCATAAGAGAAGCGCACATCATTTAGTTTCTCGGCACCTTCAATATACCAAAACTCAATTTTATCCAGTAGGGCGCGCGGCATAAAATAGCCATCAAATGCTTCCAGAATAATTTTGTTCCTAGAGCGCTCACTAAGACGAAATGGTCCCGTTGAAATCCATTCCATTTCATCGAAAGCCGTATTTTGGGGCAAAATAGGCATATTAATGGACGATAAATAACGTACAAAAAATGGATCAGGTTCGTCTAAATGAATTTTTAGAATGTAATTTGAGATAAGCTCAATTTGCTGAATCCCTTTTAAAAAATGCGCCACAACAGAATCTGTTTCCATCGCCCGATAAATCGACCAGCGCACATCATCGCTTTTTAAGTAGTACCCGTTATGAAAAGGCACGCCTTTACGCAAATAAAAAGTCCAGCTTGTTTTAGTTTGGTTGGAGGTAAAATGGTGCGCAAGCCACGGTTCAATCCTATTTGTTTCCCGGTTAAAAATAACCAATGTGTCACTTAGATGTTTCAATAGGAAAGACTCAATTGAAGTGGCTACCTGTTTAGGTTCTAATGTACTAATCTTACGTCGCATCATCATTCGAAGTACGTCCGCATCTCCTTCTTGAAGTTGCCTATTAAATAATTGACGAAACTCTTCTGTAATAAATGAAAGGACGTGTGGCGGTAAATCACTTTCTAGGAAGGTAGCGATACAAGAAAGTCGTTCTTCTTTCGTTTTTCTTTCTAAAAAAAGGGTCATATCTTCTAAAAAAGATTGTGTGAAAATGATGGAGGATACATGTCCACGACCGCGACCAGGAGAATAAGAAAGTAGATTTTGCGTAGCGTAGGATTGGATTTTTCGTTTTGCATTTTTGGTAGAACAGTACCAAAGATTCGCAATTTCAGCTAGTTTGAAAGAGTGGCCATGGCTCTCTAAAAAAGTGCGTAATTTAAAATAATCATAATCCATATTAAAACCTCCGTACGATAAAAGGGGACAAAAAAATAAATCAATGTCCCTTTTTGCGAACTTATTTCTACTTTATAATAACAGAGTAATGTATGAAAAGAAATTTAGACGGAGGGGATATTCATGTTTCGTGCGCTGCACCCGAATATTCGCATGCGAATTGTTATTAACTTTTTTAGCAAAATTATTGCTTCGATGATTTTCCCCTTTTTAGCCATTTACTTTACCCTGCATTTTAATCCTTCTATAGCAGGTATTTTATTAATGCTCAACATCGCTATTCCATTTATAGCAGGTCTTTACGGCGGGCATTTAGCTGATATATTTGGACGTAGAAAGCTAATGGTCATTGGAGAAGTGCTTAAAATGATTAGCTATCTGGGGCTAGTTCTGACTAATTCTGCGTTCTTTAATTCACCACTACTTACGTTTTTGTTTCTACTCCTTATTGGAATTGCACAAGGGTTTATTAATCCTGCGGCAGATGCAATGCTAATCGATGTTAGTACACCAGAATCTAGAAGTTTTATGTATTCCATCAGTTACTGGGCAAACAATCTCTCGGCGATGATAGGGATTGTTGTAGGAGGCTGGCTCTTTACGACACACTTTTTTGGACTTTTAGTTGCCCTTTTTCTTATGTCCATATTCACAACGTGGTTAACCTTTCATTTTATTACGGAGACGCATGAGCGAGACACAAGTAAAAGTTCAGGTGCAGGTGTGAAAGAGGTTTTTTATGCCTATTCCGAAGTAATTCGCGACAAAAGTTTTGTATTATTTACGATTTCTGGAATTTTTGTCATGACAATAGAGTTTCAACGGAATAATTTCATTTCTGTCCGACTTGCTGAAGAATTTCAAAACCTCACATTGCAATTGGGTCATATTCTAGATATACCAATTGATGGCGTGCGAATACTAAGTTTACTTACAGCGCTAAATACATTATGTATTGTATTATTCACCGCACCAGTTGCGAAATGGCTTATACAACGGAAAAATGAAGCTGTTATGTATGTGGGTTTTCTTTTGTTTGCAGCAGGCTTTTCATTCTCGGCATTTTTATCTAATATGTGGTTTCTCGTTATGGCGACACTTTTACTGTCTTTAGGCGAACTGCTCTATGTGCCAACACGCCAAACTATTTTAGCTGCCATTATAAGTGACAATAAACGAGGTGCGTATATGGCTTTTAATGGGATTATCTTTCAGGTTGGAAAACTATTTGGAGCTGCTAGTTTATTGTTTGCTCCATTCATAGGAAAATATGGTATGGGAATTTTCATCTTTATTTGTGGCGGCCTAGCATGTTTCTTCGGGCGTCTTGCTCTTAGAAAAAAACAAGTTCTTCTTGAGGAAAATGAATCAACTTCTCTTGAAAGTGGGGACTAGTGGTTTTATCCCCCACTTTCCCACCACCTTAAAATTTAATGTAAAAATGGCTTTATATCAACGTTTTTTCATCTCTTTTAAGTGAAGAGATGAATTTTTTTTGCCTTTTTTTAGGTTTTGGGTGGTACAAAGTGGGGAGATGTGGTAAAGTTGTACGTAAGAAAGTGGGGGAAGTCTAATGTTCATGGGAGAATATCAACATAACATTGATATAAAGGGCCGCTTAATCGTGCCAGCTAAGTTCCGTGAACTACTTGGGGACAATTTTGTCATTACGCGTGGACTAGATAAATGTTTATTTGCCTACCCACAAACGGAGTGGTCAAAACTCGAGGAAAAACTTCAGACACTTCCACTTACTAAAAAAGATGCTCGTTCTTTCACGCGGTTCTTCTTTTCAGGTGCTTCAGAATGCGAATTAGATAAACAAGGAAGAATTAATATTCCGCAAAATCTAGTTGGTTATGCGGGACTTGAAAAAGAAACGGTGATTATCGGAGTTTCAAATCGTATTGAAATTTGGAGCAAACCGGAATGGGATGCTGTTTTTGAGGAATCAGAAGAATCCTTCTCCGAAATTGCAGAAAATATGATTGGGTTCGATATTTAAAGGAGGGGCGACTATGTTTAAGCATGAAACGGTCTTACTACATGAAACTGTAGACATGTTAAATATAAAAAAAGATGGCATTTATGTAGACTCAACGTTAGGCGGTGCGGGTCATTCAACATATTTGCTGAGTCAATTAGGGACACGAGGGCGTTTGGTGGTTTTCGATCAAGATATTACAGCGATTGAAAACGCGAAAGAGAAATTACAAGATGAGCGAGTGCTCTTTATTAAATCTAATTTTCGTTTTATTAAAGACGCGCTTTTAGAAAATGGTATTTCGAAAGTGGATGGCATTTTATATGATTTAGGTGTCTCCTCACCGCAGCTTGATGTTCGGGAACGAGGGTTTAGTTACCATCAAGATGCTCCACTTGATATGCGGATGGATCAGTCGCAGAAACTTACGGCGCAAATCGTTGTCAATGAATGGGCGTATGAGGATTTGGTGCGAATATTTTTTCGTTACGGTGAAGAAAAATTTTCGAAACAAATTGCTCGTGAGATTGAGCGTCGTAGGAAAATTAAGCGGATTGAAACAACGCAAGAACTTGTTGATATCATTAAAGAAGCTATCCCAGCACCAGCAAGACGCAAGGGTGGTCATCCTGGTAAACGGACTTTTCAGGCGATTCGAATTGCAGTGAACGATGAACTGGGCGCTGTTGAGGATTCTCTAAATGATGCGCTTACGCTTTTAAATCCAGGTGGTCGAATTAGTGTGATTACGTTTCATTCTTTAGAGGACCGTATTACAAAACACATTTTTCAAGAGGCGACTAAGGGGCCGGAAATACCGAAAGGACTTCCTGTTATTCCGAAAGAATTTGAGCCTGACTTTAAACTGGTGTCACGAAAACCCATTTTACCTAGTAAAGATGAAGTTGAAGCAAATAACCGAGCGCGTTCTGCAAAGCTACGCGTCATTGAAAAAATTGAGAAATGAGTAGGAGTTGAAAAATGTGAGTAATTTTGCCTATAAACCAATTCAGGAGCCTAAACGAATACATAAGGAAGTTGAACAACCGAAAAAAGCAATTTTAAAGCGCGGGAAAGTCACGCTTTTTGAAAAATTAATTGCACTTATGGCGATTGTGGCTATAGCGATTTTTGCATTTTCTATCATCAGCGTTCAAACTTCTATCTATAGTGTAAATAAGGATATTGAAGCAAGTGAAGAAAAATTGGCAGCGCAGCAAAAAACAAACGATGATTTAAAGGTGCAAGTAAATGACTTAGGTCGATATGAACGAATTTTGAAAATGGCAAAAGAAAAAGGCTTAAGTTTAAACGGAGATAATGTAAAGGTAGTGGATGGTAAATGAAACGGCGCAGAGGAAACATGAGGAGAGGCGCATTAGTACTTTTTGTCTTTTTCGCGGCGCTCTTCCTTATTCTTACTGGTCGTTTTCTTTATTTGCAAATTACCGGTGAAGCAAACGGAGAGCCTTTGGTGGCGGAAGCCAAGAAACAACATTTGAAAACAGAAAAGATAGAGGCTAAACGTGGCTCTATTTTAGATCAAAAAGGTGAAGTTATCGCTGAAGATTCATCAACGTACACACTTGCGGCTGTCGTTTCAGATAAGTTTTCTAAAACGTCAAAAAATCCCACGTATGTTGTTGATAAAAATAAAACAGCAGAAACGCTTGCCAAATACATTGATATGGATAAAGCAGAGATTTTAGAACGCTTAAATAAAAAAGATGTTTATCAAGTCGAATTTGGTAAGGCAGGAAAAAATATATCTGTTGAAACGAAAAATAAAATTGAAGCAGAAAATTTACCAGGACTCGAATTTACACGTCAAGCTGCCCGGTTTTATCCAAACGGTACCTTCGCTTCACAGTTAGTGGGCTTTGCGCAACAAACTGAAGGCGAAACGGATGAATCAACACTTGTTGGGAAAATGGGACTTGAGAAAAGCTATAATTCCATTTTAACGGGTAAAGACGGTGAAATTAATTATAGTACTGATAAACTCGGTTACATTTTACCAAGTTCAAAGAAAAACGTAAAAGAAGCGAAGGATGGGAGCGATATTACGCTGACCATCGATAAAAAAATTCAAACGTTTTTAGAAGATACGATGACAACGGTGAATGCGAAATATAAACCTAAAAATATGATGGCCGTCGTGATGAATCCTAAAACAGGGGAGATTTTAGCGATGAGCCAACGCCCATCGTTCAATCCATCTACTAAAGAAGGTTTAAGTACAGAAAATGCAGGCGTATGGCAAGATTTGCCAGTTGAATATGCTTATGAGCCAGGATCGGTTATGAAAATCTTCTCTCTAGCATCTGCAATTGATACAGGTGTCTACAATCCAAACGCCTACTATAAATCTGGAATTTACCGTGTTGGCGATATTCCAATCCATGACCATAACGGCGGTGCGGGTTGGGGGACAATCACATACCGAGAAGGGGTTGAACGCTCGAGTAATGTGGCTTTTGCTACTCTTTTAAATAAAATGGGGACGGATACGTTTGAAAACTATTTGAAGAAGTTCGGCTTTGGCCAAAAAACCGGTATCCAGCTCCCAAATGAAGCAAGCGGAAAAATCCTTTACAACTATCCTGTTGAAAAAGTAACAACCGTATTCGGACAAGGTACAACCGTATCCATGATGCAAATGCTCCAAGGGGCGTCTGCAATAGCGAGTGACGGGAAAATGAAACAGCCTTATGTTGTTTCAAAAATTACTAATCCAAGTACGAATGAAGTAACTGAAACGAAGACGAAAGTTTCCGGTGCACCAATTAGTGAGGCTACAGCGAAAAAAACGCGTGAAGAGTTGCAACAAGTTGTGAGCGGGGAACATGGTACTGGGAAATTGTATGCCATACCAGGTTATTCAGTTGCAGGGAAAACGGGAACCTCCCAAATTGCTGACCCGAAAACTGGCAAATACATGACAGGGAACAATAATTATATTTTCTCCTTTATGGGAATGGCACCAGCTGACGACCCAGAATTAGTTATGTATGTGACGATGCAGCAACCTCAACTGGAGGGTAGTGAAACAGGTGGTGAGGCCGTTTCAGAAGTATTTAATCCAGTTATGAAAAATAGTTTACAATATATGAATATTAAACCGGCAAAAGAAGCTAAGATGGAAAAAGTTTCTGTTCCTAGTTATACGGGGCAACCGGTTGACGATGCAAAAAAAGCCATCACAAAAAGTAAATTGGTTCCAGTAGTTGTCGGAAATGGTTCGAAAGTCGTTCAACAAATTCCGCAACAGGCAAATAAAGTGATGGAAGGCGAGCGTGTTATCATCATGACAGATGGGGATATGACAATGCCAGATATGGCAAACTGGTCGCGCGATGATGCTCAAAAAGTTTCCGAAATAACTGGCGTTCCGTTTCTTTACAGTGGAAGTGGTTATGTAGCCAAACAAAGCGTTTCGGCAGGTTCTATTTTAAATGAAAATTCAAAAGTGACCATAACGATGAAAGCGCCAAATGAAATATATGCATTCAATCAGAATCGCGATCAAACTAATCGCGATCAATTGAAACAAGATACGAATATTCATGAAAATGCAGGTGTTGGGGACTTGCTTACACGATAAATGACTACATGTCTTGGATAAGATGAGAATTTGTCTATCTAAGACATGTACGCATTTTACCCTATGGAAAAGCTTCTTGCTTTTTGCTAAGATAGAGAAGGATATTTTCTCTCTTAGCAAAGTGCGGGAAAATGTCGCTAAAGGAGATGGACATTTTGAAATTAAAAGAGTTGCTTAGTATATTGCCGCTTTATGAGTCGAAGGCGGATTTAAATATGGAAATCAAAAAAATTGCGCAAGATAGCCGCGAGGTTGAAGCGGATACGCTTTTTATTTGTATTGATGGTGAAATGGTTGACGGGCATCAATTTGCGCAAGTGGCAGAGCAAAACGGGGCTGTAGCGATTATTGCTGAGAAGCCAGTGGATGTTTCGATTCCAGTTATTCTTATTCGGGATACAAAACGAGGGATGGCACTTTTAGCGGATTATTTTTATGGTTCGCCGAGTCAAAAGATGCGCCTTATTGGGATTACAGGAACGAATGGCAAGACAACTGTAAGTCATTTGGTGGAGCAGGTTTTACGCGATTCGGGCGAAACAACAGGATTAATTGGTACGATGTATATGCGAATTGCTGATAAAACAGTTGAAACGAAAAATACAACGCCAGATAGTCTGACTTTACAGCGTGTTTTTTCCGAAATGAAAAGAGAAAATGTATCGGCGGCAGTGATGGAAGTGTCGAGTCATGCACTTGTGCAAGGGCGTGTTTATGGTACAGATTATGATGTTGCGGTTTTTACGAACTTATCACAAGATCATTTAGATTATCACAATACAATGGAAGAATATGCCTATGCGAAAAGTCTACTTTTTGCCCAACTTGGCAATCGCTATTCGAAAGAAAATCCCAAAATGGCAGTTTTAAATGCGGATGACGCAGTTTTTGATACAATGAAAACTGCAACGGCAGCGCATGTTATTACATATGGTATTGATAAGGCGGCAGATTTCCAAGCACAACATATTGAAATTACGAGTCAAGGTTCCACATTCGAACTTCTTTCTCCAGAGGGACGAGAAACGGTTCATATTCAAATGATAGGTAAATTTAGCATTTATAATGTGCTAGCGGCAATAGCAACCTGTTATGTTAGTGGGGTCTCGCTTGCGCAAATTTTGAAAACAATCCGTACAATAAAAGGTGTTGCGGGGCGTTTTGAATTAGTGGATGCGGGGCAAAGTTTCCCAGTTATTGTTGATTATGCACACACACCAGACGGGCTTTTGAATGTCTTACAAACTGTTTCGGAATTTGCGAAAAAACGCATTTTCGTTGTAGTTGGTTGCGGAGGAGATCGGGATAAAGGAAAACGCCCGAAAATGGCAAAAATCGCGGTAGAATATGCCACCAATCCAGTTTTTACATCGGATAACCCACGAACAGAAGAGCCAATGTCGATTATTCAAGATATGTTAAAAGGTGCGGCAGGTAAATCTTACGAAGTACGTGTAAACCGTCAAGAAGCTATTGAATATGCCGTCAATGAGGCAGAAGCTCATGATGTTATTTTAATTGCAGGAAAAGGGCATGAAGATTATCAAATCATTGGGACGGAAAAACATGATTTTGATGACCGTATTGTGGCTAGAAAAGCTATTGAAAAAAAACAAAAACTTTAATACAATGATAACAGTTTAGAGTGGAAAAAGGATTGGAGAGAAAAAATTGTGTCTTTATACTTTTTAATTACAGCATTAGCGGTTGCTTTTATCATAACAGTAGCCCTCGTACCAATATTTATCCCGTTTTTAGTGAAACTAAAATTCGGTCAAAGCATTCGTGAGGAAGGTCCAAAACTTCATGCACAAAAGTCTGGGACGCCGACGATGGGGGCGATAGTCTTTTTAACGGCTATTGTGATTAGTTATGTACTTTTGTCACTAATAAGCGGAGATTTCACGTCCGCAACATGGCTGATTTTGATTGTAACGCTACTGTTCGGGGCACTAGGATTTCTTGATGATTATATTAAAGTTGTTCAAAAACGCAACCTTGGTTTAACTTCTAAACAAAAGTTTTTTGGTCAAGTAGCCATCTCACTTTTATTTTATATCATTTACCATATGAATAATTACCCAGACACACTGACAATTCCATTTACAAGTACAGAAATTAATATCGGCTGGTTTTTCCTACTATTTGTTTTGTTCTGGCTTGTTGGTTTTTCAAATGCTGTCAACTTAACAGATGGCCTAGATGGGCTCGTGTCAGGACTTTCAAGCATCGCATTTCTCGCATTCGGGATTATCGCGATTTACGAAAAACAGACGGAAGTGGCGCTTTTCTGTTTTAGTGTTGTTGGCGGAATGTTAGGCTTTCTTCTTTTTAATAAAAACCCAGCGAAAATATTTATGGGTGATACCGGTTCCCTTGCGCTAGGCGGGGCACTTGCAGCCGTTTCAATTCTGTTAAAACACGAATGGCTTCTTCTTTTAATTGGTGTCGTCTTTGTGATTGAAACCGCATCTGTTATGTTACAAGTGGCCTATTTTAAAGCAACAGGCGGAAAGCGAATTTTTAAAATGACGCCAATTCATCATCATTTTGAACTTGTTGGTTGGCGCGAATGGCGCGTTGTTTTAACATTTTGGACAGTAGGACTTGTAGCAGGCATTTTGGCTGTGCTACTTGTTATTATATAGGTCGCAAATTGTGACATAAGGCGTCTCTAAGCGGTTTTAAAACCAGTTTTAGTTGGCGCTTTCGGTCGTTTCTAAGCATTTAAAAAACGGGGGAAATTTTAATGAAAAATATTAGTCAATACCATCACAAAAAAGTACTTGTGCTTGGTTTAGCCAAAAGTGGCGTTAGTGCGGCAAGTTTACTTCATAAATTGGGCGCATTTGTAACAGTCAATGATAAACTACCCTTTAGTGAGAATCCAGAAGCGCAAGGTTTACTCGAACAAGGAATCAAAGTTATTTGTGGTAGCCACCCAACAGAATTACTTGATGAAGGCTTTGAGCTTGTTGTGAAAAACCCGGGTATTCCTTATAATAACCCGATGATTGCAAAAGCAGAGCGTCTAAAATTACCCATCATAACAGAAGTTGAACTCGCCTACCAAATTTCGGATGCACCTATTATCGGCATTACAGGAACGAATGGTAAGACGACAACCACAACTATTATTCATCACATGCTAAATGAAATGGAAAAAAATAAGTCGCTTCTTGCAGGCAATATCGGCTTCCCCGCGTCTTTAGTAGCGGAAAAGGCAACAAGTGATCAATATATTACGATGGAACTGTCCTCTTTCCAATTGATGGGCATTGATACGTTTCGTCCGCAAATTTCAGTCATCACAAATATTTATGAAGCGCATCTTGATTATCATAATACGCGTGAGGAATATGTGGCGGCGAAGTGGCACATACAAAAAAATCAAACTGCAGATGATTATCTAGTCATCAATTGGGACCAGGAAGAACTTATTCATTTAACGAAAAAAACGGCGGCTAAGATTATCCCGTTTTCAACCACCCAAAGGCTTTCAGAAGGGGCCTATGTCCAAAATGGCATGTTGATGTTTGGTGAGGAAGAAATCGGAGAACGCGATGATATTTTACTTCCAGGTGAGCATAATTTGGAAAATATTCTCGCTTCCATTGCGGTAGCAAAAACAATTGGTGTGGAAAATGAAGCGATTATGCACGTCCTTGAAACATTTAAAGGTGTGGAGCATAGAACGCAGTTTGTTACAGAGCTTCTCGGTAGAAAATTTTATAACGATTCAAAAGCAACAAATATTCTGGCAACTCAAAGCGCGCTAAAAGGGTTCA
Source organism: Listeria tempestatis (assembly GCF_963575625.1). Classification (NCBI taxonomy): domain Bacteria; kingdom Bacillati; phylum Bacillota; class Bacilli; order Caryophanales; family Listeriaceae; genus Listeria; species Listeria tempestatis. The sequence goes on from NZ_CAUYTK010000002.1 coordinate 105,535, forward strand.
AACAGCCTGTAGTTTTGCTTGCCGGCGGACTTGACCGAGGTAACGAATTTGATGAATTAAAACCATTTTTAAGAAATGTTAAAGCTGTTGTTGTCTTTGGTGAAACAGCAAATAAAATTGCGCGCATTGCGAAAGAAGTGGAAATCGAAGTCCACTACGTGAAAGATGTTCAGGATGCCGTTCCAGTTGCTTTTAAAGTTTCAAGACCTGGCGATGTTATTTTACTTTCACCAGCCTGCGCAAGCTGGGACCAATACCGCACATTTGAAGTGCGAGGTAACGCCTTTATGAATGCTATTCAAGAACTAACTGATGAGGTGGAACAATGAGAATCGTTTTAAGCGGTGGGGGTACGGGTGGACATGTTTATCCGGCACTTGCTTTTTTAAGAGAATGTAAAAAAGAATATCCAAATGCTGAATTTCTATATATTGGTACAGAAAAAGGTTTGGAATCTGATATTGTAAAGCATGCTGGTATCCCGTTTGAAGCTATAGAAATTACGGGTTTTAAACGCTCGCTATCTTTTGAAAATATCAAAACGATTACACGCTTTTTAAAGGGCGTCGCGCGCTCAAAGGAAATTTTGCGTGAATTTAAACCAGATTGTGTGATTGGTACTGGGGGTTATGTTTGTGGTCCTGTCGTCTATGCGGCAGCAAAACTTGGCATTCCAACTGTCATTCATGAACAAAATAGTGTGGCCGGTCTTACCAACAAGTTTTTAAGCCGATATGCAGATAAAGTAGCGATTTGTTTTGAAGAAGTGAGTGATTCTTTTGCTTCAGAAAAAATTGTCTTCACTGGAAACCCGCGCGCTTCAGAAGTTATTCGGACGGAAAGCGCGGCTGTTCTTGAATCCTACGGTTTAGATTCTGCCAAGCAAACTGTACTTGCTTTTGGCGGAAGTAGAGGAGCAAAAGCCATCAATGAAGCAGTCGAGCAAATTTTGCCTACATGGGGAGAAAAAGATTACCAACTACTTTATGTGACAGGTGAAGTTCACTATGAAAAAATAAAAGATAAACTAGTCGAAATGGATTTACCACAGACTATCAGTGTGCAGCCTTTCATCTACGATATGCCGGCTGTTTTAAACTGTGTGAATCTTGTCATCTCAAGAGCTGGTGCGACAACGCTTGCTGAGCTGACCGCACTAGGTCTACCAAGTATTTTAATCCCAAGTCCATACGTAACAGCTAATCACCAAGAGAATAACGCTCGTTCTTTAGAGAGAAATGGCGCCAGTATCGTCATTACACAAGAAGAGTTAAGCCAAGCGAATTTAATGGGAAAAGTTGATGCAGTTATGGCAGATGAAGCTAAATTAAACAAAATGGCTTACGCCGCAAAAGAGCTCGGTGTACCTGACGCAGCAGAGCGTCTTGTTGATGTTGTGGTAAAATTAATTAAATAAAAAGGGATGAAAACAATCGAAAGGAGAGGCGAATATGACTGAAAACAAAAAAATTATCTCAATCGAAAATAAAATTCCTGAACTAAAACGCTATCGTAAGAAGAAACTTATTCGTCATCTCACTATATTGGTAAGCTTCTTTGCCGTTTTAATCCTGATTACGCTCTATTTTTTATCCCCCTTTAGTAAGGTTGATCAAATCTATGTTTCAGGAAATCGTCAACTAACCGAAAATGAAATCAGACAAGCAAGTGGTGTTGACTCAAATGATTTTATGATTGCCGTGAATAATAGCAAAGTAGAAAATCAACTTGAAAAGCAGGAACTTATTAAAAAAGCAGTGGTTGAAAAAGATGGTTTTCGTAATTTAAAACTTAAAATTACCGAATATAAAACAGTCGGCTATATGGAAAAAGACGGTATGTACTATGATATTTTAGAAAATGGTAAAATTTTAAATGATAATGCCCAAAAATTTCCAATTGGCAACCGTGCTTTATATGTAGGATTCAAAAATGGAACACTTTTAAAAGATATGGTCGAGCAAATGAATCAATTACCTGAAGAAGTTATTCGAGCCATTTCAGAAGTCCACCTAGATCCTAAAAAAAGCGATGCCGAGCATATTCTGCTTTACATGAATGACGGAAATCAAGTTTCCGCAACAATTCCTACTTTTGCTGAAAAAATGAGTTATTATCCGTCAATTGTGGCACAGCTTCAAGAAGGACAAAAAGGTGTCATCAATTTAGAAGTTGGTGCATATTTTGAAAGTTATTATAAACAAAACGAAACGAAAAAGTTAGAAGAAGAGAAAAAGGCAAAAAATTAAGATTTAATTACGAGCGTCTGTTCGTGTTTTTGAGTTTTGAAAAAATAATTTCAAAAAAATGGTCAAAAATTGTTCTTTGTGCTTTAATTACATGTTTCGTTAGTGTAGACTGTAGATAAGTGAACTCGAAGCTAACAATGGAAAACAGGATAGAGAAAACAACCCCGTTTTGGGAAAATATATGAATGACTAAAAGGAGGTGCCGATAAATGGGAGAAAGTGAAATTTATGTGAGCCTTGACATTGGTTCATCCAAAATCAAGGTCATTATTGCCGAAATGGCAAACGAGCGTCTTAACATTATTGGTGTTGGAGATGTTCCAGCTCAAGGCATTAAAAAAGGAATTATTATCGATATCGACAAAGCTGTCGAATCCATTAAAAAAGCAATTAGTCAAGCTGAACGTATGGTTGGCGTTGAAATTTCGCAAGTCATTGTTGGCATTGTCGCAAACCAAGTAGCGCTTTTAGAAGCGCGTGGAATTGTTGCTGTAAATAGCGACAAACCGGAAATTACTGTTGAGGACGTTTGGAATGTTATGGATGCAGCACAAGTGATACCACTTACTGCTGAAAGAGAAATCATCAGTTTACTTCCAGAACAATTTATTGTTGATGGTTTTGACGGTATTACTGATCCAAGGGGCATGAGTGGCGTTCGTCTTGAAATGGAAGGCACACTAGTAACGGGTTCAAAAACAATTTTACATAATACGCTAAGGTGCGTGGAACGAGCTGGTCTTGAAATTACAGAAATAGTTCTCCAACCTTTAGCAGAGGCATCAATTTCATTATCAGAAGACGATTTTGAATTTGGCACAACTTTAATTAATGTTGGTGCTGGCACAACAACCATTAGCGTCTTTGAACAAGGTAAACTAGTATATACGTTTACTATCCCGGTTGGCGGAGATAATGTCACAAAAGACCTTTCTTTAGGATTAAATACATCTACAGCAAACGCGGAAAAGGTTAAATTAGAGCACGGTTACGCTTTTTATGACGAAGCCTCTGCTGACGAAATTTTTGCGATTGATGTCATTGGTTCTGACCAAAAGCAACATTTTACGCAAGTGGAAATTGCTGACATTATAGAAGCGCGCATGGAAGAAATTTTCTTGCTCGCACTGGATGGTCTAAAACAAGCTGGTTTTACTCAATTGCCGGGCGGATTTGTTTTGACTGGAGGTGGCTCTGGAATCCCTGGTTCACTCGAATTAGCTGCTAAAACACTAGGTGGGCACGTTAGACTCGCTATGCCAGATTATATAGGTGTACGCGATCCTGCTTATACGACAGCGGTCGGTTTAATCCAGTATGCTTATAACTTAGCTGAGTTTGATGGCCGAGATTTAAGCAGTGATACAGAGGAATATGTAGAGGAAACAACGCAAGCAAGAGCTACGAAACAACCGAAACGAAAGAAAACAGAAGATGAAAAGGTAACGACGAAAATGAAAAACTTTTTTGGAGCCTTTTTCGAATAAAATATATCGGAAATCGTGAAACTAGGAGGCAAAAATATGTTAGAGTTTGATACAAATTCTGAAAGCTTGGCAACGATTAAAGTAATTGGTGTCGGTGGTGGCGGAAATAACGCTGTCAACCGCATGATTGAACACGGTGTTCAAGGTGTTGAATTTATTGCCGTAAATACAGATGCACAAGCACTTAATTTAGCAAAATCTGAAATTAAATTACAAATTGGTACAAAGTTAACACGTGGATTAGGCGCCGGCGCTGTTCCTGATATTGGGAAAAAAGCTGCGGAGGAAAGCCGTGAAATGATTGAAGAAGCTTTAAAAGGCTCAGATATGGTATTCGTCACTGCTGGAATGGGCGGCGGAACTGGAACAGGAGCGGCACCTGTTATTGCACAAATTGCAAAAGAAATGGGCGCTCTTACTGTCGGTGTTGTGACTCGTCCGTTTGGTTTTGAAGGACCAAAACGTTCGAAACAAGCTGTCGCTGGAACTGAAGCGATGAAAGAGGCGGTAGACACACTTATCGTCATCCCAAATGATCGCCTATTGCAAATAGTAGATAAAAACACACCAATGCTTGAAGCTTTCCGTGAAGCTGATAATGTTTTACGACAAGGTGTTCAAGGTATTTCGGATTTAATTGCTGTCCCTGGATTAATCAATTTAGACTTTGCTGATGTGAAAACCATCATGACAAACCGCGGATCTGCACTCATGGGAATTGGTATTGCAACTGGTGAAAATCGTGCGGCAGATGCTGCTAAAAAAGCGATTTCGTCCCCACTTCTTGAAACGTCAATTGACGGGGCAAAAGGTGTGTTAATGAATATTACAGGTGGCTCAAACTTAAGTTTGTATGAAGTTCAAGAAGCAGCCGAAATTGTATCAAGTGCTTCTGACCCAGAAGTGAATATGATTTTTGGTTCTGTTATTAATGACGAATTAAAAGACGAACTAGTTGTGACAGTTATTGCAACAGGATTTGATGAAGCAAAACAAGCGGAAATGAAAAATCGCCGTCCAGCTACTGGGCAACAAATTCAAGTTAATCGTCCAAATTATGCAGCAAATGAAACGCAAGAGATAAAGCGTGAAGAACCGCAAAATGCGGAACCTAAACAAGCTGTGGAAACGAATAATGGTGATGTCGATGTGCCAGCCTTCATTCGCAATCGAAATCGCAGAAGCTAAATTCGTTTAAAACGCGGATAAAGTGGGAATCCACATAAAAAAGGTGTAGGTAATCATGACGAAAAAAGACAATCTCAGCCAAATTGAAACTAATATTGAAGTAGCTTGCCAGAAAATTGGACGTGCTAATGATGTTCATTTGGTGGCAGTCACTAAAACGACAGATGTAGCTGGAATACGCGAACTATATGAATTAGGTTTACGAAATTTTGGTGAAAACCGGGCGGATGTTTTTTTAGAAAAATATGAAGCTTTGCTTGACTTGCCAGATATTGTTTGGCATTTCATTGGTTCTTTACAAACGCGAAAAGTTCGCGATATTGTGGATAAAGTGGACATCATTCATTCTGTAGACCGCCCAAGTTTAGCAAAAGAAATTGAAAAACGTACAACAAAATCATCACCTTGCTTCTTGCAAATTAATATTTCTGGTGAAGAATCAAAACATGGCTTTACTAAGGAAGCAGCTGTTCGTTTCTTGAAAGAGGCGGATTTTAAGAATATTGAAATTATTGGTTTAATGACTATGGCACCACTTACGGAAGATGTGAGTGAGTTACATCAAGTATTTCACGAATTAAAGCAGTTGCAGCTAGACATTCAAAAGCTCGGTTTAAACCGTGTACCATGTAAGGAACTATCGATGGGAATGACGAATGACTACATGATTGCGATAGAAGAAGGTGCTACACATATTCGAGTAGGTAGAGCTTTGGTGAACGACTAATTACGGAGGTGCAAAATCATGGGACTTTCAAACAAATTTAAATCTTTTTTCTTTTTAGATGAAGAAGGAGAAGAATACTACGAAGAACCAACATCAAAAAAAGTGCAGGAACCTGAACCGATGACGCAAAAAAAAGCAGCAAAAAATAAATTCCGGGCAGTGGAAGAATCTGAAAATAACAAGGTGGTAAGTATGCAAGGGGCACAATTTTCTAGCCAAGTAGTGCTAGCCGAACCGCGTGTTTATGCTGAAGCGCAGGAACTTTCGGATTACTTAAAAGAATACAAAACACTTGTAGTAAATTTGCAACGCATTAGCCACGATCAAGCTATTCGGATTGTTGACTTTTTAAGCGGTACAGTATATGCTCTTGGAGGAGATATCCAGCGCATCGGCAATAATATTTTCTTATGTACACCTGAAAATGTTGATGTAGATGGATCGATTTCTGAGATGTTAGAAGAACAAGACTTCATGTAAGTAACTAGAGAGGTGGACTCTTTTTGGAACTGTTTTTATATCAAGTTGTGCAAGTGATTTTGTTTATCATTCGCTATTTGCCAACTTTAATGTTTGTTTACTTTTTGATGAGCTGGTTTCCTGGAGCGCGTGAATCTAAAATTGGACGTTTTCTAGGGAAAATGTTTGAACCAATTCTAGAACCGTTTAGAAGGATTATACCGCCAATTGGTATTTTTGATATCTCATCACTTGTTGCTTTCATTGCATTTCAATTTGCAATGTCGGTTTTAACAAACCTAATTTATAGATACGTATTACCATTGTTATTTTAAAGCTATGCTTGTGCATGGCTTTTTTTGTTCGCTGTAAATTCATGGTATAATATAAGCTATACGCGTTTAAAAAGAGGAGAGAGTGAGAATGGAAGGGATTTATCAGCATTTTCGCGGGGAAGAACATGCTTTTATTGATCAAATATTAGAAATCACAATGCAAGTAACAGATGAATATACACCAAGGCTAACCGACTTTTTAGATCCAAGACAGCGTTTTATCGTGCAGACGATAGTAGGTAGCTATGAAAATATTAAAGTAGATTTTTTTGGTGGGACACCTATGACAGAACGAAAAAGAGCGCTCATCTACCCAGATTATTATGCGCCATCGATTGATGATTTTAACATCGTTCTGTTCCACATTCGTTACCCAGTAAAATTTACAACACTATCACACCAAAAGATTTTAGGAACACTTATGTCACTCGGAATAAAAAGGGATATTTTTGGTGATATTGTCAATTTAGAAGAGGAATGGCAATTCTTTGTTGATGCTGAAATGGAAAATTATGTTTCAAGCCAACTTGATAAAATCGGAAAAGTAAATATTACGCTAGAAAAATTGTCACTTGATGAGGCTATACAAATTGAGCAAGTTTGGGAAGGGACGATGGTTACCGCTTCTAGCCTGCGTTTAGATAGCGTTGTTGCTAATGCACTACATCTATCACGACAAAAAGTGAAGCAAATGATTCAAGCTGGTTTAGTAAAGGTAAACTGGAAAGTTGTTGGAAATCCAGATTTTGACTGTGAAGAAGCGGATATCTTATCTGTCCAAGGATATGGACGAATTAAACTTTTACAAGTACATGGACGAACGAAAAAGGATAAAATTCGTATGGAAATCGGCTTTTTAAAATAAAAACGAAAGAGGCATATAAATGAAAAAAATGTTAGGTGATGAACGTCGAAAATCAATTTTGAAATGGCTAATGGCAGCTGATGAACCTATTTCTGGTGCAGAACTAGCCAAAAGAACAAATGTCAGTCGTCAAGTGATTGTGCAAGATGTTTCTCTTCTTCGTGCAACAAATTCGCCACTTATTTCAACGCCACAAGGGTATTTATATGTATCGGAAAATAATCGTCCAAGGCGAGTGATTGCTTGTCAACATACCAAACGTGAATCAGAGAAAGAGCTTAATACGCTTGTTGATTACGGAGTATCCATTATTGACGTTATTGTGGAGCACCCCATCTATGGTGAAATTATTGCCTCGTTACATTTAAACAACCGTTTTGATGTTGAAAAATTCATTAGGCGCCTCGGCGCAACAAATGCGATGATGCTTTCAGGATTAACTAACGGTGTTCATTTGCATACGATTGAAGCAGATACAGATGAACAATTAGACAAAGCAATTGAAGCACTTGAGCGTTTAGGCATACTCGTTCAATAAATTTCACACAAAACTATGAAAACGAAGGTCTTTGTGGTAAAATGTATTTTATATTAGGCTATTTTACAGAAAAGCTATTTTAAAACTGTTTTTATAATTTGCATGGAGGTGTTAGCGATGCCATTATCACCACTGGATATACATAATAAAGAATTTACCCGTGGTTTTAGAGGTTACGATGAAGATGAAGTCAATGATTTTCTTGATCAAATCATCAAAGACTATGAACAAGTCATTAAAGAAAAGAAACGTATGGAGGATTCGCTTAACAATAATGAAGAGCGTTTAGGACATTTTACAAACATTGAAGAGACGTTAAATAAGTCACTTATTGTTGCACAAACAGCTGCTGAGGAAGTGAAGCTATCTGCTGAAAAAGAAGCAAAATTAATTATTCGTGAAGCAGAGAAAAATGCAGACCGAATTTTAGCAGATTCACTTTCAAAAGCACGTAAAATTGCGATTGAAATTGAAGACCTAAAACGCCAATCTAAAGTTTTCCGTGAAAGACTACGTCTACTTGTTGAAGCACAAATGGATTTAATCCAAAGCGACGATTGGCAACAAATGATGGAATACGATGTTGATGCAACAGAATTAAAATCCATCAAAGAAGTTCAAGATGCAGAATCAGAAGAAAATATTGACTAAATAGATGTTGAAAGAGACAAGTAAATTTTTCTAACCCAATCCAAGCGATTCAGTGTTGGTGTGAGACTGAAATTGGCCGAAAAATTGAAATCACTCTGGAGTCTCTAGTTCTGAAATCAGTAAGAACTAGCGCCGCCAAGCGTTATTGGAACGAGTGGACAAGAAATTAAAATTCCTGTCAACAAGGGTGGTAACGCGATAATCTCGTCCCTTTTTCTAAGGGAGGAGATTTTTTATTGGAACTCTTAACGCTTTAGCGTTTAGAGTACCAATACAAGGCTGGGCAAAGCCCTGCGTTGATCCATCAACTCTTAACGCTTTAGCGTATAGAGTTCCAATACAAGGCTGGGCAAAGCCCTGCGCCGTTCCAAAAGGAACTTCACACATTAGCGTGCCGAGTCCAGTGCGCAGTAAGTTAAAGGTTTATTACCAACAACACCAAAACAAACATTAAAGGAGCTAAATAAAATGGAATATAAAGACACACTATTGATGCCGAAAACTGCTTTTCCAATGCGTGGAAATTTACCGAATAAGGAACCAGAATGGCAAGCAAAATGGGAGAAGGATAATCTTTACCATAAAATTCAAGAAAAAAATGCTGGACGTAAAACGTATATTTTACATGATGGACCACCGTACGCTAACGGGGAACTTCATATGGGTCATGCCATGAATAAAACCATTAAGGACTTCATTGTGCGGTACAAATCTATGGCTGGATTCCGCTCGCCATACGTTCCTGGTTGGGATACACATGGTTTGCCAATTGAACAAGCTTTAACTAAAAAAGGGGTTAAGCGTAAAGAAATGACAGTCGCAGAGTTTCGTAAACTTTGTGAAGAATATGCCTATAAACAAGTGGATATTCAGCGCACAGGCTTTAAACGCCTCGGCATTAGCGGTGATTTTGACAATCCTTATATTACGTTAAAACCTGAATATGAAGCAGAGCAAATTAAAGTTTTCGGAGACATGGCGAAAAAAGGCTATATTTATAAAGGGAAAAAACCGGTCTACTGGTCCCCGTCAAGCGAATCTGCATTAGCTGAAGCAGAAATCGAATATCAGGATAAAACATCTGCCTCCATCTATGTGGCTTTTGATGTTAAAGATGGAAAAGGTGTCTTAGATAATGACACAAAAATCATCATTTGGACAACAACACCTTGGACAATTCCAGCCAATATGGCGATTACGGTAAACCCTGATTTAGACTATGCAGTTGTAAACACTGGCGGTCAAAAATATGTTGTCGCAGCAGCGCTTGTCGATTCTTTAAAAGAACAGCTTGACTGGACAGATGCTACGATTGAAAAAATAGTTCGCGGGAAGGAACTTGATTTAGTTGTGGCAAAACATCCATTTTATGACCGTGATTCACTTGTGATTAACGGTGACCATGCGACAGCAGATGCCGGAACAGGGGCAGTTCATACCGCACCTGGACACGGGGAAGATGATTTTATTGTAGCTCAAAAATATGAGCTTGAAGTACTAGCTCCACTTGATTCTCGAGGGGTATTTACAGATGAGGCACCCGGATTTGAAGGGCTGTTTTATGATGATGCGAACAAATTGGTAACGGAAAAATTAAAAGAAGTGGGCGCGCTTCTTAAAATGGAATTCATTACGCATAGCTATCCTCATGATTGGCGTACGAAAAAGCCTGTTATTTTCCGTGCAACACCGCAATGGTTTGCTTCGATTAATAAATTCCGCGATGAGCTTTTAGATGCCGTTCAAGACGTAACTTGGACACCTGCTTGGGGTGAAACACGTCTTTATAATATGGTTCGTGACCGCGGGGATTGGGTTATTTCGCGCCAACGTGCATGGGGTGTTCCGCTACCCATTTTTTATGGTGAAGACGGGGAACCTATTATCACAGATGAAACGATTAATCACGTCTCCGATTTATTCCGAGAGTATGGTTCGAATGTTTGGTTTGAACGTGAAGCGAAAGAATTACTTCCAGAAGGCTTTACGCATCCATCAAGTCCAAATGGTGAATTTACGAAGGAAACGGATATTATGGATGTTTGGTTTGATTCTGGTTCTAGTCATCAAGCTGTTTTAGCGAGTCGTCCTGAATTATCGCGCCCAGCTGATCTCTATATGGAAGGTTCTGACCAGTATCGCGGTTGGTTTAATTCTTCTTTAACGACAGCAGTTGCGATGACGGGAGCTGCTCCTTACCGTAACGTGCTTAGCCATGGTTTTGCACTTGATGGGGAAGGTAGAAAAATGAGTAAATCACTTGGGAATACAATTTTACCAGGTAAGGTAATTAATCAACTTGGAGCTGATATTGTGCGCCTTTGGGTGGCATCTGTTGATTATCAAGCAGATGTGCGGATTAGTGATGACATTTTGAAACAAGTGTCTGAAGTTTACCGTAAAATCCGTAATACGATGCGTTTCTTGCTTGGAAACGTAAGTGACTTTAATCCAGAGACGAATAAAGTGGCATTTGAAAACCTGCGAGAGGTGGATCAGTTTATTCTTGTAAAACTGAATGAACTTACCCAAAATGTGCGAAACGCCTATGAAAAATTTGAATTCTCGACGATTTATCATCAAATCAACAACTTCTGTACGGTGATGCTAAGCCAATTTTATATGGATTTTGCAAAAGATGTCGTTTATATTGAAGCTAAAAATAGTGCTGATCGCCGTGCAATGCAAACTGTTTTTTACGAAGCAGCTTCTTCTCTAGCTAAACTATTGGCGCCGATTCTACCACATACTGCTGATGAAGTGTGGTTCCATTTAAACGGCGAACAATCGTCTAGCATCCACTTAGAAGATCTTCCAGAGGTTCTAGACTATGCAGATACTGCTGATTTAGTAACAAAATGGGATGCTTTCCTACGTGTGCGTGATGACGTCCAAAAAGCACTAGAAGAAGCACGTAATGAGAAATTAATTGGGAAGTCCATGTTAGCGAAAGTAACGCTTTACGTTGATGCAGAAGGTGAAAAATTATTTAACTCATTACAAGGGGACTTTGCACAACTCTTTATCGTATCAGATTTTGAGCTTGTTGTTGGGCTAGAAAAAGCGAATGAACAAGCTGTTAAAGGAGAACATGTTGCTGTAGAAATTACGGTAGCGGAAGGTGAAACGTGCGAACGTTGCCGCGTTGTGAAAAAAGATGTTGGAGTGGATGTTAACCATCCAACGCTGTGCGAGCGCTGTGCGACCATTGTAACGGAAAATTATTAATGACGGGAGAAAGGGCGATCGCTTCGACCGCCCTTTTCCTAATAAAAATGTGAGAGGGGTTTTGACATAGTGAAAATTGATTTTATTAAAGTTCATGGCTCGCAAAATGATTTTTTTATTATCGATGAACGTTTAAATCACATCGAAAATTGGTCTGATGAGAGACGATCTCAAGTAGCACGTTTAATTTGCACGCGAGAAAATGCCCTTTTCGGCGCTGATGGAATTTTATTTGTTAGCACTGGACGGGCGGGAACAATTGGAAAAATGCGTGTTTTTAATGCGGACGGGTCAGAAGCTTCAATGTGTGGGAACGGTCTTCGGACGGTCGCACGTTATTTGCTCGAGAAGGAAAAGTTAAATGAGGCAAAAGTTGAAACGATGAAAGCGGACCTTGTAGTTCAGAAAAATGAGTCGCTCGGCTATGATATTCCAACCTATCAAGTCGAAATTTCGCCCGTTTTATTTGAGCTCGAAAACCTCCCATTTTATTACAAAAAGAAAGAGCTTTTGGCTGAAAAAATCCCTGAATTTGATGATGAACTAACTTTTTCAGCGGTAGCGGTGCCGAATCCGCACTTGATTACATTTACTAGTCAAGCCGTTTTGGATTCAGGTAAGCAGGAGGAGCTTTCGCATTATTTAAATGGGAAAAATCCATATTTTCCAGATGGCGTGAATGTTAGTTTTGTCCGTAAGCTTTCGCCAACACAAATTTTTGTGCGCACATATGAGCGTGGTGTAGGCTTCACGAATGCCTGTGGAACAGCAATGTCGGCCTCTAGTCTGATAAAAAAATTGATTGACCATGATAAACTGGATGAAGTGCTTGACGTTTATAATGATGGTGGACGTGTTCGTGTGAAAGCGGATGAAAAATCTATTCAACTTATTGGAAATGCAACATTCACTGCTTTTGGAACACTTGAGTTAGGTGATGATAGTTTTGAAGTGATGGCTTTTTCTGAGACAGACGAGCAGGAAAATTATCTAAAAATGGTTCGTGAAGTTGAACAATTTTTAAATGATACAAAATAAGGAGAGAATTTATGAATACAAATCGAAAGAAAGCTTTGCCACTTCTTGCAGTAGGAGGATTTGCTCTTTTAATATTCTTAATTGAACTTATAAGTGTGGCATCCGAACAAAGATGGGTTGTAAAGTTTGATTTAATGTGGATTGAACGTATTAGAGATGGTAATATTAAGCCAAGTACAACAAATATGGTTGAATTTTTAACACATTTTGGTTCTGCTGAATATATCATAGTGATGACGATTATCGTCGTAATAGTCCTATTTATATTGAGGAAATTTGTAGTTGGGCTATGGTTTGGTGGGACAGTTTTACTTTGCGGAGTTATTTTAAATTTACTTTTCAAAAACCTCGTCGAACGCACTCGCCCGGATTCTGTAAACTGGCTGATTTCTGAAACAGGTTATAGTTATCCGAGCGGGCATGCAACAGCGACAAGTGTATTTTATGGTTTAGCAGCATTATTTTTGATTTTTACAGTACGTCAAATTTGGCTTAAAATTGTTGTTGGAGCAGTGGGGCTATTCATCATTTTTTATGTGATGTATTCTCGGGTATACCTAGGGGTTCATTTCCCAACCGATGTATTTGGCGGTTTCTTATTCGGAGTAGCATCGATTTTTCTTTCAACAGGTGTGTATTTCTTAGTTCGAAAACCACTGCATGAATTGCTTAAAAAATGGCGTTTAAATGATAAAAGTATCGTAGAATAATAAAATAAATAAAAAAGTGAAGTTTTTCAGAAAAAATAATGCTGAAATCTTCGCTTTTTTATTTAAAATTTATAAAAGGATTGGAATTTTCAATCATGTAAACGCCTTACTTTTTACTTGCATTTTAGAGTGGAACGATGTAATATGAATATATTGATAAAAAAATAAGTAAGTTGTTTCATGAAGTAATGATAAGAACTATTCACATGTTATAAAGGGTATTCACCTTGTCATTTGAATACTTTTTATAATATGTGAATTTTTTTTAAAAAAGCACTCGGTTGTTTGTTGTTTAGCTCGAACCAGTTTGTTTTTTTTGAGAAAGGCCATATTAGTAAATTTTTGGAGGTTTGTGAAATATGCAAACAGGTAAAGTAAAATGGTTCAACAGTGAAAAAGGTTTTGGATTTATCGAAGTTGAAGGCGGAGACGACGTATTCGTACACTTCAGCGCTATCCAAGGCGACGGATTCAAAACTTTAGACGAAGGTCAAGAAGTTGAATTTGAAGTTGTTGAAGGCCAACGTGGCCCACAAGCTGAAAACGTAACTAAATTATAATTTCAGTTTGGCTAAGTCAAAAATCTAGCAAATATTTTTATTTGCTAGATTTTTTTAATTCCGTTGAATTTCAGAGAAAACTAGGTTAAGATACAGGTATCATGTATCGAAGGAGTTTTGAAAAATGGATATTGCGAAGATGATTGATCACACGGCCTTAAAACCTGAAACAACAAAGGAAGCAATTTTAAAGCTTACGAGTGAGGCAAAAGAATATCAATTTGCTTCAGTTTGTGTTAATCCAACTTGGGTAAAATTAGCAAGCGAGGCACTTCTAGGAACGGGCGTAGATGTTTGTACTGTGATAGGTTTTCCGCTAGGGGCAAACACTAAAGAAGTAAAAGCTTTTGAAACGAAAGATGCGATTCAAAACGGGGCGACAGAAGTCGATATGGTTATAAATATTGGTGAGCTAAAAGATGGCAATGATGCTGCTGTTTTAGCTGATATAAAAGCAGTTGTAGATGCAGCGGATGGAACGCTTGTTAAAGTGATTATCGAAACATGTTTACTAGCGGATGACGAAAAAGTTCGTGCCTGTGAGTTAGCGGTAGAAGCCGGTGCTGATTTTGTAAAAACGTCAACTGGGTTTTCAACAGGTGGGGCTACTGCGGATGACATCGCTTTAATGCGGAAAACAGTCGGGCCAAATATTGGGGTGAAAGCTTCAGGCGGAATACGAACAAAAGAAGACGTCCTTGCGATGATTGAAGCGGGTGCGACTCGAATTGGTGCAAGTGCAGGTGTTCAAATTGTTTCTGGTGGCACAAGTACATCAGATTATTAGGTAAACGAAAGAAGCATGCTCGCATGTTTCTTTTTTTTGATAAACCGTATGCGTTTACATTATTGACGTTGCAACGATTATGGCTTTAGTGTATGATGAAGAAGAGCGTTGAAAGAAGCGAGGGGACGGCATGAGTGTGACAATTAGGGAGATTGCGGAAAAAACGGGTGTTTCAATTACGGCGATTTCGCAAATTTTAAATGGAAAAGGGGACAGGTTTAGTGAGGCAACTAAAAATCGTGTTCTAAAAACAGCCAAAGATATGGCCTATAAACCGAACTTTTTTGCTAAAAATATGGTTACAAACCATACGAATACAATTGGTATGGTTGTTCCAGAAGTAACAGACGCTTTTTTTTCGCAAATGGTAAAAGGGGCAGAGGATTATTTAAATCAGCATGATTATATGATTATGCTTTGTAATTCTTCTAATGATAAAGAACGTGAAGACAGGTATGTGGAGGAACTCCTGCACAGAGCTGTGGACGGACTTATCATTGCAAGTCCGAATATTTTAGCCTCTGAAGTTTTTGAGCGCATGCGTGAAAAAAAGAAACCCTATATTTTACTTGATCGGCAACGAAACGAACAAAAAGAAGGAAGAATTGCTGTTGACGACTATGAGGGTGGTTATAAGGCGACTAAACACTTACTTGAACTCGGTCATAGAAAAATTGGAATCATTATTTCGGATAACTCATTTTATAATGTATTTGAACGTTATGAAGGCTATTTAGCATGTATGGAAGAGGCAGGGATAACCGTACAGGAGGACTGGATTGCAACAGGGGACCAAACCATGCGAGGCGGATTTTTTGCGGGTGATAAGTTGCTTAAAAGCGGTGTAACGGGCGTATTTGCGACCAATGATTTAATGGCTGTTGGACTTTATCGCTTTCTTTTTGATAAGGGGATTAAAATTCCAGATGATTTGTCAGTCATTGGCTTTGATGATATCGAGCTTTCGGAATTTATGTCGCCGCCACTTACAACCATTCGTCAGCCCATCTACGAGATTGGCGCAATTGCAGCCGAATTCCTCTTAAGAAAAATTGCTTACCCAGAAGAAAAAATGAAAAATCGCTTATTAGATTTAACGCTAGTAAAGCGGGGGAGTACAAAAAAGATTTGACAGAACTCGGTAGCCTCAAGTATAGTGAAAATATCTGATAGTTTTAGTCAAAAGTAAAACGGTTTACTAAAAATGTAACCGATACCAAATAAGGAGTGGTTAGCGTGAGAATGGTGGATATTATTTCCAAGAAAAGGGACGGGCATGAGCTTACGACGGCTGAAATTTATTTTTTCATTGAGGAATATACAGCGGGAAATATTCCCGATTATCAAGTGAGTGCCTTACTCATGGCAATTTATTTTGAAGATATGACTGATAATGAATGTGCGGATATGACAATGGCGATGGTGAAATCTGGTGAAACGATTGATTTATCAGCTATTCATGGCATAAAAGTGGATAAACATTCTACAGGCGGTGTAGGTGATACAACAACACTCGTCTTAGCTCCACTTGTTGCGGCACTTGGCGTCCCAGTTGCAAAGATGTCTGGTCGTGGTTTAGGGCATACTGGCGGTACGATTGATAAATTAGAAGCAGTGGATGGTTTTCATGTTGAAATAACAAAAGATGCCTTTACTCGGCTTGTAAATCGCGATAAAGTGGCTGTCATTGGGCAGTCTGGCAATTTAACACCTGCCGATAAAAAGTTATATGCGCTTCGAGATGTGACGGGGACGGTAGATTCGATTCCACTTATTGCAAGTTCGATTATGAGTAAAAAAATTGCTGCGGGTGCGGATGCAATTTGTTTGGATGTGAAAACTGGCGCGGGTGCCTTTATGAAAACAGATGAAGATGCCGAAAACTTAGCGCGGGCGATGGTCCGCATTGGAAATAATGTTGGGCGAAATACGATGGCTGTCATTTCTGATATGTCACAACCGCTTGGCTATGCAATTGGGAATGCGCTTGAAGTGAAAGAAGCGATTGACACTTTAAAAGGGGAGGGGCCAAAAGATCTAACTGAGCTTGTTTTAGTACTAGGAAGTCAAATGGTCGTTTTAGCCAACCAGGCGGAAAGTTTAGAAGAGGCCCGTCAAAAATTGCTTGCTGTCATGGAAAATGGACAGGCGCTGCAGAAATTTAAACAGTTTTTAAAAAATCAAGGTGGCGATGCAAGTGTTGTGGACTCGCCCGAAAAATTGCCGCAAGCAAGATATAAAATCGAAGTGTCTGCTAAAACAAGTGGTTTTGTGAGCGAAATTGTCGCAGACGAAATTGGTATAGCCGCAATGATCTTAGGTGCTGGGCGCGCGACGAAAGAAGATGAAATTGATTTAGCTGCTGGACTTATGTTGCGAAAAAAAGTTGGCGATGCTGTCCAGGCTGGGGAATCACTCGTGACCATTTTTAGTAACAAGGAAAATGTGACAGATGTTATAGAGAAAATTTATGCGAACATCCACATTTCTGAAAAGGCGGAAGCGCCGAAATTGGTGCATAAAATTATCACGGAATAATGAAAAGCGTTTGGGGCAAAATCTAATTTTGCCCCAAACGCTTTTTTTAAACCAAAAGAGTATATAAAGTTTGGTTATCGTTAATGGGAATGAAACTTGGGTCAAAAATGCCCATCCGTTCAAGCAGCGCAGGGTAGTCTTCTTTATGACTTAGCAGAACACCGATGATGACAGGACCATTACCACGATTTACTTTTTTCGTGTATTCAAATTTCGTAATATCATCATGCGGTCCAAGCACCTCGCCAACAAATTCCTTCAGTGCACCAGGGCGTTGCGGGAAATTTACAATGAAATAATGCTTTAAACCTTGGAAGAGAAGTGAACGCTCCTCAATTTCTTGCATGCGATTAATATCGTTGTTACCGCCGCTCACCACACAGACAACCGTCTTTCCTTCAATCTCAGCTTTATAATGTTCAAGCGCCGCAACAGATAAGGCACCCGCCGGTTCTGCCACAATCGCTTGCTTAGTGTACATCTCAAGAATCGTCTGGCAAACTTCGCCCTCAGGAACCGAAAGGCAACCATCAATAAACTTCTCAGCATGTTTAAAGGTGAGTTCGCCGACTTGCTTTACAGCCGCCCCGTCTACAAACTTGTCGATTTTAGGGAGGCTTACTGCTTTACCGGCTTCAAGTGCAGCAGTCATTGCAGGTGCACCGCTTGGCTCAACGCCAATTATTTTCGTATTAGGACTAACTGCTTTGAAAAAACTTGAAATCCCACTAATTAGGCCACCACCGCCGATAGCTGCGAAAACGTAATCGGCTTTTAAATCAGCCGCTTCGAGGTCTTCGAAGGCTTCAACAGCAAGCGTACCTTGACCTGCAATAATGTCAAGGTCATCAAACGGTGCAATGAAAGTTGTTCCATTTTCTTTGGAATATGCTTTGGCTGATTCTGCAGATGCATCGAATGTATCGCCAGTTAAAATGACATCGACAAATTCACCACCGAAAAATTTTACTTGCGAAACCTTCTGATTTGGCGTAGTTGTGGGCATGAAAATGGCTGCTTTTACCCCCAATTTTTGACATGTATAAGCGACGCCTTGTGCATGATTGCCAGCGCTTGCGCATGTGACGCCTTTTGTACGCTCATCCTCCTTTAGGCAATGAATGGCGTAGTAGGCGCCGCGAAGCTTAAAGGAGCGAACCCACTGCAAATCTTCGCGTTTTAAGAAAACTTGGCAATTATATTTGTGCGAGAGGTACGGATCTAGTTCGAGCGGTGTCCGTTTTACAATGTGCTTTAACACCTCATGTGCTTTTAAAACATCGGATTTTGATACGAGTACATCAGCCAGTTCCATTTTTTCACAACCTTTCTATTTGGTTTCCATTTTTTCTTCATATGCTAAAATAGCATCTAAATGTTCAAGTGTAATAGCAATATCATCAAGTCCGTTCAAAAATTTCTCTTTCCAAGTGAGGTCGATTGCAAATGAGAATTGACCGACAGAGCTTCTCACCTCTTGGTTTGGCAAGTCAATGATAATTTCTTCTTCGGAGGAAATTTTGGCCAGTTTCGCGCGTGCTACAGCAGGTAAAACAATAGGAAGTACACCATTTTTAGTGCAATTCATATAAAAAATGTCGCTGTAGCCACCGGCAATGATAACCCGAAAGCCGTAATCAAGTAGTGCCCAAGCGGCATGTTCACGAGATGAGCCGCAGCCAAAATTATCACCAGTCACTAAAATTGTCGCATGTTGTCTATCAGGCGCATTTAACGGGAATTCAGGATTTAGTTTGCGATTTGGCAAGTAACGCCACTCGTCAAATAAAAATTCACCAAACCCAGTTTTTTCAATCCGCTTTAAAAAGGTTTTTGGAATAATTTGGTCAGTGTCAATGTTATCATTCATGAGAGCAACGGTTTGCCCTTTATGAATTTGAATGGCTTCCACTAGTGACCGCCTCCTTTCTAACATCAATAAATTTGCCGTGAATAGCCGCAGCAGCGGCCATAGC
Source organism: Listeria tempestatis (assembly GCF_963575625.1). Classification (NCBI taxonomy): domain Bacteria; kingdom Bacillati; phylum Bacillota; class Bacilli; order Caryophanales; family Listeriaceae; genus Listeria; species Listeria tempestatis. The sequence goes on from NZ_CAUYTK010000002.1 coordinate 124,871, forward strand.
AGGGGAGACGAGATGCGTTCTAGCACCTTTTCCTTGACGCCCCTCAAAATTACGGTTAGAAGTTGAAGCGCAGTGCACACCTTCTGGAACTTGGTCGGGATTCATTCCAAGACACATCGAGCAACCAGGCTCGCGCCACTCAAACCCGGCAGCCTTAAACACCTTATCTAAACCACGCTTTTCTGCTTCAAAACGGACTTTGCGCGAACCCGGGACGACAAGTGCACGAATTCCCGGCTTAACTTTTTGTCCCGCAATGATTTTAGCCGCTTCTTCAAGGTCAGATATCCGTGCGTTCGTGCACGAACCAATAAAGACGTATCCAAGCTCAATATCTTCAGCGCGAGCGCCTGGGACTAGCCCCATATAGGAATAAGCGCGTTCATCATTACTATTTTGAATCGCTGGAAAAGGTTGCGAAATGGGAACAGCCATTTCAGGATTGGTTCCCCATGTGACGTATGGCTCTAGTTTAGAAACATCAACTTGGATGTGCAAATCATAGGTTGCATCATCATCTGTTTTTAGCGTTTGCCAATCATGAATAGCTGCCTCCATATCTTGCGGCGCATATTCACGCCCGTAAACATAATCAAAGGTCGTTTGATCGGGTGCCATCATGCCCATTTTTGCCCCACCTTCAATGGCCATATTACAAATAGTCATGCGTTCTTCCATCGAGAGCTTAGAAATGGTTTCACCAAAATATTCAATCGCATAGCCAGTTCCAAAAGCAACACCGTAAGTAGCAATTAAATGCAAAATAATATCTTTCGCATAAACGCCAGGTTGAAGTTCCCCAGTAATTTCAATGCCCATTGATTTAGGTTTTTGCTGCCAAATAGTTTGAGTTGCAAAGACATGTTCCACTTCACTTGAACCAATTCCAAAGCCGATGGCACCAAAAGCCCCGTGCGTCGCTGTATGTGAATCACCGCAAACAATTAGTTTTCCAGGCTGCGTGAGTCCTGTTTCAGGGCCTACCATGTGCACAATTCCTTGTCGCTCGGACCCTACATCGGCAAGAGTTATACCAAAGTCGCGACAGTTTTTTTGCAAAGCTTCAATTTGCTTTTTTGAGACTAAGTCTTGAATGTTAAAAATATCTTCTGTTGGAACATTGTGATCCATTGTTGCAAACGTCTTATCAGGACGTCTTACTTGACGAGAAGACATGCGAAGTCCTTCAAACGCTTGGGGAGAAGTCACTTCATGAATAAGATGTAAGTCCACATATAATAACTGAACTTCACCAACTTCGCCGTAAATTACATGCCGATCCCACAACTTGTCAAATAACGTCTTTCCCATGTGTAACGCCTCCTTTAATTCGTTTTAGCACTTCTTTCGTAAAGATAGTCGTACTCGTTTCACCCTTTAAATCTTTTGTATAAAACCCGGCAAGTAGTGTTTCACTTACAGCGGTTTCAAGTGCGCGCGCCTCAGCTTCCAAGTAGAAAGATTCCCGCAGCATCATCGCAACTGATAAAATCATTGAAATCGGATTTGCCACATTTTGACCAGCAATATCAGGAGCTGAACCATGAATGGGCTCATAAAGAGAAGGTCCATTTTCAGCAAAGCTTGCAGATGGGAGCATCCCTAGTGAACCAGACAAAACGGAAGCCTCATCACTTAATATATCGCCAAACATGTTTTCCGTTACAAGAACATCATATTGCTTCGGATTTTGAATTAAATGCATCGCACAAGCATCCACATATTGGTGCTCGAGCATAACATCTGGATAGCTCACCGCAACCTCATCAGCAATTTGACGCCACAATTTACTCGAGGCAAGTACATTTGCTTTATCAACAGAAGTCACTTTTTTCTTACGTTTCTGAGCAATCTCAAATGCCTGAACGATAATTCGCCGAACTTCATCAGCAGAATAAAGTAGCGTATCAACTGCACTGTTAGCATCAAACCGTTTTGGTTCTCCAAAATAGAGTCCACCAGTTAATTCCCGAACAATCACAAGATCAGTATTTTGAACAATCTCTTGTTTTAAAGGGGAGAGGTGACTAATACTTTCAGACACCTGTACTGGACGAATATTTGCAAACAAACCGAGTGATTTCCGTAACGCAAGTAAACCTTCCTCGGGGCGATTAGTTGCATCATCCCACTTTGGGCCACCAATAGCTGCAAGCAAAATGGCATCAGCATTTAAACAGGCAGTCAAGGTTTCTTTAGGTAGAGGTTTTCCCGCTAAATCAATTGCTGCCCCGCCAAACGGGCAAGTTGTAATTTGGAATATGTGACCAAACTGCTTTTCAATTTCCTTTAAAGCGGAAAGTCCAGCTGCCATAATTTCTGGACCAATCCCGTCGCCTGGAAGAGCTGTAATTTTGTACTCCATCTAACGCGCCTCCTCAAATGACTTTTCTGATGTTGATATTTTTTTCGTACTTGCATTTAAATAGGCTTTGGCGCTTGCAGTTAGAACATCATGGTCAATGCCAATTCCGTGAATCGTTTGACCAGCTTGATTTTGAATCACGACATGAACTTCCGCTTGTGAGTCCTGTCCAGGTGTTATCGCTTGAATGTGATAATTAACAAGTGTCACTTCTTGGTCTAGCAGGCGATTAATTGTATTATAAATCGCTTCAATACTTCCTGCTCCAGTAGCCGCATCTTCTTTGATGCCGTTTTCACCCTCAGTTCTTACAACGGCCGACTGAACACCAGCAGTCACGTATTGCACTTGCAGGTGCGTGAGCGTTTCAGTTTCCGCTGTTTCAGCCGCTTGACCAGCCACTAAAGCATGCAAGTCAGCCTCGGAAATTTCTTTTTTAACATCCGCAAGATTTTTAAATTGTTTAAAAGCTTCATTTTGTTCCACTTCCGAAAGCGAGTAGCCGAGTTCCTCCATGCGCGTGATGAAGGCGTGACGCCCAGAAAGCTTTCCAAGTGGTAGTGAATTCTTTTTAACACCGACAAGCGCTGGTGTGATAATTTCATACGTATCTGGATTTTTTAGCACACCATCTTGGTGAATACCAGATTCATGTGCATAGGCATTGCCACCAATAACCGCCTTGTTGCGTGGAACTGGCATGCCTGAAAGCCGGCTTACTAAGTCACTTGTCGTTTTAATTTGGTCAAGTGTTATATTTGTTTCTGCTTGGTAGAAGTCTTTTCGAATGTGGAGTGCTACAGCGACTTCTTCCAGTGCGGTGTTGCCCGCGCGTTCGCCAATACCATTAATGGCACCTTCAACTCGGCGCGCACCATTTTCAATTGCCGCTAGAGAATTGGCAACAGCCATTCCAAGGTCATCATGGCAATGTGAGGAAAAAATTACATCATCAAATTCTGCAATGTTTTCTTTCAAATCACGAAACAGTTGGCCAAATTCAGTAGGGTTCGTATAGCCAACTGTATCTGGAATATTAATTACCTTCGCACCAGCATGAATGGCGGTTTGTACGGCCTCAATTAGAAATGCCCGGTCGGTCCGCGTCGCATCTTCTGGCGAAAATTGAACAACGTCGAATAGCTTTCTCGCAAAAGTAACGTGGTGTTTGATAGAAGCTAAAACTTCATCTTTAGTCATTTTGAGTTTGTATTCCATATGGACGTCGCTTGTCGCTAGGAAAATATGCAACTGCGGATTTTTTGCGTATTTTAATGCCTCATGTGCGCGCAAAATATCTTTTTCCCGGCAACGTGCTAAACCAGTTACGCTAGATGTTTGAACGGCTTGACTAATGGCTTTCACACATTCAAAATCACCTAGAGAAGAAATCGGAAAACCGGCTTCGATGACATCTACACCAAGTTTTTCCAGTTGTAAGGCGATTCTGACTTTCTCCTTTACATCAAAATTTACTCCAGGGGTCTGTTCGCCGTCGCGAAGTGTAGTGTCAAAAAACTGGATTTTTTTCATTCGATTTCACCTCATTTGATTTATTTGATGGAGCAAAATTATTTCACTTGTTCAACTTGCTTAGGATTTACAAACGGCATCATACTACGCAAATTCGCGCCCACTTCCTCAATTTGATGCCCTTTTTGTTCTGCGCGTAGACGGTGGAATTCTTTAAAGCCATTTTTATTATCATCAATGAAAGCTTTTGCAAAGTTCCCGTTTTGAATATCCGTCAGTACTTCTTTCATCGCTTTTTTCGTATCCGCTGTTACAACACGGGGACCAGATACGTAATCACCGTATTCCGCAGTATTCGAAATGGAATGGCGCATTTTTTCCATGCCACCTTCATACATTAAATCAACAATCAATTTCATTTCGTGGAGCACTTCAAAATAGGCAAGTTCTGGTTGATAACCAGCCTCTACAAGTGTTTCAAAACCTGCTTGAATTAAGTGCGTAGCGCCACCACAAAGAACGGCTTGTTCGCCAAATAAATCTGTTTCTGTTTCTTCTTTAAAGGTTGTTTCAATGACTCCAGCTCGTGTTGCACCAATACCTTTTGCATAGGATAATGCAACATCACGGGCATTTCCTGTCGCATCTTGATAAACTGCAAATAAAGCAGGGACTGCACCGCCTTCAACAAATGTACGACGAACAAGGTGTCCAGGTCCTTTTGGTGCTACTAAAAATACATCCACATCACTTGGTGGCGTAATCACATCAAAGTGAATGTTAAAGCCATGTGCAAAAACAAGCGCATTACCAGCTTCTAACCCAGGCTTAATTTCATTTTCATAAATTTCCCCTTGTGTTTCATCAGGAAGTAGAATCATGACAACATCTGCTTTTTCAGCAGCGTCTTTAACAGAATATACTTTAAATCCGTCATTTCTTGCTGCTTCTGCCGATTTACCTTCACGAATACCGATAACCACATTATTTCCATTATCACGTAAATTTTGTGAATGGGCGTGACCTTGCGAACCATACCCAATAACTGCAACCGTTTTTCCTTCTAAAGCATTTCCTTTTACTGCATCTTCATAATAAACTTTTGTCATTTTCCTAACCTCCAAATTTTTTTCTATAGGATAATTCATTACCTAAATTTTTTTCGGGCTGCGCGTGAAGCCAGTCACACCCGTTCTTGCCATTTGCTTAATTCCATATGGTCTAACAACATCAACAAAGGCATCTACTTTTTCACTTGTCCCCGTTACTTGAATAACAACACTTTTCGCCCCAACATCAATAACCGTCGCTCGAAAAGGTTCAATCACAGCAGTTAGCTCTGCACGAACAGGGGCAGGGGCGTTAATTTTCACAAGCGCCAACTCACGCTCAATATGTGGATCATCTGTAATATCACTGACTTTTAAAACATCGATTTGCTTATTTAACTGCTTTGTCACTTGCTCAATTTCATAAAGTGAGTCAACATGAACAACAATAGTAATCCGTGATACATTTGGCGTTTCCGTCCAACCAACAGAAATACTATCAATATTATATTGTCGCCTCGAGATAACCCCTGTGATTCGGTTTAAAACACCAGAAGCATTGTTCACCGTTGCCGTAATAATTCTGCGCATCTTACTCGACTCCCTCCATCTGATGATTCGGTTTCCCGCTTGGCACCATCGGCAACACAAGCTCATCTTTTGCAATATGAACATCAAGGACAACAGGACCATCGTATGAAAAAGCTTCGCGCAGTTTTTCGTAAAGCTCATCAGGCTCTGTGATGCGTACACTCTTGACGCCGTATGCCTCGCCAAGTTTTACAAAATCAGGTTGACTCTGGAAAATGGAATGTGAAAAGCGCTCATTGTGAAATTTTTCCTGCCATTGTCGAACCATTCCAAGCGAACCATTGTTTAAAATAACCGTCTTAAGTGCGATTCCATATTCATTTAAAATGGCCAGTTCTTGTGATGTCATTTGAAATCCACCATCTCCAACAAAAGCAACAACCGTCTTATTTGGGAAAGCAAGTTTTGCACCAATCCCAGCTGGAATGCCAAAACCCATCGTGCCAAGACCGCCACTTGTAATAATTTGATGGTCAAATTGGAATGGATAAAATTGTGCCACCCACATTTGATGTTGCCCCACATCCGTTGCAACAAGAGCCTCGCCGTTTGTCAACTCACCAATATATTCAATCACTTTTTGTGGTTTAATCGTAGCATTTTGTTTCCGGTCATATGAATAAGGATGCCTTGCTTTTCGCGTCATATTTAGCTTATGCCAATGTGTTGTATCTTCCTTATTTGGTAAAGTAATTTTTAAAATTTGCTGGAGCGTTTCTTGAATATCTGAAACAATTGGAATTTGCGTTGGAATAATTTTTCCAATTTCCGCTGGATCAATATCAACATGTGCAATGATAGCGTGTTTGGCAAATTCCTTTGGTGCACTAGCTAAACGATCATCGAAGCGAGAGCCAAAATTTATGAGTAAATCGCAATCAGTTAACGCCATATTTGCGGCATAAGAGCCATGCATGCCTCCCATACCAAGAAAAAGTTCATGGTCAGAAGGGAAGCTGCCTAATCCGAGGAGTGTGTTAACAACTGGTATTTCATAACTTTCTGCAAATTCTAATAGTTCAGCAGTTGCCCGAGAATGATTCACACCTGCACCTGCTAGAATGAGAGGTTTATTCGCTTTTTCAAGAGCCTTCATCAATTTTTCCACTTGTAGCGGATTGGGCAAATAAGTAGGTTGATACCCTGGTAAATCAATCGTATCCGGATGCACCGTATCAGTCTGTGCAATGCCAATATCTTTTGGAATATCAATGACAACAGGACCTTTTCGACCAGTTGTAGCAATGTGAAAGGCCTCATTTACAATTCGCGGTAAGTCGCGTACATCGCGAACTTGGTAATTATATTTTGTAATTGGAATCGTAAGCCCAATCATATCCGCCTCCTGGAAGGCATCTTTACCAATTCCGGGTGTGTGAACTTGGCCAGTAAAAACAACTAAAGGAATTGAATCACTCATGGCATCAGCAATTCCTGTTAATACATTAGTAGCACCAGGTCCACTCGTTACGACAACGACGCCAGGCTTTCCTGTTACTTTTGCATAGCCTTCCGCTGCATGAATTGCACCTTGTTCATGTCTCGCTAAAATATGAGGAATATTACAGTCGTAAAATCCGTCATAAAGCGGTAAAACAGCGCCACCTGGATAGCCAAAAATCATCTCTACATTTTGTTTATTTAAGGCATCAATTAGCAGTTCGGAGCCCGTTTTTGCAACTTTATCGCTTACTTCGTTTTTCAGCATCTTCATCACCTCATTTTAATCTAATAAATCCTCAGGAATTTTCATAACACCACCAGTATGAGCTGATGTTACGAGCGCTGTGTAACGAGCTAAATAACCTGTTTTTACTTTTGCTTTGAAAGGCTGAAGCGCTTTTTTACGAGCTTCGAGTTCAGCATCTGATACATCCACATTTAGTGTTCTATTTGGCAAGTCAATAATAATATCATCACCGTCTTGAACAAGAGCGATAGGTCCACCTGCTGCTGCTTCTGGTGAAATATGACCTACTGCAATTCCTCGAGTTGCACCAGAAAATCTTCCATCTGTAATAAGTGCTACATCTTTACCAAGTCCACGACCAACGATAGAGGAGGTTGGTGCAAGCATTTCTGGCATCCCAGGACCACCTTTTGGACCTTCGTAGCGAATCACCACTACATGACCTTCTTTTACCGTATGGTTATCAATAGCTTCAACAGCCTCATCGTGTGAGCTAAAGCAAATGGCTTTTCCTTTAAACACTTGAACAGAAGGATCGACACCACCAACTTTAATTGCAGCGCCTTTTGGTGCGATATTACCAAAAAGAATGGATAATCCACCAACAGGACTATATGGATCTTCTTTTGGATGAATCACTTTTTTATTTTTAATACCTGCATCCCTAACATTTTCTCGAATCGTTTTACCTGTTACCGTAATTCGGTCGGGATGAATCGCGTTATCAAGCTCTACAAGTTCTTTAATAATGGCAGAAACGCCACCAGCCTCATGAACATCGTGCATCGAATAGGCGGAAGACGGGGCGATTTTTGAAAGGTAGGGTACACGAGAAGCAATATCATTAATGCGCTCAAGCTCATAATCAATGCCCGCTTCATTCGCAAGCGCGAGCGTGTGAAGTACCGTGTTTGTAGAACCACCCATCGCCATATCAAGCGCAAACGCATCATCAATTGCCTCTTTCGTGACAATATCTCTTGGACGAATGTCCTTTTTAACTAAATCCATTAAATGAAAAGCCGATTTCCGAATTAATTCGCGCCGGTCATCTGATACGGCAAGTGTTGTTCCGTTCCCAGGGAGAGCGAGTCCAAGAATTTCCATTAAGCAGTTCATCGAGTTTGCTGTGAACATTCCAGCGCAGGAACCGCAAGTTGGGCACGCATTTGCTTCCATATCCAAAAATTCTTCTTTTGACATCGAACCTTCTTTAAAGGAACCAACTGCTTCAAATACGGAGGAGAGTGTTAAAGCTTTTCCTGTTGCAGAAAGGCCAGCTTTCATTGGGCCACCTGAGCAAAAAATGGCAGGAACGTTTGTCCGAACGGATGCGAGTAACATTCCAGGCGTAATTTTATCGCAATTCGGAATATAAAACACGCCGTCAAACCAGTGTGCATTAATGACGGTTTCAGCTGCATCCGCAATGATTTCCCGACTCGGTAGGGAATAGCGCATACCGATATGTCCCATCGCAATCCCATCATCCACACCAATTGTATTGAATTCAAAAGGAATACCGCCAGCTTCGCGAATAGCTTCCTTTGCCACATCTGCAAGTTCACGTAAATGCACGTGACCAGGAACAATATCAATATAAGAATTACAAATTGCAATGAATGGCTTATTCATATCACCTGGACTTTTTAATTGCCCTGTTGCATGTAGTAAACTTCTTGCTGGTGCTTGTTCAACACCTTTTTTGATTTTATCACTTCGCATTTTCCTACCCCTTTTCCACTATCCATAATTTTCCTAAGCAGAATTTTATGAATTTACTAAACAATAAAATGTGCTGCTCATCTTTCCAAAAGAAAAAGCACCCCAATTTTGTTCCAAACAAAATGGGATGCTTTGAAAGAATCCCATTTAGTAACTCTAAACAGGACTCGAAACCGCTTGAAAAGGCGAATTCAAAGTCCTGCTAAAGTAATAAAATTGTAATGACGGCATTAAATGGTACTTGTTTCATGGTCATTAACTCCTTCTAAATAAAATGGGATATTGCATTCATAATTTACCACATCAAAGCTTTAAAACTAGCAAGTGATGTAATGTTATAATTAAATATAAACGTGTTGCTCAAAGAAGTCAACAGTTATTTGAAAATTTTCTGTCAGTTTAGACGATTCAATAAATGAGAGAAAGAAAATGATAAATTAGTACCAGGTATAACAATCCACTTATAACTTAAAAGAAAACGTTTTCAAGAGAGGAAGATCGAAAAGAAAACAGAATAGTTTTACTTTTATGTTAGAATTATTATATTTTTATCACGATAGACGCCAAAAGTATACAAGTGAAGCATTTTTTGATAAGTTTAAATTAGTAAATTTGATGAGGAAAGCAAGGGAAGAGGATGGAACCTTTGGAAACAAAACGTTTGCTTTTAATTGAATATTCATTTGAAATGATTGAGGCCACGATTAAAGGGATTTCAGAGCTTGAAAAAGTGACGGGATATGATGTTTCGGAGGAATGGCCAGGCATTGACTTCTTTTTTTATTTACCCTATGTTCTTGAAAATGTGAAAAACAATCCAGAAATGACCAAATGGACAAGACTCATAGTTTTGAAAGAAGAAGGAATTGTTATTGGCGAAATCGGAGGTCAGGGGAATCCTGATGAGACGGGGGAAATTGAACTTGGCTACAGTATTGTAGAAAGCTATCAAGGTTATGGATACATGCAAGAAGCATTATCTGAAATGGTGAAGTGGCTAATTGCACAAAAAAAAATAACCCGCATTTTTGCGCGGTCGTTTGAGCATAATGAAGCATCCATACAAGTTTTAAAAAGGACGGGGTTTAAATACCAGGAAGGGCATGATGAAATGCAACTCAGCGGAAAAATTACACTTTGGGAGCTTTATAAGGCATGATGATAATTCCTTCAGGAAAACCTAAAATATGGGATAAAAATCCAAAATATGGTTCTTGTGAGGCGAAAAAAGCATATACTGGAACGTTTCATAAACTCTGCCAAGCTTATGCAGAAAAATTTGCTGATGATTATGTCATTTTGTCCCCAAAATACGGATTTTTGCACCCAAATGATACCGTAGCAAAAACGTATGATGTTCGTTTCAATCAAAACGGCGTTACAGATGATACAATTCAACTTGCCGCATTAAAAGCGCAGTGGCGCGCATTGAATGTTGGAGATGAGGAGCCGGTCATCATTTTAGGTGGCAAAAAATATGGTCCGCTTCTGGAACAAATTACTGATTTTGAAAAAGAGCTTTTGCAGCCTCTCATTGGCTACTCGGGAATTGGCGTTATGCAGGCGAAATTAAAACAAGCCATTTTATCTAATCAAGCTTTAGATTCGGCTAAGCATAAATAAAGCGGCTGTAATTAATAAAAAAAGCACGCCCATATTGACATTTTTCCGAATGAAAAAGTAAAGTGATTGGATTAGCATTAGTATACATAATGCAACAACAATTGTGTGTAACATACCTAAGACCTCCTAAGCTAATTTAAAATTTCTTTAATCTTGTCTAAAAGGGAGCGTTTCTCGATTTTTTCGGTTTCCTTTTGCTCCGCATGTAATTGGACGTCTTCGATATTTACTTCTTTTTTATCCGCTAAGACAAGATAAATATCCGTGTCATCTTCTTCGCGTGATACGATGGAAAACTCATGTTTGTTTTGCTCTGCAAGTTGGATGTACGGCCTAAGAAGTGAATATCCAAGTGAACCATTTAAAAGTAGCTTGGAGTCTTTATAGGCGAGAATTTTTTTTTCAAGTTCAGGTATCATATTTTTAGAGAGCACCTCATTTTTATTTAAAGCGACAATAACGCGTTCTCGGTAAGTCCCTAAAAATTTCTTTTTTTCTGCTGGATTTAATTCCTTTGGACCATATAATCCATTTTCGATGTAGTCTTGTAAATTATCAGCCATTTTACAACTGCTCCTTTTAAGAGTATTCTCTTTCATTTTAGCATGTAGCATTTTAAATTCAAGCTTGAATGGCTCATTTATGCGTTGTTTTTTTATTTCTAATTTATGATATAATCACTGTAATTGAGATAAAATAATACTTAAAATGTGGCTTAAAAGATATGCTTGGCGTATATATTTTAGCCAAAAAAAGAAAGTAAGAGGTGTAAGCTTAGTGAAAAGCTGGAGTGAATTTTTAGAGCAGGAAAGAAAGGAGCCATATTTTTCTGAACTGATGGAAAAAGTTGATGCAGCGCGTTCTTTAGGAAATGTGTATCCACCTGAAGAAGATATGTTTTCCTGTTTTACATTATGTCCTTATGAAAAAACAAAAGTGGTCATTATTGGGCAAGATCCGTATCACGGAGAAGGGCAAGCGCATGGTCTTAGTTTCTCGGTTAAACCGGGGCAAAAAGTTCCGCCAAGCTTACGAAACATGTATAAAGAATTAAAAGCAGATTTAAATATTGATGCGCCAAATCACGGTTATTTGGCTGATTGGGCGAGGCAAGGTGTTTTGATGATGAATACAAGCTGGAGTGTTCAGGAAGGAAAAGCTGGTAGCCATAAATCATATGGCTGGGCAACGTTTACCAAAAGAGTGCTAGCGGTATTAAATGACTATCCAGAACCACTTGTATTTATTCTTTGGGGAAATCATGCTCAAAAGGTAGCAGAAGGAGTTACAAACCCCAAACATTATTTAATTAAAGGCACACATCCATCGCCACTTGCAGCTCGTGGAGGCTTTTTTGGGAGTCAACCATTCTCAAAAGTGAATGATTTTTTGGAGGAGTCTGGGCGTGGAAAAATTGATTGGGCATTACAAGATATTAATAGCTAAATATTAAAAGAAAAACGAACTTTTCAAATCAAGAAAAGTTCGTTTTTTGTAGATGTAATGTTTTTTATTCTTCGTGAACCTTAAACCAGCTGAATCCGTCTTTAGCGAGCAATTCATGAGCTTCATCTGGTCCCATTGTGCCTGGTTTATAGTTGGGGAAATGTCCCAACGTATTCTTCCAAACATTTGCTACATGATCAATGAAATTCCAAGATAAGCTCACTTCATCCCAATGCGAGAAGTAAGTAGCGTCACCACGTAAGCAATCTAAAATAAGTTTTTCATAAGCTTCAGGTGTATTCATCCCGTCCGGTGAAGAATGGGCGTAGTTTAAATTAACCGGCATGGTATCCATACCTTGCCCAGGCTTTTTAACATTAAGATGTAAGGTGATCCCTTCGTTTGGTTGAATATGAATGACGAGTACGTTGCCACCTAGTGACATGTCACTACCAAACAGGTTCATTGGAACATTTTTAAAGTGAATGGCAATTTGTGTAGCTTTACCTGCTAAACGTTTTCCAGTTCGAATATAAAAAGGAACTCCAGTCCAGCGGAAATTATCAATGAGTAATTTAGCAGCCACAAATGTTTCAGTATTAGATTCTGGGTCGACATTATCTTCTTCACGATAACCTTTTAATTCTTTACCAAAGGCATGGCCGGAACCGTATTGCCCGCGGATGAAGTTCTCCAATACTTCTTCGCCTTCATAAACACGAAGAGAACGTAATGCCCGCACTTTTTCATGACGAATTTCTTTTGTAGAAAGTTTAATAGGCGGCTCCATCGCAAGTAAGGAAACAATTTGCAAGATATGATTTTGAACCATATCACGGAGTGCACCACTTTCATCATAGTAACGTCCACGGTCCTCAACACCTAAAACTTCACTTAATGTAACTTGAATATTATCAATATAACGATTATTCCAAAGTGATTCAATAATAGAATTAGCAAAACGAATAACAGAAATATTTTGAATCATTTCTTTACCTAAGTAATGGTCAATACGATAGATTTCATCTTCATGAAATGCTTCACGAAGGGAATCGTTTAATTCCTGGGCGCTTTCTAAATCATGCCCAAATGGCTTTTCAATAATTAAACGATGGAAACCTTTCGTATCAACAAAGCCTTCAGATTTGATACGGCTTGCAATGATACCAAAGAAATTTGGTGCCATTGCTAAGTAGAAAATACGATTACCAGCTAAATCATATTTTTGATCAAGCTCATCAGACAGTGTTTTAAGCGAAACGTAAGACTCTTTATTCGTGACATCATGCGACTGATAGTAAAAATGACTAGCAAATTCATCTGCTTCAGCACTTGAAGAGACAATATCTTGGATGGATTCTTTCACTTTATCGCGAAAGAAATCATTGCTCCATTCCCGGCGTGCAGTCCCAATTACAGCAAAATTTTTCTTTAAATAGCCTTTGCTAAATAAATGATATAGCGAAGGGTAAAGTTTTCGATTTGCTAAATCTCCCGTACCGCCAAAAATTGTAATCAAAGCTTTTTGTTCTAAATTATCTGTCATACGCACTTACCCTCTTTCTCGTTTCTGCATTAACAAGGATTACATAAATCCATTCGAGCACAAAAAGCTCTATAGCTCCATACTATTTTATCCATTAAAGTTTGTTTGTGCAACTGTTTGAACCAGAAAAAGAATGTAAGAATTAAATGAAACCGTTTTATTTCTAGAATTCATTTCATTTTTGATGGAGTATGATAAAATGGAACATATTGATTTAGAAAGTTGGGAGAAAAGTGGAACTTATTTTTCTTGGAACAGGTGCGGGAGTGCCTTCAAAAAATCGTAATGTTACATCTATCGCCATCTCCATGTTAAATGAGCGAAATGCGGTTTGGCTGTTTGACTGCGGGGAAGGGACGCAACATCAAATTCTTCGCAGCTCAATTCGACTAAGTAAACTAGAAAAAATTTTTATTACACATTTACATGGTGACCATATTTTTGGTTTGCCCGGTCTTTTAAGTAGCCGTTCATTTCAAGGTGGGGAAACGGAATTAACTGTTTATGGTCCAGCGGGCATAACAGCCTATATTCAAAATTCTTTGGAGATTAGCGGATCTCATTTGACCTATCCACTTCAGGTCGTAGAAATTGAACCAGGAGAAATTTTTTGCGACAATCAGTGGAAAGTAATTTGTGATGAGCTTGACCACGGGATTTCTAGCTTTGGCTACCGGTTGGTTGAAGCGGATAAGCAAGGGACGCTTGATGCAGCTGCTCTTAAACAGGCTGGCGTTCCAGCAGGACCACTTTATCAGGAATTAAAACAGGGAAAAAAAGTAACGCTTCCTGACGGTCGGGTAATTGATGGTGCTGCATTTATCGGGCCAAAACAAAAAGGGCGCATCATTACGATTTTTGGTGATACTAGGCCACAAGAAAATGAACGAGCGCTTGCGGAAAACGCTGATATTATTGTACATGAAGCGACGTTTGAAGCATCTAAGGAAGAAATGGCAAAAGAATATATGCATTCAACATCACTAGATGCGGCAAGGCTTGCGAAAACGGCTGAGGCTAAACATCTTATTTTGACGCATATTAGTTCACGTTATGACAAGGAAGCGAGCTTACAACTACGCGATGAGGCGCGCGAATTATTTCCAAATACTGATATCGCCGAGGATTTTGCTAGTTTTAATATTTAGGAGGCAAAGATGAATTCTTTTTTGAAAGGAAAAACGGTTTTAATAACAGGTGCATCAAGCGGTCTTGGTGAAAATTTGGCTAATTATGCAGCGGAATCGGGAGCAAATGTGATTTTGATTGCGCGGAATGCGGCTAAGCTGTCAGAAATTAGTGCGCGCATTAAAAGTAACTTTCAAGTAAATGCATCTGTCTACCCGCTCGATGTGACAGACTTTCTTTTAATGGAACAAATTATGAAAGAAATTTTGCATGACGACGATATTGATGTGCTAATCAATTGTGCTGGCTTTGGCTTATTTGAAACAGCAGAAAATACGCCTTTTGAAACAGTTTCATCAATGTTTGATACGAATGTGTTAGGACTCATTCGTTTGACGCAACTTTTTATTCCACATTTCAAAGAAAAACAAAATGGACATATTGTGAATATTGCGTCCCAAGCGGGTAAAATTGCTACGCCGAAATCGAGTGCGTATGCAGCCACTAAATTTGCTGTTTTGGGCTATTCAAATGCGTTACGAATGGAACTGAAAGCGGATAATATTAAGGTGACAACGATAAATCCTGGACCAATTGCGACCCATTTTTTTGATATTGCAGATGAATCAGGGGAATATTTAAAAAGCGTGGGATTTTTCGTTTTAAAACCAGAAGAAGTTGCTAAGAAAACAATCCGAATTATTGGGAAAAATCGTCGCGAAGTAAATTTACCATTTTTAATGAATTTGGGAACAAGAATTTATCAAGTGATTCCGAGTATTGTTGAGTTTTTTGGACGTAACGCCTTTATGAAGAAATAACGCCAAACAAGGCGTTTTTTTCTTGAAAAAATTTAGAATTCTGGTATAATAAAAAAGAACAAATGTTCGTTTTTTAGGGAGTGGTTTAAAATGGACGTGAGCAGAAAGATAATTCATATTGATATGGATGCATTTTATGCTTCTGTTGAGCAACGAGACCATCCTGAATATCGCGGGAAGCCGCTTATTATAGGGGGAGATCCAAACAAGCGCGGCGTTGTTGCAACTTGTTCTTATGAAGCACGTAAATTTGGTGTGCACTCAGCGATGCCTACTAAACAAGCGGCTAAGCTTTGTCCGGAAGGCATTTTTATTCATGGCAATATGGAGCATTACAAGGAAATCTCTAGCCAAATTCGGACGATTTTTAAACGCTATACGGATATCATTGAGCCGCTATCACTAGACGAAGCCTATTTAGACGTGACTGAGAACAAAAAGAATATGACTTCTGCAACACTTATCGCAAGGGAAATCCAATACGCGATATACAATGAATTAGGACTCACTTCGTCTGCCGGAGTCTCCTATAATAAATTTATTGCTAAAATTGCATCTGATTACAAGAAACCAGCCGGACTAACTGTTGTTCCTCCAGAGAAAGCAGAGTCTTTTTTAGAAACCATCCCAATTGATAAATTTTACGGAGTTGGAAAAGTAACTTCCGAAAAAATGCATCGTTTAGGTATTAAAACAGGTAAGGACTTGAAAGCGTGGAGTGAATGGGATTTGATTCGTGAGTTCCATAAACACGGTTACTATTTGTATCGCCACGTGCGAGGACGTTCGAATAATATTGTGAATCCACATCGCGACCGAAAATCAGTTGGAAAGGAAACCACTTTTGAACGAAATATAGTGAGCGAAGCTGTGCTTGAAAAGAGTTTAATGCGTTTTGCGGAAAAGATTGAAACGAGCCTACTTAAAATCCAAAAGCACGGGAAAACGGTAATCTTAAAGCTACGATATAGTGATTTTACAACGATAACAAAACGAATGACACTTACAGACTATGTCCATGATCGCCAATTAATCTACGAAGCCGGAGCCGCGCTACTAAATGATGTCTACGACGGGAAGGAAGCCATTCGTCTAATTGGGCTGACCGTCACAAATTTAAAACCCATTCATTTTGAAAACTTACGCCTAGAAGGTATTTAAAAAAGGGGGATTTTATGGCTATAATTCGTGTTGCAGAAAAAAAGGATGCCGAAAACATCATCCGTTATTTTAATTGTGTAGGGGGAGAAACATCATTTTTAACTTTTGGAAAAAATGAATTTTTAGTAGCCCAACAAGAGGAAGAAGCCATCATCCAAGATTTTTTTAATCATGAAAAAGCTTGTATGCTTGTAGCTTATGAAAAGGATGAATTAATTAGCGTTGGGCTTGTGATTGTCCCGGCAAAAGAGCGGTTGGCGCATCGCGGAGAGATTTCACTTTCTGTAAAAAAAGCGTTTTGGGGACAAGGAATTGGTTCGCAAATGCTTAAACAGCTAATCCATTCTGCAGAGATAGCTGGTTTGCACATGTTAACACTTGAAGTGGTGAGCGACAATCAAGCTGCTGTTCTTTTATATAAAAAATTTGATTTTATTGTGGCGGGGGAGTACCCTGATTTCTTCCGCGTTCATGACCAATTTCATGCTGTAACATTTATGTATCGCATATTAAAAACAAGGCTTTGAAAAATCAAAGCCTTGTTTTTTTAACGTAATTCGATTAAGCGTTCCTTTAGTTCTTGCTCCATAGAAACGAGTTCTTTTTCTGCAGCAGCACGTTTAGCACGGCCTTCTTGTTGAATTTTAAGTGTTTCTTGAAGTGTCTCAATTAAGCTAGATTGCGTATGTTTAAGTGTTTCGATGTCTACGATACCTCTTTCATTTTCACGCGCAGTTTCAATCGCATTTGTTTTCAACATATCAGCATTGCGTTTTAGAAGCTCATTTGTTGTTTCAGAAACTTGACGTTGTGCTTCAACTGCTTGTTGCTGTCTCAAAAGGGTTAATGCAATGGCAACTTGGTTTTTCCAAAGCGGAATAGCTGTCATAATAGAGGACTGAATTTTTTCAGCTAGCGCTTGGTTCGTATTTTGAATTAAACGAATTTGCGGCGCTTGTTGAATTGTAATTTGGCGACTAAGTTTTAAATCATGCACACGTTTTTCAAGACGATCAGCAAATTGCGTCAAATCATTCACTTCTTGAAAATCCATTTGATCACCAGTTTCTTCCGCTTTTTTACGAAGTTCTGGCAATAATTTATCATTAATTTCTTCAAGTTTTAATTCGCCAGCTGCGATATAAATATTTAAAGCTTGAAAGTAATCTTTATTTTTATCATAAAGCTGCTCTAAGAAAGAGTTATCCTCCATCAAGCGCTTTTTCGAATGCTCTAATTTTAAAGCAATTCGGTCGATTTGCGTGCCGATTTTTTGATATTTTGATGTGATTTCATTAATCGATTGTTTCACACGGTGAAACATTTTTGTGAAAATATTTTTATTGCGCGCCGCAAGCTCATCTGGGTCGGCTTCTTGTAAACGAAACATCAAATCACTAATAATGTCCCCAATTGGACCTACATCTTGCTTTTGCACATGGGCGAGCATAGAGTGTGAAAAGTCATGAAGTTTTGCTTGGGCAGGTGCGCCGTATCCAAGAATGGCGGCTTGATTTCCAGCATCAATTTGCTTGCTTAGTTCAAGCGCTTGACGCTTATTGTTTTCTGGAAGCATATCAACGAGACGAGGCGCCGCATCATTTTCGCTATTCATAATGCTAGTGTTTTTTGTATCATCCATTCCAAATGGATTGCTAAGTAAATCATCTAATGTATGATTCATATCTTTTTCAAGTAATTCAGTTTGATTTAATTCTTTTTTTTCACTGTTCTCACTCATGTTTCGAGCTCCTTTCAAACCTTTGTTTTTGTTTTGAAATTGAGTTTTTAGCAACTTCAAGCTCAAAATCAAGACTGTTAACATCTTGATTAAGGAGTGTAAACAAGTCCTTTTCAATCACGCGGCTCAAATCATTTAAGAGTGAGCGAGTGTCAGATAAAGTTTGATAGATTTTTTTGTCTTTAACAGGTTGGCTTTCAAGAAAAGCATATTTCTCGGTGAGTTCTACAAGTGAATCAAGATGAGAGAAGAAGAAATCTTCTGCTTCATAAAAACGTTTTGGCTCATCTTTTACGATTCCATAGATTCTTTTTGCAAGTTGAAGCGTTTTGTTGCGTTCTTGAAAAGAGTATAGACCTTTATTTGTAGACATGATTTTTTGAAGACGCATAATTTTAAGACGCGCTTCTTCTAAGTTTGAACGAATATATTTGAATTCTTTTTTCGTTAAGCCTGTCTTTTCGGTTAAAGCTTGGTCACCTGCTTTTGCAGAAAAGAAAAACAGAATGGAAGCTACAGCAATGGTGATCAAAGCAATCAGAAGCCAGCTACTTTTTAAGATGGCTGAAAGAATACCGAATAACACGATGACGATAAAAATAGAACCTGTAAACGCCATAATTTTTTTAAATGTAGTCATTGTTTATCTTCTCCTTCAGATACCTATTCTAAAAAATAAATTTATGTAATCACAAGGGATTACTTACTTTCATTATACTAGATTTTTTCTTTTTAGAAAGGAAGTTTGATTTGACTTCATCATACCATAATTGAAGAAATGATGTTATCAGTCGTGCGATGTAAATTCATATCGGACCTAGTTTTATGTTAAACTATACAAAAAGAAAGAAGGTGCTCTAATTGAAGGATTTAGAAGAAAAAACAATTAGTGAAGAGATTATTTTTAAAGGGCGCGTTGTAGCACTTTCCGTAGCAGACGTGCGCCTTCCAAATGGTCAAACTGCAAAAAGAGAGCTTATTAAACACCCTGGAGCTGTGGGGATTATTCCACTTACACATGACGGGAAAATTGTTATGGTTGAACAATACCGAAAACCATTGGAAAAAACAGTAGTTGAAATTCCCGCAGGTAAGATGGAATTAAATGAACCAAAAGAAGAAACTGCAAGGCGTGAACTAGAGGAAGAAACAGGCTATAAGGTAAGTAGTATGGAGCTATTAACTTCTTTTTATACCGCACCAGGCTTTGCTGATGAAATAATACATATTTATGTGGCACGAGGTTTGCACAAACAAAAAAGTCCTTTAACACAGGATGAAGATGAATTTATTAATGTGCTAGAGGTCACTTTAGATGAAGCAAAACAATTAATTGAAGAAGCTTCTATTTGCGATGCTAAAACGATGTTTGCGGTTCAGTATTTAGAGTTAGAACAATTAAAAGAAGAGGAATATTAAAAAGGTTGGGGGACCCCAACCTTTTTAATGCATAAAATGCTCATGATGCGTGCTAACCATAGCTTCTGGTGCTGCATCTGGATCTAAATATTTTTTGGCACTATTTACAGCTATTGGTCCTTCATGAAGACCAGCAGCAATAATTCTGATTTTTCTCGGATAGCAAGCGACGTCACCGCAAGCATAAATACCAGGTATGGTCGTTTGCATTTCATTATCTACAGTAATGCCCCATTCCTCAGTTGAAAAGCCCCAATCACGCATTGTGCCAATATCGACTTCAACGCCGTGATTGACAAAAATTGCATCACAAAGAACCTTTTTATTTTCCCCAGAATGCTGACAAGTTAATTCAATCTCTTTCAATTCATTGTCGCCTAGTAAACTTGTGATTTCATGGTGTAAATGCGTTGTAATACCAGATGAATGAACAGTTTTAGCGCGTTCTTCGTAGCCTTTAAAATCATCACCGCGGTAAATCAATTCAACACTTTTAGCAATTGGAAGAAGCATAAGCGCCGCATCAAGTGCTGCATCACCGCCGCCAGAAACAACCACTTTCTTCTCTTTAAACTTTTCCAAATCACGCAGATGATAGTGAACCTGCTCCGAAAAATTTTCCGCAAAACGAGCTTCAAGCGGATTCATTTTGTAAGTCCCGCTACCCACTGCAATAATAATCGTTTTGCTTAAATGGACGTCCCCGTCACTTGTCTTAATATAAAAAGTGCCATCATTTTGTTTGACGACAGACGTTGCACGGGTGTTTAAAACAAAGGTTGGATTAAATGTTTCCGCTTGCTTCTTAAAATTTGCAACCAAATCAGCGCCAAGAATTTCTGGAATGCCACCAATATCATGAATTAACTTTTCGGGATAGAAATAACGAATTTTGCCACCAACATCTGGTTCAGCATCAATAATTTTCGTTTTCATTGACCGAAGACCGCTATAAAAAGCGGCGTACAGACCAACTGGACCGCCACCAATGATGGTGACATCAAATAGAGATGGCTTCAACATGATCAAGCTCCCTTACAACATCTTTAATTTCACAACCGTTACAAGTCTCATATGGAAGACAAAGCGGCACGCCGCTTCTAGGGTCTATCAAAATATCGGCTTTAATGTTAAACACATCCTCTAAAACTTCGCAAGTCATCACCTCTTGCGGTGTACCGCTTGCTGCGACTTGTCCGTTTTTGATGGCAATCATATGTTCAGCATACCGCGATGCATGGTTTAAATCATGCACAACCATAACGATGGTGCGATTTTCAGTTTCATTCAATTGCTTTAGAATATTCATAACATCGAGTTGGTGAGTCATATCTAAAAAAGTCGTAGGTTCATCTAAAAATAAAATGGATGTATCTTGCGCAAGTGCCATGGCAATCCAAGCACGCTGTCTTTGTCCACCAGATAGGTTTTCGATAGGGCGGTCTTTAAACTCTTCAAGGTTTGTCATTTTGAGTGCCCAGTCAACCATATTACGATCCTCTTTATTTCCGACTGAAAAGCCAGTTTGATGGGGACTGCGACCATAGGAAATGAGTTCATAAACTGTTAAGCCACCTGGTGCAGATGGATTTTGTGGTAAAATGGCAAGCTCCTTTGCAATTTGTTTTGTTGCAACTTGATGGATTTTCTTCCCATCTAAAATGACATGCCCTTTAGTTGGTTTCATAAGCCGAGACATGGTTTTTAAAATGGTGGACTTTCCAGAACCGTTTGCACCAACTAAAGCGGTGATTTTTCCTTTGGGGATAGCTATATTTAATGAATCAACAATAATTCGTTTATCATAAGCAATTTGTAGATTTTCGGTATATAAGTTTTGCATGACATCACTCCATTTGTTTTAGTGATAATGATTCTCAATGGCTTTAGTATAGACGTTTTAGACATAACTTTCAAGGTAAAATTTTTATAGAATTAAAAAAGTAAATGAGAATAATTATAAATAATCTAATGTTTTGTTGTAAATGATAATCACTATAGACAGTTTTTGCGATTTATGTTATCGTTATAACCATAGTCATTTGAACGTAAGTACGAATGTTTTTAGTGTGAGAGAAGGCAGAGATATTTATTTCTAAATAATAATTATTATAAATAAAAATTTCTGATTGAGAATATTTATTTTAAGGGAGGCGTACATATGGAAAGCCGCATTAAGCGCATTAAAGCTCAACTTCATGATGCGAGTTATAAATTAACGCCACAACGTGAAGCGACTGTACGTGTTTTGCTTGAAAACGAAAAAGATCACTTAAGTGCGGAAGAAGTTTTTTTACGTGTAAAGAGTATTGCGCCTGATACAGGGCTTGCAACGGTTTATCGGACACTCGAACTGTTAACGGAGCTACGAGTTGTTGATAAAATAAATTTTGGTGATGGTGTATCGCGTTATGATTTGCGTCAAGAAGGAGCGAAGCATTTTCATCATCATCTTGTTTGTTTGGAATGTGGTTCTGTTGAAGAAATCCAAGAAGACTTGCTTGAAGATGTTGAAAAAATAATTGAGCAGCGCTGGAACTTCCTTATTAAAGATCATCGTTTAACCTTTCAAGGGGTCTGCTCAGACTGTAAAAAGGCGAACAGAAAATAGTTTAGGACTGCTACATCATTGTAGTGGTTCTTTTTTAATTATATGAAAAAAACAACAATTTGGAAGTGAGTAGATAAAAATTCACCAGAGAATGGTTTCGTGTTAAAATAAATGGGCAGGAGGCGAGAAAATGAACGACTTAATTGAAGACTTTTTACATTTTTTATCTGTTGAACGTGGTTTATCAATGAATACGCTTGCTGCTTATAAACGTGACTTGCTTTATTTTGCGAACTTTTATAAAGAAAAATCAAACGATGCTGATTTGGAAGAGGTCGGACGAGAGGATATTGTGGCTTTCATTAGTGCAGCTCGAAATGATGGGAAATCGCCACGTACAGTAGCACGTTACATCGCTTCACTTCGTTCGTTTTTTCATTTTTTACTTCATGACGGCAAAATTAAAGGCGATCCAATGATTCAAATTGAGACGCCAAAACAAGCGCAAAGTTTACCCAAAGTGCTTAGTCTTAAAGAAGTTGAAAAGTTGCTTGATGCACCAAATACGAATACGCCGTTTGGTCTTCGTGATCAAGCTATGCTTGAGGTGCTTTATGCAACGGGACTGCGTGTTACGGAGCTTGTTCAACTTAAAATGGACGATCTTCATTTACATATGGGGTTTATTCAAACGATTGGAAAAGGGAATAAAGAGCGCATCATTCCGCTTGGGAAAACGGCCACAATGGTTTTAGAGGAATATTTACGAAATGGTCGACCAAAATTGAGAAAGTCTTCCAAGCGAAATGATTTTGTCTTTTTAAATCATCACGGAAATGGCTTAACGCGGCAAGGGTTTTGGAAAATTTTGAAACAATTAACGCAAAAAACGGGTATTGAAAAGCCCATTACGCCGCATACATTACGGCATTCATTTGCGACTCACTTGCTTGAAAATGGGGCAGATTTGCGTTCTGTTCAAGAGCTGCTTGGACATTCAGATATTTCAACAACACAAATTTATACGCATGTAACGAAGGCGCGCTTAAAAGATGTGTATAAAGAGTTTCATCCGCGCGCATAATTTAGTGGAAGGGCGATGAGGAAATGGTTGAAAAGTTTAAACGTATTCATGTTATTGTGATGGATTCAGTTGGGATTGGTGAGGCACCGGATGCGGCTGAATTTGACGATTTTGGTGTAGATACATTTGGCCATATTGCAGAACATATGAAGGGTCTATGCATGCCAGAGATGGGGAAACTGGGTCTTTCTAATATTGAACCCGTTTTAGGCGTAAAAAAAGAAGAAAAACCACTTGGCTACTATACGAAAATGCAAGAAGCGTCGCGTGGTAAAGATACGATGACCGGGCACTGGGAAATTATGGGGCTATATATTGATACACCGTTTCGTGTTTTTCCAGATGGCTTTCCAGATGCGCTGATTAAGCAAATTGAAGATAAAACGGGACGAAAGGTAATTGGCAATAAACCAGCAAGTGGAACGGAAATTTTAGACGAGCTTGGTTTGGAACAAATGAAAACGGGCGCTTTAATTGTGTATACATCTGCTGACTCGGTGCTCCAAATTGCAGCTCACGAAGATGTTATCCCACTTGAAGAGCTTTATGAAATCTGTGAATTTTGTAGAGAAATCACACTGGATGATCCTTACATGCTAGGACGAATTATTGCAAGACCTTACGTCGGGGAACCGGGTTCTTTTAAACGGACTGCAAACCGTCATGATTACGCGCTTAAACCGTTTAAACCAACCGTGATGAATGCGCTGAAGGACGGCGGAAAGGACGTCATTGCAATTGGTAAGATTTCCGATATTTTTGACGGAGAAGGTGTAACAGAGTCCATTCGCACGAAGTCTAATATGGATGGAATGGACAAACTAGTGCAAGTTTTAGACAAACCGTTTGAAGGTATGAGCTTTCTGAATTTAGTTGATTTTGACGCGTTATTTGGTCATCGTCGTGATCCAGAAGGTTATGGTCTCGCGCTTCAAGAATTTGATGCACGGCTTCCTGAAGTGTTTGAGAACATGCAGGATGACGATTTACTGATTATTACAGCGGACCACGGGAATGATCCGACTTATCGTGGTACGGACCATACGCGCGAATATGTACCACTTCTTGTGTATTCTAAACGCTTTAAAAACGGCGGAGAAGAATTACCGCTTCGAGAAACTTTTGCGGACCTAGGCGCAACGGTTGCGGAAAACTTTGACGTGAAAATGCCTGAATACGGTAAAAGTTTTTTGAACGACTTAAAATAATATAATAATAGAAGGAGTAAAAGATATGAGCACTCAAAAAGTGAATGAAGCAGTAGCGAAAATTAGAGAAAGTTATAAGGAACGGCCAACAATTGGGCTCATTCTCGGCTCGGGTTTAGGCGTTTTAGCTGATGAAATTGTGAATCCCGTTAAATTATCTTATGACGCGATACCACATTTTCCAGTTTCAACAGTAGAAGGGCACGCAGGTCAGTTTGTTTTTGGTGAACTTCAAAATAAACAGGTTGTAGCGATGCAAGGTCGCTTCCACTTTTACGAAGGCTATTCAATGCAAGATGTTACTTTCCCAGTTCGTGTGATGAAGGAATTGGGCGTTGAATTTTTAATCGTAACAAATGCTGCTGGTGGTGTGAACGAACTATACAAAGCAGGCGACTTGATGCTCATCTCCGACCATATTAACTTTACAGGAACTAGCCCTCTTATTGGAAAAAATGAAGATCATTTCGGCCCCCGCTTTCCAGACATGTCAGAAGCATATGAACTTTCGTTACGTGAAAAAGCGAGAAAACTGGCAAATAAATTGGAAATCAATATTCAAGAAGGCGTCTATGCTGGCTTTAGCGGACCAACATATGAAACGCCAGCTGAAATTCGCATGATGCGTACACTAGGCGCTGACGCCGTTGGGATGTCAACAGTATCCGAAGTCATTGTGGCAAGACATGCAGGTATGCGCGTTTTAGGAATTTCTTGCATTACAAATATGGCGGCGGGCATTTTAGATCAGCCTCTCTCACATGCTGAAGTTATCGAAACAACCGATCAAGTGAGAAGCACATTTTTAACATATGTTAAAGCAATTGTTGGTGAACTGAATTAACTGTATGAAAATACCTTTGCTTTTTAGTAAAGGTATTTTTATTTAGATTGTTATTGTTTCTGTAGTGTTCTTTATGCTACTATAGTAAAGAACTTAAATTAAATTTCTTTGGTAAAAGGTGGGGGATAGGCGTGACATTTGAACGTTTTGGGACTATGAATGTGAATACGAAAGGACATCTAGAAATTGGAGGGGTAGACACATTAAAATTAGTCGAAGAATTTGGAACACCTTTATATGTATATGATGTTGCGCTAATTCGTGAGCGTGCCAGAGGATTTAAGAGGACATTTGATAAGTTAGGCGTTCGTGCACAGGTAGCATATGCGAGTAAAGCATTTTCTTCCATTGCTATTTATAAACTTATGGCGGAAGAAGGTTTGTCACTTGATGTGGTTTCAGGCGGCGAACTATATACGGCGATTAAAGCGGATTTTCCAGCTGAACGCATCCACTTTCACGGGAATAATAAAACGGTGGAAGAAATTGAAATGGCGATTGAATATGGCATTGGTTGTATTGTTGTTGATAACTATTATGAAATTGATTTATTACAAGAGATTCTTGAAAAGCGGGCAACTAAAATACCTGTTTTAGTTCGAGTGACTCCTGGGATTGAGGCGCACACGCATGATTACATATTGACAGGACAAGATGATTCAAAATTTGGTTTTGGCTTAACAAACGGTCAGGCAGAAGAGGCTATCAAACGCGTTTTGAGAGCGCCAAAGCAATTTGATTTAATTGGGCTTCATTGTCATATTGGCTCCCAAATTTTTGAAACAACAGGCTTTATTATGGCTGCACATCGTATTATGGAAAAATTGGTGGAGTGGCATGACACATTGCATTTTGATTCACAAGTTTTAAACTTAGGTGGTGGATTTGGTGTCCGTTACACTAAAGAAGACAAACCACTTGAGCCTTCCGAATATGTGAAGGAAATTATTCAAGAAGTGAAAAAAATGGCCACTGAAAATGGTTTGCGTGTTCCTGAAATTTGGATTGAGCCTGGGCGCTCGCTAGTTGGGGAAGCTGGGACAACCCTTTATAAAATAGGCTCTAGAAAAGAAGTTCCAGGTGTTAGAGAGTATGTTGCCGTTGATGGCGGTATGAGCGATAACATTCGTCCGGCGCTATATGAGGCACACTATGAAGCCGTTCTTGCAAATGCACCGTTACTTGAGCCAGAAGAGACGGTTTCAATTGCTGGGAAGTGCTGTGAGTCTGGCGATATGCTGATTTGGGATTTACCGCTTCCAAAATCAAATGCTGGAGATGTGTTAGCTGTATTTTGTACGGGTGCATATGGCTATGCGATGGCGAGCAATTATAATCGCATTCCACGTCCACCAGTTGTGTTTGTGGAGGACGGCGAAGCGAAACTTGTTGTGCGGCGTGAATCATATGAAAATCTCGTGCAAAATGACTTACCGTGGTGAATGAATATGGAAATGAATTTTAAAGTAGAGGCATTTGAGGGGCCGCTTGATTTACTTTTACACCTCATTGGTAAATTGGAAGTGGATATTTATGATATTCCAGTTGCTGAAATTACCGAGCAATATATGGAATACATTCATACAATGCAATTTTTGGAATTAGATGTAGCAAGTGAATACTTAGTTATGGCAGCAACACTACTTGCCATTAAAAGTAAAATGTTATTACCAAAGCAAGAACTTGAGGAAGATTTTGACGAATTTGATCCAGAACTCGATCCGCGTGATGAGTTAATCGAACGTTTAATGGAATACAAACGTTATAAGGAAGCAGCGAAAGATTTGAAAGAAAAGGAAAATGAACGTAGTTTTTACTTTAGTAAAGCACCAATGGATTTAGGCGAATACGATGATGGCACGACTTCAGTAGAACTTGATGTGACGTTAAACGATATGCTTGGGGCTTTCAATAAGTTACTTCGTAGGCAAAAGTTTAATAAGCCGCTTCATACGCGTATCGCTACCCAAGAAATTTCTATTGATGCACGTATGGATGAAGTTTTAAATAAGCTAAATCAAGTTAAAGGAAAAATGAAATTCGATGATTTGTTCGAAAAGGGGACAAAAGAACAGCTTGTTGTAACTTTTCTTGCATTGCTCGAATTGATGAAGCGAAAATTGATTTTAGTGGAACAATCTGGTAGTTTAGAAGACTTGTATGTGGAAGGTAGAGGGGAATTTAGTGAATAAAGAGCAACAAATTGGCGTGTTAGAAAGTTTGCTGTTTGCGGCAGGAGATGAGGGGCTTTCGACAAAACAGTTAACTGAAACAATGGAAATCACATATATTGAAGCTTTAAACTTGCTAGAAAGCCTCGGGGAACGCTATGAAAAAGACGATTCTCGTGGTCTTATTCTTCTTGAGCTTGCAGGATCTTTTCAACTTGCTACGAAAAAAGAACACGCGGAATATTTACGGAAGTTAGTAGAGGCACCGCATTCTGGCTCATTATCACAAGCTTCTCTTGAAACGCTCGCGATTATTGCCTATAATCAGCCAATTACGCGTATGGAAGTCGATGAAGTGCGTGGAGTTAAAACGGATGGTCCGATACGCACACTTGTGGCAAAAGGACTCATCACGGATAGAGGACGAGCAGACGGAGCTGGCCGTGCCAAATTATACGTGACAACAAGCGAATTTTTAGATGCCTTTGGTTTAAGTAGCATTGATGAACTACCAAAACTTGCAGAACCTTCGGCGGAACCAGAACAAGATGAGTTGGATCTGTTTTTTGATAAATTTAACCGAACGGAGGAAGAATAATGGAAAGATTGCAAAAAGCAATTGCGAATGCAGGGGTGACTTCAAGACGAAAAGCAGAAGTGCTTATCCAAGAAGGTAAAGTAAAAGTGAACGGAAAAGTTGTGACGGAATTAGGCGTAAAAGTTAATAATTCTGACCATATCGAAGTAGAAGGTATTGAAATTACAAAAGAAATCCATCGTTATTTTTTATTCTATAAGCCAAGAGGTGTTGTGTCTGCTGTTACTGATGATAAAGGGCGAAAAGTCGTATCGGATTACTTTTTAGACATCGACGAACGGCTTTATCCCGTAGGAAGACTCGATTATGAAACTTCTGGGTTACTTCTCATGACAAATGACGGAGAATTTGCTAATCTATTAATGCATCCAAAATTTAAAGTGGAAAAAAAATATATTGCTCGCTTAAAAGGAATTCCAGAAAAGGTTGCACTTAGAAATATTGAACGTGGTGTCGTCATAGATGGAAGAAAGACGGCACCGGCTAGAGTGAAAATGCGCTCCTTTGATAAAGGAAAGAGTAAATCAATTGTTGAAATCACAATTCATGAAGGTAGAAATCGCCAAGTAAGAAAAATGTTTGAGGCAATTGGTTATCCTGTACAAAAACTTTCGCGTGAAGGGTACGCCTTTTTAGATTTGAGAGGAATGAATGCTGGAGAAAGACGGGAGCTTAGCCATCATGAAGTAAAACAACTGAAAGCGTTAGCGAAGTTTGGGCAAAAACCATCTGGACAATGACAGTTTTTTTAACAGAAGAAAAGTTTCTAATAGATTGTTTAAAAGAAAACATGTATAATTTAGTAGACAAGCTATTTAATAAATTAGTAAAGGCACTGAAAAAGTATGTGGGTACTTTTTTAGTTGCTTGTAAAGTTAATTGTGCAGAATGATTCTCTCTAACAGAGTAGATGAAATGCAAATGAGAATGTGGGGGATGAGTACTTATGAGTGATCAAGTAAAAGTGCTTGTTGTTGACGATGAAGATCGTATTCGTCGACTCTTGAAAATGTATTTGGAAAGAGAAAATTTTCGAATTGAAGAAGCGAGCGATGGTGATCAAGCTCTTCATATGGCATTAAACAATAATTATGAAGTGATATTGCTTGATTTGATGATGCCAGGAAAAGATGGTATCGAGGTTTGCAGAGAACTACGTGAGTATAAGGCGACACCAGTCGTGATGCTAACGGCAAAAGGTGAAGAAGCTAACCGCGTGCAAGGATTTGAAGTGGGCGCGGATGATTACATTGTAAAACCGTTCAGTCCTAGAGAAGTTGTCCTTCGTGTTAAGGCTGTCCTTCGTCGTGCGAAACAACAAGATAAAACTTTATTTTCTGCAACACCTGGTGATATGATTAACTTCCCTCACCTGAGCATTGATAATGAAGCGCACCGAGTGATTGTAGATGGGATAGAAATCAATTTAACGCCAAAAGAATATGACTTATTATATTATTTAGCTAAATCACCAGATAAAGTTTTTGATCGTGAATCACTTTTAAAAGAAGTTTGGCGATATGAATTTTTTGGGGATTTACGTACGATTGATACACATGTAAAACGTTTAAGAGAAAAATTACTTGATGTTTCTGAAGATGCTGCCAAAATGATTGTCACAGTTTGGGGGCTAGGCTATAAATTTGAGGTTCCAGAAGATTAAGTGAATTAGATGGACAGGTTGAATCGGTTGTGATGGACAACCTTCAAAACCTGTTCATTTTTAGGTTAAGGGGAGGCAGAGTAAGATGAAGTTGTGGAATAGCATCGTCGGAAAGATTTGGAGCACAATTATTTTACTTTTAATTGGTGTCCTTGTCATTTGCGGTTTTTTAGTTGCTGTCATTTATGAAAAAAATAATTTCAAAGAGATTAGAGCTGAGCTTGACCAAGATGCATCTAAGATTATTGGCGTCATGCACAAAAATGATGCTTTTATAACTGAAAACGGGGTTGGTAGTGAATCGCTCACGCTACTTGATGATACGATAGGCGTGATTATTTCTAGTGATGGTGAAAGCGTTTATACTAGGCAATCAACGGATAAAATTTCTAATAATTCAATAGAAAGATTAACGAACAACGAGAAGATTAATAAGGCATTGGCAAAAAAAGATGAGCCTCTAGAAATGAAATATGATTTTAAAGAAGAAGAGGCGAATTACCCTGTCCAACTTTATGTGAAAAAGTTCCAATTAGATAATGGCGAAAGTGGCGTGCTCTATGTTTATAAATCATTCCATGACATTTTAAGCGTGACAAAACAGGCAACTAGAACACTTATACTTGCAGGACTAGGCGCAATTTTAATTACATCATTTTTATCATTTGTTTTTTCTTCCAGAATGGCATTTCCACTTCGAGAAATGAAGAAAATTGCGGTGGCTGTTTCGAGGGGGAATTTCGACAATCGCGTCCCAAGTTATACGCATGATGAAATTGGTGATTTGGGGCTTGCATTTAACAATATGGCACAGCAATTAAAATACAATATTAGCGCACTTCGTCAAGAGAAAGAACAATTATCGAACATTTTAGTTGGGATGGCGGATGGAGTTATCAAATTTAATATTGATAAAACAATTATTTTAAGCAATCCACCTGCTGAAGAATTTTTGCACAATTGGTTTTTTTCGAATGAAAACAAGGATAAAGTTTTAATTCCTAAAAAATTAGAGGCGATGCTTGATGAGATTTTGCTCAGTCGAGATGAACAAGTCGGTGAAATTACGTTTGGAGATCAAACGTATGTTGCTATTTTAACATTACTTTATAATGGGGAGAATGTTCGTAGCATTGTGGCCGTTATTCGTGATATGACAGAAGAGAAGCGGCTTGAGAAAATGAAAAGCGATTTTGTTAGCAATATTTCGCATGAACTTAGAACACCGATTTCGATGTTACAAGGTTATAGTGAGGCAATTATTGACGGTGTTGCTCAAACAGATGAGGAAGTACGGGAGTTTGCACAAATTATTTATGAGGAATCACTCCGGATTGGTCGTCTAGTTAATGATATGCTAGACCTTGCGCGAATGGAAGCGGGTTTTACACAACTAGACAAGCAAGAAATGAAAATGGCACCATTTATTTCAAAGGTGGTTTCTAATTTCGAAGTTTTGGCAAAAGAAAATTTTGTAGAATTAAAAGTGGAGGTTGATGATTATGACTTAGTCTATTTCTTTGATGTAGACCGTCTTGAACAAGTGCTCATTAATTTAATCATGAACGCCATTCGTCATACTGGACGTGAAGGTTATCACGGCGTTGTCACCGTTCGTGAACATGCTGATTATGAAAATGGGCAACTATTAATTATTGTCAGTGATAATGGTAGTGGAATTCCGGAAGAAGACATTCCTTACTTGTTTGAACGCTTTTATAAAGCGGATAAGGCAAGAACACGTGGTAAAGCAGGTACAGGAATTGGACTAGCCATCGTAAAAAACATCGTGGAGGCACATAATGGGAGTATTACAGTAGAAAGTACAGTAGGCGTAGGATCATCATTTATTATTAGCCTACCATTAAAAAGGAGTTAATTAAATTGTCTAATCGAAAACAAAAATTTTGTAAAGAATCTCGAGTTATTAAAACAAGTCGTGTGTTTCCGCAAGATACAAATAACCACAATACCCTTTTTGGGGGAAAATTGATGACGTACATTGACGACACAGCGTCGATTAGTGCGTCTAGACACTGTCGTGTTGGAATCGTCACAGCTTCAACTGATTCCGTTGACTTTCTTCGCCCTATCAAAAATGACCATTCCGTTTGTCTTGAGTCATATGTAGCATCAGTTGGGCGTTCTTCAATGGAAATTTTCGTGAAGGTTATTTCTGAAGATTTAAAAACGGGGGATCGTTATTTAGCGGCCACATCATTTTTAACTTTCGTTGCCATTGATGATAGCGGGAAAACAGTTGAAGTTCCGGAAGTTGTACCGGAAAGCGATGAAGAAAAAATGATTTATGCGGGGCGTGAGGCGCGGGCGAATGCTAGAAAAGAGCGTTTAAAAGCAAGCCGAGTGCTTGCCGAATCATTAAATACCGGAGTCTTATGGCTATTTTAAACAAAAAAAAGGTTGCTAATTTTTACTTTCGTGGTAAAATATTAAATGATTCATCATCTTTTTTGGTGAAAATAAAATATCGTTCATCTTCGGGGCAGGGTGTAATTCCCGACCGGTGGTAATAGTCCACGATCTGTTTTTAACAGGTGACTCTGGTGCAATTCCAGGACCGACAGTATAGTCTGGATGGGAGAGGATGTTGGCAGCCTTTTTGGCTTGTCTGCAAATGAACATTTACGTGAGTTTGGCGTTTTTACGTCCGACTTGTTTAGATATTCACAAATCTCTCTAATGTTAAAGATTAGAGAGATTTTTTTGTTAGACAGTTAAATGGGTACCGTATTTTCTTTGGATGAACAAAAGAGGAGAGTTTACTCATGAGAAATTACTCGATGAAAACTTTTGTTAGTGTTGCAGTGCTTGGTACGCTTGCATTTGTCATTATGCTTTTGCAATTTCCAATTTTACCAAGTGCACCCTTTTTAAAGCTAGATTTCAGTGATATTCCAGCGCTGATTGGTGGTTTAATGTTTGGACCACTTGCGATTATTTTGATTGAACTAATTAAAAATGTTTTGGAATTTATTGTTTCGGGAAGCCCAGTTGGCGTGCCTGTTGGTGAAATCTCCAATTTCTTATCTGGTATTTGTTTCACTTTACCGATTTATTATTTATTCCGTCATTTTCGCGGAACGAAGGGGCTTATTTTCGCAACAGGTGTTGGCACAATAAGTTTGACAGTAGTGTCGACAATTTACAATTATTTTGTACTATTGCCATTTTATATATCGCTTGGCGGTCTTCCAGCCTCTACAGATGTTTTTGGGCTCATTATAGCAGTGATTATTCCATTTAATTTATTAAAAGGTGTGATTGTGAGCGCAGGTTTCTTGCTTCTTTACGGACCTATGAAAAATTTCATCATTAAAAATCAATCGCCGAAAGAGCGGAAAAAGCATGAAAAAAAGCGCCATGAAGTTCATAGCGCTTAATTAGAAATCGAAACGATGCGGATTGCCATTAAACGGGCGGTCCGCTATTTTTATGGATAATGATGGGCAGTTTAATTCGGCCTCGTTAGCTTGGTCCGAGTCTGTTTCTAAAATCGGGTGCGTGCCCGTATTGTTATCAAGGACATTAAATGCGAGTCCGTCAGTATTATAGTCAAAAATTTGCGGCGCATGAAGTGCGCAAGCTCCGCATGCTATACATGTATCTTGGTCAACAATGGCATATTTCTCCACTTGACTGCCCCTTTCTGCCAAAAAGATAGATTAAGTATAACACATTTTTTCAAAAAAAAGGTGTCGAACAAACGTTTCTATGTTATGATTACATGAGAATGGAGGGCTAAAATTTGGATAGACTGGATGAATATCTTCTATTGATGGTTCATACTTACGGGCGAGCACGTAAAGTGCCATTTTTATATGCAATCGCAACTGGAAAACGAACGGGACAGGCAGTAACTGATACACACCTTTTTCGTGCTAAAAACTATTTTGGATTAGTTCCATTTTTAAAAGAAGACGTTTTTTTGTTGCGCTTACGTGGTTTAGAAGAAGCGGGTTTCATTCGGTTAGACGAATCTGTTGCTGTGCCTCTAAAAAAATTTAGTCTACCAACGTATTTTACAGAAAATAATTGGAATGGTTTTTTCATGCAAGATTTACCACACCGCTTTTTTGAGCATTTACTTTTAGCGGTGCAAGTTGTAAGTAATAAGCATCATCAAAATAAGCATTATTTGCCAATTATACGTAACAAGGAAACGCAAATTTGGGTAAAACAATGGTTGCATCGGCATCAAAATGATGAAGAGCTAACTGAAATGCTTTTTTTAGAATTAAAAAAGTGGTTTGATATGCCAGAAATAACTTATCAAGACTTATATGTTGGCCGTTTTTCTGGCGGCGAGCGAATTGGAGAAACGGCGATGCAAATTTGTGAAAGGTTGGAAATGCCGCTTTGGGATGGCTATTTCGAATGGTTACGCGGCTTGCATATGCTACATGAGAAAAGAGAGGAATTTCCTTTACTAAGCGAATTCATGTGGCCAAATCAAGCGTTACTAACAAAATCGGGCTTTTTGACATATGAATTGTTTCGAGACGGGCAAACATTTGGCCAAATCATGCAGCGACGCCGATTAAAAAAAAGCACGATTGAAGACCACTTTGTGGAAATTCAGGCGACTTTTCCAGAATTGGTGGTTCCTTTTAGACCAGAATCGGAAGTGCTTTTAGAGCTTTCTCAGCATACCTTTTTAACATTAAAAGAGATGAAAGAATTTATGCCAAATTTGAGTTATTTTGAGCTTAGGCTTGCTGTTGTTTCCGAGGTGAAATCATGAATTTAGAACAAGAATTGAAAAATTATTTAGGTTTTGATACTTTTCGAAGTGGGCAAAAGGAAATCATTGAGGCAGCCCTTTCTGGGCGTGATGTGTTTGCGATGCTGCCAACTGGAACTGGGAAGACGCTTTGCTATCAACTGGCAGGGCATTTACTGGATGGACTTGTGATTGTTGTCTCACCGCTTCTTAGTTTGATGCAAGATCAGGTGGAGCGTATGCGTGCAGGCGGCGAGAAACGGGTAGCGGCGTTAAATAGCTTTCTTTCTTTTTCAGAAAAAAAGGCGGTTTTAGCACACCTTCGCGCTTATAAATTTCTTTTTCTTTCGCCAGAAATGCTTGCAAGTGAGGAAATCCGAGCTGTTATTTTAAAACAAAAGTTAGCCTTATTTGTGATTGATGAGGCGCATTGTATTTCTCAGTGGGGACACGACTTCAGGCCAGATTATTTGTATTTAGGAGAATTTCGCAAGCTTGCGAATTATCCGACCACAATGATTTTAACGGCAACTGCGACGGAGAAGGTTCGCGGTGATATTTTAAAACAGTTACATATGGAAGTAATCGAATCATTTATTTATTCTGTTAACCGTCCAAATATTGCACTTTCTGTTCAGAAATTCCATAAAAGACAAGAAAAAATGGTGGCACTTCTTGAATGGGTGGATAAACTTTCTGGACCTGGCATTTTATATTTTTCAAGCAAGCGTTTGGCGGAAGAAGTCGCTTTTCGGTTGCGGAATGAATTTCATTTGGAAGCGGCGCATTATCACGGCGATATGGAGCCTTCTGATCGTATCGTTATTCAGCAACAATTTGTTGCTGGTGTTTTAGATGTTATATGTGCAACGAGTGCTTTTGGAATGGGGATTGACAAACCAGATATTCGCTATGTTATTCACTATCATATGCCGGCAGACTTAGAGGCCTACGTCCAAGAAATTGGTCGTGCAGGACGTGACGGCGAACCAAGTCTTGCCATCTTACTTTATGCAAATGGCGATGAAAATATACAAAGGCAACTAGCTGATAAAGATGCACCTGACTTATCGCTTCTAAAGCTTCCTGAAAAACTACGTGATACACTTCCTGAAACTGAAAAAAGGCTGCTAGATTACTTTGCTCGTTCTGGTCTTTCTGAACGGGAAATGGTGACGAAACTGGAGTATCGGAAAGCATGGAAATTAGAAAACTTAAAGAAGTTGATGGGCTATTTACATGAAACTAGTTGTCGCAGAGAATATATGATGCGCTATTTTTCTGAAAACGAACAGCCTACCCAATTACCGGGCGCATGTTGTGATTTGGACGTTTTAAACATAGAAGCTTATACAAAACAAGCGGAAGTGGTAGCTAGGCAACAAAGGTTTGACTGGGAAGATATCCTCAGAAAATTATTTTTAGAATGATTTTTTTAAAAGAAATTAGTTGTAAAGGTTGTTGAATGTTACGTTTATAGGTATAATTATTTCAAGGATGTTTCAATATCCATGTTAGTCTGGAATGAAGGAGGAACGTAGATGGCTAGAAGAAAACGAGGCAAACGTGATTATACGGAGTCCGATGATTATGATAATGATTACTACGATGATGAGGATGAGTTTGATAATGAACCGCCAATGTTATCTAGGTCAGATAGTAGAAAAAAACAGAAAAAAGGTTTCTTTAAATATCCACTATTAAATGTTTTGATTGTATTCTTTCTTCTGATTCCAATTGTTTCTATTATTGTTTTTTTAGCTGTTCAAAATGCTGGCACACCAGATAATGAAGTGAAAGAGGAAAAAAGTGTGACAGTAGATAGCAATAAGAAAGCAAAAGAAGAAGCGGCTGAAAAAGAAAAAGAAGCAAAAGAAAAGAAAGCGGCTGAAGAAAAAGCAGCCAAGGAAGCAGAAGCAAAAAAAGTAGCTGAAGCAAAAGCGGCTGAAGAAGCAAAGCAAGCTGAGGAAGCGAAAAAAGCTGAAGAAGCAGAACAGAAAGCGGCGCAAGAAGAAGCTGACCGAAAAGCAGCTGAAGAGAAGGCTGCCGCTGAAGCAAAAGCGGCTGAAGAAGCCAAACAGCAACAAGAACAAGCGGCTAAAAGTACGCATACGGTTCAAAGTGGAGAAACCCTCTACAGGATAGCAGTAAATGCTTATGGTTCTGCAGGTGCTGCAAGCGGTGTTGAAAAAATCAAACAAGCGAACGGACTTACAAGTAATAACGTTCCAATTGGGACAGTACTTAAAATTCCACAATAATGTAAAAAAGAATGAGCAGGACTCGGAAAATTTTTTCCAAAAGCGCTCGTTCTTTTTATGGGAAAAATGGAGGTGTATGTATGGCGAAAATTGCGTTAATTACTACTGGTGGAACAATCGCAAGTAAGAAAGCTGAATCTGGAAAGCTTGCATCGGGTGAACTTACTGGCGAGGAACTTGTCGAATTATGTGAGTTACCTCGTGAAATTGAAGTAGATATTTATTCTACTTTTCAACTGCCCTCCATGCATATTACGAAAGAAAATTTGACAGAACTTGCGAAACTTGTCATGAAAATTTTTGAAGATGTTAGTTATGATGGGGTTGTGATTACACACGGTACAGATTCACTGGAAGAAACTTCATATTTTCTTGACTTGGCAGTGACAGACAATCGGCCTGTTGTACTAACAGGTTCACAGCGTGGTCCAGAAGAGATGGGAACTGATTCATATATTAATATTCGGCACGCGGTCTACACAGCAAGTGAACCACTTCTTCAAAATGCAGGCACCGTTGTTGTGTTTAATGAACGAATTTTTGCAGCACGTTATGTCAAAAAAGTGCATGCTTCAAATATTCAAGGGTTTAGTTCATTTGGTTTTGGTTATTTAGGCATTATCGATAATGATAAAGTTTTTATTTATCAAAAGCCAGTTAGGCATGAATGCTATTCGCTTAAAAAACCGCTCTCTGATGTAGTCATTATTAAATGTTATTTAGATGCAGATGGATTTTTTATTGATTCTGCAATTACAAAAAATGTGGCTGGCATTGTTTTAGAAGGTGTTGGCAGAGGGCAAGTTGCTCCAAAAATGATGCCTGCTATTAATCGTGCTATCGAAAAAGGAATACCGGTTGTGATTACAACAAGTGCTGAAGAGGGAAATGTTTACACGACTTACGACTATTTAGGTAGCACATTTGATCTTCATAATCATGGTGTTCTTTTAGGGGGAGATTATGATAGTAAAAAAGCGCGAATGCGGCTAATGGTTTTGCTTGCGGCAAATATGGAAATAAATCAAACTAATTTTAGTGAACTGAAAGGGTTTTAATATGACTAAAAAGATCTGTATTGCAATTGATGGACCTGCTGCTGCAGGAAAAAGTACTGTGGCAAAGATTGTAGCTAAAAAATTAAATTTTATTTACATTGATACAGGGGCTATGTACCGTGCGGTTACCTATCTCGCATGGGAAAATAAAATAGACTATAAAGATGAAACAACACTAGCTAATTTATTAGAAAAAACAATTATTCGTTTTGAGCCAGGAGAAGTGCAGCAAGTATTTATTAATGATATGAATGTGACGGAGGTAATTCGCTCAAATGAAGTAACAAACCATGTTTCAATTGTTGCAGCACATCCTGCTATTCGAATTGAACTTCAAAAAAGACAACAATTTTTTGCAGAAGAAGGCGGAATTGTTATGGATGGTCGAGATATTGGAACAGCAGTTCTTCCGCATGCAGAATTAAAGATTTTTCTTTTAGCCAGTGTTCAGGAGCGTGCAGAAAGACGTTTTAAAGAGAATAAGGCAAAAGGATTTCATGAACATATCGATCAGTTGAAAAAAGAAATTGAAGCTCGCGATCATTTGGATTACACACGTGAACATTCGCCACTTAAAAAAGCTGATGATGCAATAGTTGTTGATACGACAAGTATGAAAATTGATGCAGTCGCTACGAAAATTTTATCACTGGCGCATGAAATAATGGATTAAAGAGTATATTTTTTGAAAAAAGACCTAAAACTGAATGGTCTTTTTTTATCATAAAAAAAACTTGACAAATTATTGCAATTGTAGGATGTTAGAAGAGAGATTTTTTTTAAATCTTTTAGGATTTTCTTGCAAAAAATCAAGTGTTATTTACAACAATGGATACGTGTGTCATTTGCGACAGGTGTTGTTGAGTGATTTCATGAGGAAATTTTTTGAAGTTTGTCACTTCTTTTGCACATACGGAAAGTCCTAATTCGACAAACGAATTGAGGAGGGCTACACATGTCTGATGAATTAAACAATGTGGAAGTTAGGAATTTTGAAGAAGGAGACAAAGTCACCGGTACAGTTACAAGCGTAGAAGAAAAACAAGTCTATGTCGGCATTCCTGATAGTAAACTGGATGGTGTCGTTCCAATCAGTGAACTTTCAAATGTACATGTGGAATCAGCTTCTGACGTAGTTAAAGTTGGAGACACATTAGATTTAATTGTAACTAAAGTAGAGGAAGATGTACTTGTCCTTTCTAAGCGTAAAGTAGATGCTTTAAAAGCAGTCGATGATATTCAAGCTAAATTTGAATCTGGTGAAGTATTTGATGCTGTTGTAAGCGATGTCGTAAAGGGCGGTTTAGTGGTTGACCTAGGAGTGCGCGCATTTGTACCTGCTTCTTTAGTGGAAGACCATTTTGTCGAAGATTTTTCTGACTATAAAGGAAAGACTATTGCCTTTAAAGTGGTTGAATTTGAACCAGAAAATAACCGTGTTATTTTAAGCCACCGTGCGATTGTAGAAGAAGAAAAAGAAGCGAAGAAAAAAGAAATTCTAGCAAATATTAAGGAAGGCGATGTACTTACTGGTACAGTAGAGCGTCTTGCTGCGTTTGGTGCGTTTGTTGATTTAGGCGGTGTGGACGGACTTGTTCATATTTCGCAAATTTCTTATCAACATATTTCAACTCCGGGAGAAGTTTTATCTGAAGGTCAATCTGTACAAGTAAAAGTTATCGGAATTGATCCTGCTAATGAGAGAATCTCGCTTTCTATTAAAGAAACAGAACCAGGCCCTTGGGATAATATTAACGAAAAAGCACCTGTTGGTTCAGTGCTAAAAGGAAAAGTGATGCGTCTTGTATCATTTGGCGCATTTGTTGAACTTTTTCCAGGTGTGGAAGGTTTAGTTCATATTTCGCAAATTGCGCATCAGCATATTGGAACACCAAATGAAGTTTTATCTGAAGGTCAAGAAGTAGAAGTGAAGGTTCTAGATGTAAATGAAGGTGAGAAACGTTTATCGCTTAGCATCAAAGCACTTCAAGAAGAACCTGTTGAAGAACAAGATTATGAGCTTCCAGAAGAAAATACTGGTTTCCAAATGGGGGACTTAATTGGTGATCAATTAAAAGATATCCAAAATCGAAACGATTAATTATGAAAATGTGTAAAAGAGTCAATTTGAATTGGCTCTTTTTTTTATGTAAAAATGTTTTTAATACCTGTAAAGCAGGGTATAGAGCTATATATTAAAATTTAATAAGGAAAAATAAAATTCCGGAGCGTCACAATTTGTTCACATTTTCGTAAACAATTGGCATACCTATAATTGAAGTGCTACCAAAATGAAAAATAAGTTAGAATCTGTTGTGAAAATTTCAAGTTGGCAAAAATCCTGTTG
Organism: Listeria tempestatis; assembly: GCF_963575625.1. NCBI lineage: Bacteria > Bacillati > Bacillota > Bacilli > Caryophanales > Listeriaceae > Listeria > Listeria tempestatis. Next base: position 165,175 of record NZ_CAUYTK010000002.1, read on the forward strand.
TCAGAGAAAAGACTATCGCCTATAATGTTGTTATCAACTACAAAGGAGTTAACTCATGAAAAAAACTACAGCATTACTAGCAGGTCTTGGAACAACAGTTTTAGTAACATCATTATTACCAGCAACTACATTTGCAGCTGACAAAACAGCGGAATCTAATGCAAATATTACTTTTATTGCTGGGACTGGTCCAGTTGCCCCTGTCGATCCATTAAATCCGATTAATCCATTAGATCCAACTGATCCAGATAATCCAACCGATTTACCAACTGGTGACACAGGAGCTTTAACACTTGATTATGTTTCTTCTATTGATTTTGGATCACATGAAGTTTCAAGTGGGACTGAAGTTTACTCTTCAATTTCTAAAAAACCTTTTATTCAAGTTTCTGATAGACGTGGAACAGGTGCTGGTTGGTCCGTTTCTGCTACAGCAAGTAAGTTTACAGATGGAGCGAACGAATCACTTCGCGGAGCGAAAATTACATTTGAAAATGGTGAAGCTGTAACAGGCTCTTCAACTTCAAATGCTCCAACAAGCACACAGACTGTAGAACTTCCAACTGATGGGACAACAAGTGCTTCTGTTATGGTAGCGAGTTCGAATCAAGGTATGGGAACTTGGATTAACAGATGGATGGCATCAGGAGATACAAATGAAAAAGTATCTATCGAAGTTCCAGGTGGTTCAGCGACTGTAGGAAGCCATCAAGCAAAAATTACGTGGAAACTAACAGACGCACCCGGCGTATAATTTATTTATGCGGGCTGCTGCTTAAAAAAGCAGCAGCCTTTATTTTTTAAGTAGGGGGAAGAAAATGAAAAAATTTTTCTTAGTAATAGTGACCACTGTAACCATGATTTTATTTGTTCCAAATATATTGGCTCAAGCAGAAGATGTTGATTATTCTGTTCAAGCTGTTATTCCGGAAAATCAAATCGATAAAAGTCAAGGCTATTTTGATTTGCGTATGAAACCACTCATGGAACAACGACTTCAAGTGAAAGTATTTAATAGTTCAAACCATGAAATTAAAGTTAAACAAGATATAACCTATGCTTCAACAAATAAAAGTGGCATAATCGATTATTCGAAAAAACCTTTAAAAAAAGCTGATGAAAGCTTAAAGGTACCACTTCCAAAAATTGCGGAAGTCATAGAGGATGAAATCACTATCCCAGCAAATAGCTTTAAAGATGTTTGGATTAATGTAGCAATGCCAAAGGAGAGCTTTGATGGTATTATTTTAGGCGCTGTTGAATTTACACAAGTTAATGAAGAAACTAAGGGTACTGAAGAATCAGGCTTGAGTATCGAAAATGAATACTCTTATATAGTAGGAATTCAGCTTTCTGAGACGACAAAGAAAATAGAACCGAATTTAAATTTATTGAATGTAAAAGCAGGCTTAGATAATTATCGTACATCTGTGAGCGCTGTCTTGCAGAACGATCAACCAGTGATTTTAGATAATTTATCGGTTGATGCAAAAGTGTATAAAAAAGGTGACAAAAAGGTTCTTCATGAAACGGCCAAAACAGATTTGAAGATGGCACCAAATTCCAATTTTGCATATGCCATTAACTGGGAAAATCAGCCGCTTGAAGAGGGAACTTATGTTTTAAAATTAAAAGCTGATAATGAAAAAGAAACATGGAGCTTCACAAAAGAATTTAAAATAGGAAGCGATGCAAAAGATTTAAATAAAAAAGCCGTTGATGTTGAGAAAAATTATTTGTGGTGGTGGATAATTGGTGGGATATTAGCTATCGCTATCGTGCTTCTTGTCATTTGGTTTATCGTGCGTCGTAAGAAGAATAAGGACGATGAGAATTAAAGGAGTGAGTACTTTTATGAGAAAATGCGTGTTCATTTTCTTCTCCACTTTGGTCATTCTAGGTGCTCTTCAATCCGTTAAAGTTATAGACTCAAAATTTTCTAAACATGATGGTGGCTCTGTTTCTGCGGCGATTACATTAAATGCAGATGAAATCATTGTAAATGATTATACAGGGTTGAAAGCGGCTGTTCAAAATAACAGCATAACGAAGATTTATTTTGGAGCGGATATAAGTCTGTCGAGTGGTATTCAAGTGCCGGTGGGCCGGACGCCATTCACGATTTCTGGAAAAGACCCAGCAACAGAAGAAATACACACCTTAACAGAAACAGGGAGTTCAACTGGTACAACAGGAACAATATATGTGAACTCAAATTCTTCGACAAAACAAATTACAATGCAAGACCTTACTATTTTTGGGAAAAACTATTATGGAACAGTGTACGTGGCTAACGCGGCCAAAGGGGTCAATGTAACGTATAATAATGTAACCTACAAAGGCCCGCAGCTCATTTGGAATACTGCTGGGACGCTTGAACTTAAAGGGAATACAAATGTTGAAATTGGCAAATTTGTTAGCGGTTCAGCAACAGAACAAGAACTTGCCGAGATTGGCGGTATTACTTTTGATGGGAATATTGAAATTCGTCACCCATCAAGTTCGAATGATAGTTTGGTTTGGTACGGCGAAGATTCTTCTACAAGTAATTTTTTCAATGTACGTGATGGCGCTAATGTCAACATATATGCGGATGGAAATGGTGTGTTTTACCGAAGCGCCTCAAATCCCGTTTCGATAAATGTTGGAAAAAATGCCTCGCTTCATTTAGAAACGTCGACTTCCTTTAACCGAGCTGGCGTAGGCGGAAACTTTTTTGTAGATGATGGCGGTACGGCGGAATTTTACCAAGCAGGCGTTGCGAGTGATTTCTTAACACTTTCAGGTGCATTAACAGTTAACAAAGATGCAACATTTGTTTTGAATAAAACGGGAGGTAGCGGAAACTTAATTAAGTTTAGTAGTGGAGGTAGTTTGAATGTAAACGATCCGGCGTATTTTCTAATGTACAATGGGAACACTTCTAATACGATTGGCTATTCTTCAGGTTCTGGACAGATGAATTTAAATGGAGGATTAATTAACTATTGGAACATTTCAGGAAGCGCTAGCACAATTGGTTTGCCAACTTATTCGTATAGTAGAGAAGACCAAGCAAACGTGCAAATGGGTATTACAACAAATGGTTCAACGACAACAATTAATAGCGCGAATGTACCTGTAACTGCTACCGAATTTAATGTAGCGAAAATGAAGGTTCTTTCAATTGGGAATTTACCACTAAATGTGAATGCATTAAATGATAGTCAGTCAAGTTTAAGTGGACAGACTGCTAAAAATGTGGCTATTGAAGTTTCTTATGTGGAGCAAGGCGTCACTAAAACGTTGACTGGAAACTCGGATAGCACAGGTTATTTTCAAATAGCTATTCCAGCTGGATATATAAAACCATATACGGAAGTAAGTGTATCTGCTTCAACCGATTACTATATTAATAAGACGACAAAAATAACGGTTACAGATGTGACTGCACCAACTGGGGATGCTGTTCCACAAATTGTTTCAATTGGAGAGGCGCTTTCTACAAATGCTAATGATTTTGTGACGAACATTCGTGATAAATCGGATAATACAAGTGGTCAAGGTGTTACGACGAAAATTGAAGCGATACCAGATACAAGTACATTTGGATCAAAAAAGGCCGTTGTTTCATTGACAGACCGAGCAGGGAATCAAACGCGAATGGAAGTACCGGTTTTTGTAAAAGATGGTGATACAGTTGTCCAAAATGGTACGGCTTTAAAAGCAACTTCATTTAGTGTGGAACAAAGCGAAGTTAGTGGGAAATCGGCTGCGGATCTTGAACAATTGATTAAGGCGAAATCAGGTGCTACAGGCTTTGATGTGAATTCTGGTGCTGATATTTCAAATGAGATTACAGTTCAAAATTCAACTCTTCAAGCGGTACCTGGTGACTATACGGCAACTCTTGAACTTCGCGGCGTCACAAAAACAATTTCGATTCATGTATTTGTACGTAGTGTGAAATTTGAGGAAGTGAGTCAAGAAATGGACTTTAAACCTGCTCAAATTACGGGGAAACGAGAAATCCTCGGACGCGATGAGTCAACGTGGGGGATTAGTGTAGTGGATACAAGAGCTACTGGCTCAAAATGGGTTGTGAATGCTACCATTACCAAACCTTTAACGTCTACGAAAGATCCGAACCATGTTTTAGAAAATGCTTTCATTTTTATAAATTCGAACGGGGAAAAGGTTACGCTTGGGAGTTCGCCGTATCCTGTTTTTGAATATGAAACGATAAATGAAAACCCAGTTCAGGTGGATTGGGCGGATAATCAAGGTGTACTTGTTGAGGCTGACACGGCAACGGTTTATGCTGATGATGCATATCAAGGTAAAATTTCATGGACACTTCAAGATGCGCCTTGATTATGGTTTAATACGTTTATTGAAGCATATAGAAAAACCGTTTTGAAGAATATTTCGAGCGGTTTTTCTATTTTTATTTGGAAAAGTGATTGACAGTAAAGGCAAATGTGATATAATAAAAAAGCTGAATAGAGTAGCTATTATTAATTAATTAGCATAATTATACACTAAGGCCCGTTGGTCAAGCGGTTAAGACACCGCCCTTTCACGGCGGTAACACGGGTTCGAATCCCGTACGGGTCACTTAGGTTCCGTGGTGTAGGGGTTAACATGCCTGCCTGTCACGCAGGAGATCGCGGGTTCAAATCCCGTCGGGACCGTTTTGAAGTTTGCCATTTGTTGGCAAGCTTTTTCTTTTTGGTGAGAATTAAGTGGAGGTCTGCGTATCATTATATAGTAGGAAGTTTTTTAATTCTTTAGGCATAAGAGGTGTTTGCATTTACCGTAAAGACTGTGATGTGTTAAGATAAAGGGGAATAAATCAAAAAGGGGTAAGGGCATGGAAGATATTAATAAAGAAAAAATTGCTGATGCTGTTCGTATTATTTTGGAAGCGGTTGGGGAAAATCCAAACCGAGAAGGGTTAATAGATACACCGATGCGTGTTGCTCGTATGTATGAGGAAGTTTTTTCGGGACTTACAAAAGATCCATCGGTGCATTTTAATACAGTGTTTGAAGAACAACATGAAGAGCTTGTTCTTGTTCGTGATATTCGTTTTTCTTCGATGTGCGAACATCATTTGGTCCCTTTCTTTGGGGTAGCCCATGTTGCTTACTTACCGCAGGATGGTCGTGTTGCTGGACTGAGTAAGCTTGCTCGTGTTGTCGATGATGTGAGTAAGCGCCCACAACTTCAGGAGCGAATTACGACTACGGTTGCGGAAATTATGATGGAAAAATTAAAACCGCTTGGTGTGATGGTAATTTTAGAGGCGGAGCATATGTGCATGACGATTCGCGGTGTGAATAAACCGGGTGCAAAAACGATTACGAGTGCAGTTCGTGGCGCTTTTCGAACGGATGATAAGTTGCGTAGTGAGGTCATGTCATTAATTAATCATTCATAAAGTGAACAATTACGTTTCAAAATTGATTTGTGATATAATATATTCCATGTTAATTGTTATTACGAGTTAAAGGGGAAATTTAAATGACCTATCAAGGGAGCCTGGCGCAATTGAAAGAAGTAGAAAGATTGGTTCATGAAAAATCAGCCTATCGTTTTTTGAAAGACAATTTTTACGGTCCTGAAACTGATAAGGACCAAATGTTATGGCTGAATGAATCTATTCATGGCTCTGATTTTGCTGAAACAGATAAATATCGGGTTATAACGGCAACCCTTTATGTGATTCTTGCTCATGACACGCATGAAATGATTGATGAAGATAAAGATGGTAGAGGGGTTAGCCGAAAAGGACGAGAACTTACGGTGCTTGCTGGCGATTACTACAGCGCACTCTATTACAGGACGATGGCGGAACTTGGTATGACACAATTGCTTGCAGCGCTTCAACGGGGCGTACAGAAAACAAATACGGCTAAAACGAACATTTATCAGTTGCATGTTGTGACAGATGATGATTATATGCAAGAATTGCTTGCTTCATCTTCAGCGATTTTTGCTGAATTTTCTTCTTATTTTAAGAATGAGGAAGCCTTTACAGAGCTTGCTTGCCAAGCTATTTTATTAAAACGTTTAGAACGAGAACAACACTTTTATGAACAATACGGGCTCTCAACGTTGAAACGTGCATACGACCATGGCTTTTTTGTGAAAGAAGCGATGGCAACTTTTGAGGGATGGCTTGAACAACTTATGGACGAAGTGAGAGGGAAAATTAACCTTTTGCTTAAAACTTCTAGACCGCTATCTGATACATTACGTACACGTTTAAATGAGATGCTATAGATAAAGCAAAGGGGCGTTTTTGTATGGTAGAAACGAAAGAAGAAAAAGTTCATAAAGTTTTTGAGAAAATTTCTCCAGATTATGACCGTATGAATAGCTTAATTAGCTTTAAGCTTCATTTATTTTGGCGTAAACAAACGATGGAACTAATGCGTGTTCCAAAAGGTGCAAAGATTTTAGATGTTTGTTGCGGGACGGCAGATTGGACGATTCTTTCTGCCCAACATGTCGGTGCAGCAGGTTCTGTTGTGGGACTTGATTTTAGTGAGAACATGCTTCAAATTGGACGAGAAAAAGTGGCGGAAAGTGGTCTTCCTAATGTGACTTTAACGCATGGGAATGCGATGGAGCTGCCTTTTCCAGATAATCATTTTGATTTTGTGACGATTGGTTTTGGTCTTCGAAATGTGCCAGATTATTTGCAAGTTTTAAGAGAAATGAATCGCGTTTTGAAGCCGGGTGGACAAGCGGTTTGTTTAGATACGAGTCAGCCGAATGTGCCACTCTGGCGTCCGTTTTTTAATACATACTTTCGCCACGTGATGCCGCTTTTTGGTAAGTTGTTTGCGAAAAGTTATGAGGAATATAGTTGGCTTCAAGAATCAACAAGAACTTTCCCAGGGATGGGTGAGCTTTCTGATTTATTTTATGAAGCTGGTTTTAAATATGTCCGCTATATTTCACATAGTGGCGGAGCGAGTGCTACACATTTTGGCTATAAAAAGGTGACGGTAGATGAAATTTAATTTTTTATACCCGGCGATTCAAAAAGATATTGAAGCGGTTGAAGCGGAATTAAAACGTGCGGTTTCAAATGCCGATGCGGAAACAACTTCTGCTTCTGCGCTACATCTCTTGGAGGCGGGAGGAAAACGAATACGGCCAATGTTTGTTTGTTTAACGGCAAGGCTAGGCGAGCCAGCTGATTTTACAAATGTGCGAGATGCGGCGGTTGCGATTGAACTTATCCATATGGCTTCAATTGTTCATGATGATGTGGTTGATGATGCAGGGCTAAGACGCGGTAGAAGAACAATTAAATCTATTTGGGGCAATCATGTTGCGATGTATACGGGAGACTTTCTTTTTGCGAAGTCACTTGAATATATGACTAAAATTGACAGCCTTAAGGCGCATCAAATGTTGTCGGCGGTTACGGTTGAGCTTGCGGTAGGGGAAATCGAACAGATTAAGGATAAATTCAATTTTAATCAAAGTGTTAGGTGTTATTTGCGTCGTATTAAGCGGAAAACGGCGCTTCTTATTGCGGCTAGTTCGGGGCTTGGCGGGGTTCTTTCGGGATTGCCTGAGAATGTTGATGATAAGCTGTATTTATTTGGCTATTATGTCGGTATGGCGTTCCAAATTACGGATGATATTTTGGATTTTGCGGCGGATGAGCGGACACTTGGGAAGCCGGCTGGTGAAGATTTGCGCCAAGGAAATGTGACATTACCAGTCTTTTTCGCGATGCAAGATTCGCTTCTTAAAAAGCGAATTAGTCGTGTGACGGAAGAAACGTCGGCTGAGGAGATGGTGCACTTAGTTGCAGCGATTAAAGCGAGCGGTGCGATAGAGCAATCTGAACAGGTGGCAACGTCTTATTTAACGAAGGCGATGGCAATTTTAGATACTTTTCCGGCATCAAAAGAAATGAAACCTTTGAAACAAATCGTGAAAATGCTTGATAAACGAGATTATTAGGAGGAATGTATGGTGGAGAGAACTTTTGTCATGGTAAAGCCGGACGGCGTACAGCGCGGCTTAATCGGGGAACTTGTCACGCGCTTTGAAAAGAAGGGTTTACGAATTGCTGGCGCAAAATTGATGCGAATTTCTGATTCTTTGGCGAAAACTCATTATGCGGAGCATGACGGGAAACCATTTTTCGCGGACTTAATTGGATTTATCACATCTGGTCCTGTTTTCGCTATGGTTTTAGAAGGCGACGATGCAATTGCCACGGCACGCCAAATGATGGGCAAAACAAGTCCGCTTGAAGCGGCGCCGGGAACAATTCGGTCAGATTTTGCTCTACATACGAATAGAAACGTGATTCATGGTTCTGATGGTTCGGCTTCTGCCGCACGGGAAATTGGTCTCTTTTTTAAACAAGAAGAGCTCTTGGATTACGAAAAAGCCACAGATTCTTGGCTTTAGGTGGTGACTGTCTCTTATGGTAAGAGGCAGTTTTTTCAAAAGAACTGGTTGTTTTCTAGTGGATGTTATGCTATTATTTAACACATACACTTTAAAGCGCTAAAATATTTAAAGTAAAGGAGAATGTCAGATGAGATATTTAACGGCTGGAGAGTCACATGGACCGGGACTTACAACCATTATTGAGGGGCTACCTGCGGGATTGCCGCTTTTATCAGAAGATATTAATGTAGAATTAAAAAGACGACAAGGTGGACATGGTCGGGGAGCGCGCATGAAAATTGAAAAAGATCGTGCGCAAATTACGGCTGGTATTCGGCACGGGAAAACGCTCGGTGCACCGGTTGCCATTTTTGTGGAAAATAAAGACTGGAAGCACTGGGAAACAGTGATGAGCATTGAACCTGTTGATGAGAAACATGAAGGGTCGCGAAAAGTGACGCGACCACGCCCGGGACATGCTGATTTGGTGGGGGGCATGAAATATGGTCACCGTGATATGCGAAATGTTCTAGAGCGATCAAGTGCGCGGGAAACAACGGTGCGAGTGGCTGCTGGTGCGGTGGCTAAACAACTTTTGCGTGAACTTGGGATTTCAGTTGCGGCGCATGTGCTTGAAATTGGTGGTGTGCGGGCAAATTTAACGCGTGATTACACGGTTTCTGAAATTGCTGAAATTGCGAATAATTCGCCAGTTCGAACTTTGGATAAGGATATTGAACAGGCGATGATGGATAAAATTGATGATACGAAGAAAAAAGGGGACACAATTGGTGGCGTTGTTGAGGTTGTAGTCGGTGGTGTTCCAGCAGGCCTTGGTAGCTATGTTCAGTGGGATAAAAAACTAGATGCTAAAATTGCACGTGCAATAGTTAGTATTAATGCCTTTAAAGGCGCTGAGTTTGGCGTTGGCTTTGAAGCAGCGCGCAAATATGGTAGCGAAGTCATGGACGAAATTGTTTGGTCGGAAAAAGACGGCTATACGCGTACGAGCAATAATTTAGGCGGATTTGAAGGTGGTATGACAAACGGTATGCCAATTGTGGTTCGCGGTGTCATGAAACCTATTCCGACTTTATATAAACCACTGCAAAGTGTGGATATTGATACGAAAGAAGCCTTTAATGCGAGCGTTGAACGTTCGGATAGTTCGGCAGTTCCAGCGGCGAGCGTGGTAGCTGAAAATGTAGTGGCGTGGGAAGTGGCCTGTGCCGTGCTTGATAAATTTGATAGCGACCGTTTTGATATTCTAAAAAAACATGTGGAAGAGCATCGTGAACTTACGAGGGGCTTTTAATATGTCTAAAATTACTGTTCAAACAGCGAGCAAGACGTATCCTGTATGCATTGGACGTGACATGTTAATTTCATATGGTGATGAGTTTTTAGACGAGTTAAAAAGGTTTTCAAAAGTTTTTGTTTTGACGGACCAGCACGTTTTTGACTTACATAAAGAGAAGCTCGACCGTGTTCTTGAAAGTTTAACGCACGTGACGTATTATGTAACGCCAAACGGTGAAGAGGCGAAAACATTTCAGGTGTATGAAGATGTGATGACAAAAATGATTGAAACGGGGCTTGATCGTAAGTCCGTGCTACTTGCTTATGGTGGCGGTGTTATTGGCGATTTGGGAGGCTTTGTTGCGGCAACGTATATGCGGGGTATTCCGTTTTACCAAATTCCGACAACTGTTTTAGCGCATGACAGTGCGGTAGGTGGGAAAGTGGCAATTAACCACCCGCTTGGGAAAAATTTAATTGGCAACTTCTATCAACCAGAAGCGGTGATCTATGATACGGCGCTACTTGCCACGCTACCTGTACGCGAAATGCGTTCGGGCTTTGCTGAACTTATTAAACATGCTTTAATTAGCGATCAGGCATTACTAGATGAACTAATGACGACCTTCCAAACACCAGATGACTTTTATTCACAAGATTTAACACCGTTTTTACAAAAAGGCATTTTGGTTAAAGCGGGAATAGTGGCACAAGATGAAACCGAGCAGGGCGTTCGCGCATATTTGAATTTCGGTCATACGTTTGGTCATGCTCTTGAAGCCTACGGTAATTTTTCACGTTTCCTTCACGGCGAAGCCATCATTTTTGGCATGATTTATGCGCTTTTAATGAGCGAGAAAACCCAAAACTTCTCGTTTGATAGGGCGTCGTTTACTTCTTGGCTAACTGGACTTGGTTACGAAACTGCGCTCCCAAATGATGTCCCATTTGAAACGATTTTTGAAAATATGCTACACGATAAAAAAACGACCTTTGAAGAAATTAAAATGGTGCTGTTAAATGAAATCGGTGAGATGGAAATCGTTCCTGCTGACCGGGAACTTGTTTTACAAATTTTTAACCAAATGAAAAAAGGAGAATGATGAGTGTGAGAGCGATTCGCGGTGCAACGACTATAAAAGAAAATACGGCAGATGAGATTTACGAGGCGACGAGCGAGCTTTTTCAGGAAATTTTAAAGCAAAATCAAATTGTTGACGCGGAAACGCTTATTTCGGTCATCATCACGGTAACAGAAGATATTACTGCAGCTTTTCCAGCGCGTGCTGTAAGGGTAACGCCTGGTTTCGAGCTTGTTCCTGTCATGGGTATGCAAGAAATCCCAGTACCCGGTGCGCCTTTAAAATGTATTCGGATGATGGTGCAAGCAAATCTTGATAAGTCACTTGCTGAAATTGAACATATTTATTTAAATGATGCTGTTCGTCTCCGTCCAGATCTCGTGGAAAGGAAGGATTCTTAATGAAATGGAAAACCTCTTTAGAAGGGCTTCATTCGTATAAGCCGGGTAAAAGAGAAGATGCGGTAATGAAAGAATTAGGGTTAACTAAAATTACAAAACTTTCCTCCAATGAAAACCCGCTTGGTGCGTCTAAAAAAGTTCAGGAACTTGCGCGCACCTTAACGTTTAAAACGGAAATTTATCCTGATGGGCATGCGAGTAATCTTCGAAAAACCGTTGCGGAATTTTATGATATATCGGAAGAAGAACTTGTCTTCACGGCAGGTGTGGATGAATTAATTGAGCTTTTAACACGTGTATTACTAGATCAAACGACGAATACCGTTATGGCAACGCCAACTTTTGTACAGTATCGGCAAAATGCGCTCATCGAAGGGGCAGAGGTGCGAGAAATTGCTTTGAAACCTTCCGGGCATCATGATTTTGAAAAAATGTTGGCTGCGATTGATGAAAATACGGCTATCGTGTGGATTTGCAATCCGAACAATCCAACAGGTAATTTTTTACCACTTGATGCCATTTTTGCCTTTATTCAAAAAGTGCCAACAGACTGCTTAGTCGTGCTTGATGAGGCCTATATCGAATATGTAGAGCCACAACCAGCTGCTCATGAAAAATGGGTGCGCGAATTTCCAAACCTGATTATCACACGTACATTTAGTAAAATATACGGGCTTGCAAGTTCACGAGTTGGTTACGGCATTTGCTCAAAAGAAATTGTGCATTATTTAAATGTCGTTAGACCACCTTTTAATACGACTACAGCCGGGCAACTACTTGCGCAAGAAGCTTTGCTTGACCAAGATTTTGTGGCTGAATGCCGGGCGTTAAATCACGCGGGAATCGCGGCCTACGAAGCGTTTAGCGCAGAATATGCGCAAGTCACACTTTATCCGTCGCAAGGCAATTTTGTATTGCTCGATCTTGGCCGACCAGCAGCAGATATTTTTTCTTACCTAGAGAAAAACGGCTTTATTACAAGGTCAGGGGCTGCTCTTGGGTTCCCGAATGCGGTGCGGATTACGGTTGGGACAGCGGCAGAAAACGAGCAAGTGATTGCGCTCCTAAAAGAGTTTTTAGGATAGGAGGCGATTTTTATGAAGGGGACAGTCGTCATTGTTGGGCTGGGGCTTATTGGCGGTTCGATTGCACTTTCGATTAAAGCTAAACATAAAGAGGCCCATATTATCGGGATTGATGTGTCGTTAAACACACTTGAAAAAGGACTTTCGCTTGGGATTATTGATGAAATTGGCGAAAGTGTGCTTATCGATGCGCCAAAAGCAGATTTGCTCATTTTTTGCTGTCCAGTGAAAGAAACAGAAGAGCTCGTTCGTCATTTACCAGGGTTAAACTTAAAAAAACAGGTTATCGTGACGGATACAGGTAGTACGAAGCAAACCGTTATGCAGGCGGCACTGGAGCTTGCTAATCAGTCAATTACATTTATTGGTGGTCATCCGATGGCTGGCTCACATAAAAGTGGTGTGACTGCAGCGAAGCGCTTGTTATTTGAAAACGCCTATTATTTGTTAACGCCGGGAAATGAAATCGCAAATGAACGGCTAGCGGAATTAAAAGAGTGGCTAAGTGGGACGAATGCTAAGTTTTTAACGCTATCGCCTAAAGAGCATGACCAAATTACAGGTATGCTTAGTCACCTTCCACATATTGTTGCGGCTGCCTTAGTTCAAGAAACGGAAGCTTTTACAGCGACTCATCCTGATGCGTTTAGTTTAGCTGCTGGCGGTTTTCGAGATATTACGCGTGTTGCTTCAAGTGATCCGCGCATGTGGACGGACATTTCCATAAGCAATCGGGACATTTTAAAAGAACAACTTACTTCTTGGCGTGACCGAATGAATGAGGCAATACAACTTATTCATTCGGCTGATAAAAATGCGATTTATGATTTTTTTGATGGTGCGAAAGAATTTCGCGATTCGCTTCCGATTCACCGCGGGGCTATTCCAGCTTTTTACGATTTGTTCGTCGATGTGCCGGATTACCCAGGGGTCATTTCAGAAGTGACAGCCATTTTAGCTGATGAAAAAATTAGTTTAACGAACTTAAAAATTCTAGAAACGCGCGAAGACATAAATGGTGTGCTACAAATTACATTTCAAAACGAAGCAGACCGCTTGCGTGCAAAAGCAAGTATTGAGTCAAACGCAGCATATACGTGTTATTTAGAGCAGTAAAGGAGTGTAAAGATGAAATTACAAACAGGAAAAAGTCATTTGCACGGAACGATTGAAGTTCCGGGTGATAAATCCATTTCGCATCGTAGTATTATGTTTGGTGCTCTAGCAAATGGAAAGACAAGAATTCGCCATTTTTTGCGCGCAGACGACTGTTTAAGTACGATTCAAGCATTTCGTGATTTAGGTGTGAAAATTGAAGAGACGCCTGATGAGATTATCGTTCATGGCGTTGGCTTTAATGGTTTCAAACAACCTGAGGCACCGATTAACGTAGGAAATTCAGGTACAACGATTCGGCTCATGATGGGTATCCTTGCAGCTGCCCCATTTGAGACGACGCTATTTGGCGATGCTTCCATTGCAAAACGACCAATGAACCGCGTTATGTTGCCACTAACAGAAATGGGTGCTCAAATGACTGGACGAGTAGGCAGTGAATTTGCCCCGGTTGATATTAAACGCACGGAAAAACTCCGCGGTATTACATATCACATGCCAGTTGCAAGCGCCCAAGTGAAAAGTGCTATCATTTTTGCAGCACTTCAAGCGGAAGGTGAGACGGTTATTTTCGAAAAAGAAAAAACGCGCGATCATACTGAAGAAATGATTCAAAAATTTGGCGGAAATATCGAAGTCGATGGTCTAACCATTCGCGTCTCAGGCAACCAGACGTTCCAAGGGCAAGCACTAACAGTTCCAGGCGATATTTCCTCGGCTGCCTTTTTTATCGTAGCAGGATTAATTGCAGAAGATAGTGAAATCGTTTTAAAAAATGTTGGTTTAAACCCTACACGGACAGGAATAATTGACGTGGTGAAAAAAATGGGCGGAGACATTTCAGTGGAGCAAGGTGATTTAGCTGGCACCATAACCATACGAACATCGCGTTTAACAGGGACGACTATTTCCGGGGAATTAATTCCGCGTTTAATCGACGAGCTCCCCATCATCGCGCTCCTAGCCACACAAGCAGAAGGCGAAACTATCATTCGCGATGCCGAAGAATTGAAAGTCAAAGAAACCAATCGCATTGATGCTGTAGCAACTGAACTTGCGAAAATGGGCGCCGATATTACCCCAACAGCAGATGGTCTCATCATTCGTGGGAAAACGAAGCTCCGCGGTGCAAAGGTAACAAGTTACGGCGACCACCGCATCGGCATGATGCTCCAAATTGCAGCGCTTTTAGTACAAGACGGGGAAGTGGAACTTGAAAAGGCGGACGCCGTTTCAGTATCTTATCCAAGTTTTTTTGATGATGTGAAAAGTTTGTTTGATGAATCATAAACAAAAAGAGGCTTAACGGCTTCTTTTTTTTATACAAGAGTGGGCAAATTGGGGCATAAAAATACCAGTATACAATTTATTATCATATCTTTATATGCTATACTAAAAAAGGATATACAAGTCAACAAAGAGGTGATGCAGATGATTAAAATTCAAATTAGCGAAAGCGAATTGCGCGCCTATGCAAGGGAGCTACGGGAGGCAAGCGGAGGGGCACCTTATCATCCGTGGGGTTCTGGGAATATGAGCTATTCCTATGCCAACTCCATCAATGAGTTCCGAACCGCGATCATGGAATCAATTGAGATGATGCACCAGTTTTCCGAGCTCGCGGACAAAGATGCGGCACGTTTAGAGAAAATGGGCGAAGCGTTCGTAAAACAAGATCGAGCGGCAGGACAAGCCATCGAAGGGATGGGGCTGCGCTGATGGATGCGAAAAGTGAGCGAAACACACAAGCCCTACTGGATTTACGAAAGCAAGAAAGCGACATGGAAAATGTTTTACATACCCTTCAAAATCAACAAAACCAATTGGAATGGCTGGAAGAAGACCATGTACGCGTCAAACAGGAACAAGAGGAACTGCGTGAACTTTTGCGTGAGGCTTGGCAAGGAGAGCGCGCTACGGGTTTCCATTTGTATACCGAAGAGATGCAGTACGAGGAACAACGGGACTGGCGGCAAGGTATTGAGAGAGAAACCACGGATGTTACGAACCAAGTAACGGCTTCTAAACAGACTTTACGAGAGCTAGAAGCGGCGCAGGTCAAACTTCGAAAGGAGTTGTCCTCATGAGCCGAATAGATATTGCCGAAGTACGTGCCTTTCAACAAGCTTTACAACAAGCCAATACGACCATGCGAGCCCGTATTCAAGCCGTACAAGCAAGCGCCTTGCGGTATTCAGGCGACTACTTTTTAGACGGACAAGCCATTCAAGCTTCCCAGCAGTATTTTCGCGAAACCTACCAGACGGTAGGGGGAAGTTTACTTGACATTTTAGATACGAGTGAAGCCCTTTTGGAACGCTATTTGAATGACTTTAGTGCCCAAGTAGATGACTCTAGAAACGCCAGAGTCGATGCAGAGTTACTAGGCATAGCTGCCGAGAAAGCGCGAAGTATCCGCCGAAAACAAGAAGATTTGAAGCGGTCTCTTACGGCACAAACAGGAGCTTCTCAGGAAGGACGCGTCCAACAGTTACGGCTAGACCTAGTTAACGCGGTGGAAGAAGAAAAAATTCTGGAGAACTATTTACAATTTGAGCAAAGTCATACCCACTTTTTCCAAGAACTTTTAGGTCTTGTGATGACCACACAAAGAACGATGCGGCAACTCTTGCAGGACGTCCAATTTAACGCCCAAACAGGAAGCTATACATATCCAAAAGGCTATACCCAGTCGATAGAAGGGTTGAAAAAGCGACTTGATGCCATTCGCGGCGTAGACCCAAAACTAGAAAAAGCGCTAAAAGCGTATCAAGTTTTGGCAGTGGTGTATTACGATGCTCACGGAAAACCGCAAGTGATGTGGCTGCTTGAACAAAACGGAGTTGGCGTGAGTGACCCGAAACTAAAAAAATACTTAGAGAAAACCGGAAAATACTTAGATCCAAGCGACTACCAAATTATCACAAATGAGGATTTAAACCAAAAAATCAACCAAGCGTGGAAAAAAGGCACGTATTATATGGACGGCACGAAATACTCCGGGATGGTTGGTGGCACGCTCCGCGCATCAGCATATGTGGAGTCGGTGAAAGGCACGCTGGACGAAAGTGGCCTGATGGACGTGGTGATGGGGCTAGGTCTAAGCACAGCAGCCATTAGGGGGAGCATGACGTATGGGAAGGTTGGCGGGACTAAAAATGTTGATGATATATCTTGGAGTTTAAATAAAAATGGAGCAACTATAAATGGACGTAAGTATTCTGGACATGCTTTAGAAAGAATGGCTCCTGACACACTAGAGATTCGAGCTCGATTGCATACTAGAGCATATGAAATTGCCAAAGGTAAGGAATATGTTCCTGGAACAAGAGAATATAGCGATTTTATAAAAAAATATGTACAGCCAAGAAATGTTCCACCATCAGTTATTGAAGACGCTATAAAAAATGGTGTAAAAACTACAGGAAACCAAATAAATACATGGAAATTTGAAACTGGTGATGTTACAGTTATAATTAATGATTTAGGTAATGTAATCACAGTGATACCTAAATAAAGGAGGCAGATAAAAGTGAAATATGATGAATTAGACTTGATGGAACTGTTTCTATCTGAAAGTGAAAGTTTGATAGACAATATAGGTGATGGCAATATAACGTATAAAATTAGCAAAGATGATTTTACTTTAAAAATCTTTGTAAGAACCTATGAAAACCAAATTAGTGTGTTCTTGACCTATAAAGAAAAAGATATTTTTTATGGAGATTTTGATAATGTTACTGAATTGAAAAAGGAAGATATGTATTTGAGAGTTTTAAGAGAAGATGGTACAATTGTCAGTCTTGGTTTTGGAACAACGCTTTCTATAAGTATTGAAAATCAATAATTGGATTACAAAAGACACTTCACTATCTAATTGGCGTCGGATCGTAAAGCCTTGACTAGCAAGAGTGAACTCACTAATCAAGTTGCGAATAGCCAACAAAAAGCTAACTGTATTTATTGGACTGGAAAAGCAGGGACTGTTCTAGTTTCTGGGTTTATTTTCCGTACTCTAAAAGCTGGGAATATGTAGTTATTGAAACGGTATTAGTGAAAGAAGCTGATACCGTTTTTTCATGTATCAAAAAACAGATTTTGGAGGATAAAAGTAATGAATACAAGAAAAAATAAGCAACCGATAAAAGAAATCAGCCATCAAGATATTTATCGTGGAAAATCGGTACATATATTATAGGGACGGCATGAAATGCACCAGAATGGTTGGAGGCACGCTTCACACTTCGGCATATGTGAAATCGCGATGAGAGCCACGCTTGATGAAAGCAGCCTTATAGATGTAGTGATGGGGTTAGGTTTGAGTACCGCAGCGATTCGGGGGAGCATGACGTATGGGAAGGTTAGTGAGGTTAATGTACCTAAAGTTGAAATTCCAAAACAAAGTTTGAAACATGCAAGTGTTGGAGATTTTACTGTTAATCCTTCTACAGGAAAAATGTCTAAAATGAAAGGTGGCGGGCATGGTCAATCTAACATTGATTTTCTAAAAGAAAATGAGTTTGAAGTAAATATCGAAAGAACTTACCCTAATGGTGTTAGAATTGGAAATGTACCAGACCATAAGGTTAGGGCTAAAAGAACAGGTAATAATCAATCTTGGTTTCCTGAAAATTGGACAAATAAAGATATAGAAAGTGCAGGACAATATATTGCTAGTCAACCAAACTATGCAATTGCTAAAGATGGGGAAGCTATTTTTGGTGAATTCAATGGTGTACGAGTTGGAGTAATAAAAACTGATGGAAAACCTGCAACTATATTCCCAGATGCGACAAGACAGCCATAAAATTTTAGGAGGAAAATTATGGAATTTAAGAATGAAATGGATACGATGCTAAAAAAAAGGAAAGGTTTAAATATAAATGATGATTTTGGAATAGCAAAGTGTTGGAATGAAATGACAGTACTTTTAACTCAAAATGAAAATGAAACAATAGACTATCTTAATGAGTGTAATGAAGATGATTTATATTATATCAGTGAAATTTTTGAAGATATATCTGAGCAGCTTCAAAGTGAAAGATTTATTACTTGCTTAAGAAACCTTGATAAAAAATTTCCTAATCTAGACATGGCTAAAGATATTGATATAGCTGAAAGTTATATTGAGAATTAAATAAAAAGACATTTTACTAGTAAATGAGAATTCAGTTGAGAGCTCAAGATATGTTCAATATCACCCTGGTGCCCACTGCCAGGGTGATTTACCATATTACAAAGTATCTTCTCCAGAACATGGAATTACTAGAATTTATACAAAAGGAAAGGTTGTGAAAGAATGACTGAAGATATAGAAAAATTGACAACGTTATATGACAGAGTTATTGAAAATCTTCAAGAATTTTCAATGCCAGCAGAAGAACAAATAAAAAGATTAAAAGGTTTTCCAGTTGCTGATGAAATTGCTTCGGATTTTTCTGATATCACATTAAATTATGCAAAAGAACTATTTGAAAATGCTTGGATTACTTTAGACCAGTATCAGCAATTTTTAGCTATTGATGAAAAATTAGATGATATGAGTAAGGATAAAACACTTTGGTGTGAAGAAGCACTGAGAGGTGCTAGTGAATGGAAAAAATGTAGAGAAGCTGGGCTAGAACTGCTAATATCTTTAGGATATTAGAAAATTAGGTTTGAATGTATGTAGTCAAGTGATTGAGCCTTGGTAGTAAGGAGTAATTTGGAGGTAAATAGTAGTTGAAAAAATTATCTTTAGGTGAAAAGTTTGATTGGTTTATAGATACTTTAAATAAAAGTGGTATGTTCATTTTAGATTTGTCTAATGAAGAAATAGAAACATTCATTTTTGAAGATTTAATTGTTGGTGTTACTTCTTTTCTCAGTAAAAATAATTTGAATGAACTGAAAGAGAATGGACTAATTGATGAAGAGATTGAAAAAAAGCTTATCTTCTCAGAAAAAAAGTATTAAATATTGACAATACAAATTTGTGGAATATTGATAGTGTGAGACAAAGTTCTGAGTGGCTAGACATATTTAAAATTTCTGATGAGTTGAAGAAAAAGATTCATGAAAGATGGTCTGATGAAGAAATAGAATACTTGAAGACAACATAAAAAGGCACTTCACTATCTGATTGTCGTCGGATAGTAAAGACTTGACTAGTAAAGCGTGACCCCACTAATCAAGTTGCCAGTAGCTAACAAAAGCTGGCTGTATTCACTGTATAGAAGTTATGCTACTGAAAAAGATATGAGAAAACTAACTCTGTAGAGAGATTAGCATACTCATATCTTTTTAACTGCTTTCCAAAGTATAAAAATCAATGTGTTGCTAAGTATGAGAGGCGGTTTGTTAAGTGAGTAGGGCTAGACTAACAAACGAAGTGCGGAAAAATTAACATTTACAATAGAAACTCATATTTTGACAAATATCTACAGCAACACCTTAAATAACGCAATCAAATATTGGCAAATATTCACGACCAATTGAAGCATTACCTTCCGCATCACAGCAATTAATGATATAATAATACCCATGATTTCAAAGGACACGGGGGTGCGTTATGGAAAATGCTGAAAAGATGCTACATGCTTTAGAACATGAAGACATGGTTTTGGCTAAAAAATATTTTGATTTAGCGGTTCAAAATGGTTCTGATGAGGAGCAATTTTTTCTAGCTGAGCAATTGTTTAGCTTAGGATTTTTAGATGAAGCGGAAGATTTATACGAGCTGTTACTAGCCAATTATAAAGACGAGGGTGCGCTACTCGTTCGGGCGGCAGAAGTGGCACTTGAAAAAGATGATATTGATACGGCGCAGGAGTATTTAGAAAAGGTGAATAAACAAGATGAGGCGTATCTTGAGAGCTTACTTGTACTAGCTGATTTGTATCAGATGCAAGGCTTGTTTGAAGTGACCGAACAAAAATTGCTTGAGGCAAAAAAATTAGCACCGAATGAGGCTATTATTGATTTTGCACTAGGGGAATATTATTTATCGCAAGGCAGGTTTGCGCTTTCTGTGCAGCATTACCAAGCTGTGTTAGATACAGGTGTGACAGAACTTGCACAAGGTACCATTTCCATCTATGAACGTATTGCGGAAGCCTATAGTGCGAGCGGGGCATTTGAAGAGGCGCTGCCATTTTATGAAAAGGCACTTTCAGAACATGAATCAGTCGATACATTGTTTGGACTCGGACTTACCGCTTTTCAGGCGAAGGAGTATGTAAAAGCGATTCATGCATTTGACCACTTGAAGGAACATGACCCGGCGTACACGACACTCTACCCGTATCTTTCAAAAAGCTATCAGGAAAACGGGGAACTGGAGAAGGCACTCCAGGCGCTCACGGAGGGTTTGAAATATGATGAATTTAATAAAGAGCTTTTTTTCGAGGCTGGAAAAGTGGCAGACCGTTTAGGGAAGCTTGACGAAGCTGAGGAGTTTTTCAGGCAAGCAATTGTGTTGGACGAGGAGTACTCGGCGGCTATTTTAGAACTAAACAAACTCTTTTTAGCAAAAGAAGATTTTGAAGGTTTGCTTGAGGTTTCTGAGGCACTTTCTGACGAGCTTGTGACGGAACCGCAAATTTTTTGGGACTTAAGTGTTGCATACAGCGGTGTGGAACAATATAATAAAGCAAAAGAAAATTTTGAAAAAGCTTATCCTCATTTTGAAGAAAATCCGACTTTTTTACGGGAATATGGTTTATTCTTGCGGGAAGAAGGGGAAATTCAGAGAGCGCGTGAAATTTTTGAACGTTATTTGAAATTTGAGCCTGAGGATGCGGAAATTCGAAATTTACTTGAGTTATAATCAACTTTCGGAAGGAGTGAGTGTGATGAAGGCATCCATTTCTGTAGATGAGAAGAAAGATTTTATTCGTTGGCTTTTAAATACGCATCAAATGAAACTTCGAGAAGCAATGTGGGTATTAAACTATATTGCTGGCCACGATCAAATTATACAATATGTCCACTTTGTTGATGACCTAGAAGGCTGCCACCGCGGGCTCGTTCTTTCTGCTGAGGGTGTGGACTTTGAACCATTCCGATTCTTTAAAGGAAAATTGACGACGAGTGATCCAGAAAAAGCTTTTCATGATATTCGTTTAAATTGGGACGAGGCGTTATATGTGGTACTCCATTTTAGTGAGGCGATTAGTTCTCCAGAGTATGCGCTCGTTCGTGAAGACAACCCGCACAAAGACTTACAAATTAACGAAGAGGAACAACAACTTGCAACGGACTTTTTAGATCATACGCTTAGCAATTTTATGGCGGAATCAGTCCAAAAGGAAATTGACCGTGCAATTGATGCGGGAGATAAAGCGCGATTTTTAGAACTTACGACTTTTTTAAAGGAAATGAAAGAATAGATATTGCTAAAAACTGGGCAAGTTTTTAAGTTCGAGCGTTTTGCGCCCACTAACTTAAAAGCATGCCTAGTTTTGTGTTTTTTTTAGAATGGGGGAAGTTTTTGTGTATGTTTTGCTACAAAACCGTACGTTTTTACGGTTGCTTTTGATTATAAACTTTTTAGGGGCAATTTACGGTTATATTTGGTATATTCCGCAACTTGAAATAACGAAACCAATATTTTGGTTGTTTGTTCCTGATAGCCCGACTGCTGTGTTGTTTTTCTTTTTTGTACTGGCGGCTTTTTTAGCTAAAAAACATTGGCCACTTATGGAAGCACTGGCGTTTGTTAGTTTAATGAAATACGGTTTATGGGCAGTGGGTATGAATATTTTCTTAATGATTGATCAGCAAACGATTATTTGGACGGGCGTTATGCTTATGATAAGTCATGGTTTTATGGCTGTTCAAGCAATGCTCTATGCGCCTTTCTACCGCTTTCGAATTGGGCATTTTATGATTGCGGCCGTTTGGGTACTACATAATGATGTAATTGACTACTTATTTGGGCAAATGCCTATTTATATGGGACTAGAACGATTCTTACCGTACATCGGTTATGCTACTTTCTGGCTTACGATTTTTGTTCTGATATATGTTTACAGAAAAACGTTAAGAGAAGACCGAATGAAACTTGAACTATTTTAAGATTAGAATTTTCTCATAGTGAGTGAAACCTGTTGAGAAGCAAGTGAAGATACTTTATAATAAAAATTAATCAAGTAAGTATTAGGAGGAAGATGATTTAAATGTCATTAGGATCTTATATAATTTATTTTTTAATTGTCGCAGCTATTCCACTTTGGGCGCAATTTCGTGTAAAAAGCACGTATGCACAGTATTCCAAAGTACGTGTTAGAAGTGGCCAAACTGGAGCTGAAGTTGCGCGAATGATTTTAGATCGAAACGGTCTTTCAAATGTGCCAGTACATGCAACAAAAGGCGTTTTAAGTGATCATTATGATCCAAGCAAAAAAGCCGTTTTCCTTTCAGAATCAAACTATCATGAAGCAACCATTGCGGCGGCAGCAGTAGCCGCTCACGAAGTTGGTCATGCGATTCAAGATAAAGAAGATTATGCTTTCATGCGTTTCCGTTCTGCATTAGTCCCAGCAACGATGTTTAGTTCAAACATTTCGTGGGTGTTTTTAATTATTGGGATGTTAGCCACGATTCCAAGCCTTATGCTTATTGGAATTGTATTAATGGCTGTAGGTGTATTGTTCCAAGTGATTACTTTACCTGTTGAGTTTGATGCAAGTAAACGTGCACTTGTGCAACTTGAAGATGGCGGTTTCTTAGAATCTTCAGAACAACCACAGGCGAAAAAGGTGCTTAGCGCGGCGGCAATGACTTACGTTGCAGCAATGGCTGTAGCTGTTCTAGAGCTACTTCGTCTTATCTTAATTTTTACCAATATGAATCGAAACTAGTCATAAAACCTGAGAAAAGTTCTCAGGTTTTATTTTGAGAAATAAAGATAAAATGAGGGGAAAATATGGATTTTGATGTTATTGTAATTGGCGGTGGTCCGTCTGGTTTAATGGCGGCGATTCAGGCGGCTAGGAAGAATAAAAAGGTGTTGCTCGTTGAAAAGGGGCCGAAGCTTGGGCGCAAACTGATTTTATCGGGCGGTGGTCGGTGTAATGTCACCAATCGTTTACCTGTAGAGGAAATCATTCGGCATGTGCCAGGAAATGGCCGTTTTTTGTATAGCGCGTTTCATCAATTTGATAATGAGGATATTATTGCGTTCTTCGAAAAACTTGGCGTGCATTTAAAAGAAGAAGATCACGGGCGAATGTTTCCGGTTTCAAATAGTGCAAGGTCGGTTGCGGATGCGATGATTAATCGGATGGAGAAGCTTGGGGTTACGATTTTTATGAAGACGCCTGTTAAAAAGGTGCTTTACGAAAATGGGAAGGTGAAAGGCGTTTTGCTGCAGGATGGACAGGTGAAGACGTCTTATAGCGTGATTATCGCGGTAGGCGGCAAATCAGTTCCGCGCACGGGTTCGACAGGCGATGGCTACGGGTTTGCAAGGGACGCTGGGCATACGATAACGGAACTTTATCCGACGGAAGTGCCGATTACGTCTAAAGAGCCATTCATTGTGTCGCGCGTACTCCAAGGGATTTCACTTCGGGATGTGTCGCTTTCTGTTTTAGGTAAGAAGAATAAAATTGTTGTAACGCACCGAATGGATATGATTTTTACGCATTTTGGCATTTCAGGTCCGGCGGCACTTCGGTGTAGTATGTTTGTCAATCAAGCGCTTAGGAAGCAGGAAACTGTCACGATGGAACTCGATTTCTTTCCAGATATTGGGCTAGAAGATGTGCATCAAAACGTCTTTAAATTACTAGAGGAAAATCCGAAAAAAGCTGTTAAAAATGCACTTTCCCCTTTAATCCAAGAAAAGCTCTTGCTCTTTCTTTTGGAAAAAGTGGGAATCAATCCAGAAAATCATTTTAAGCAGGAAAGTCCGAAGAAATGGGAAGCGTTTGTTCAGCTTCTGAAAAGTTTTGTGTTTATGGTAGACGGGACGCTTGATTTTGAGAAAGCTTTTGTAACTGGCGGAGGCGTGCAGACGAAGGAAATTATGCCGAAAGAAATGCAGTCGAAACTAATGCCAGGGTTATTTTTCTGCGGCGAGGTTCTAGATATTAATGGCTACACGGGTGGCTATAATATTACATGTGCACTTGTGACGGGGCATACGGCTGGGGAATACGCGGCAAGGTTTGCTAGTGAAGCGCGGAGAAGTGAGATTGATTGATGGGTTTAAGCAGAGTAGCATCACTACTCTGCTTTTTCATTTAAAAAAATGGTGACGATTTGCTCGCGTTCTTTTAAAAATGCGGCATTGTCTCGGCTTGGATGGATGCGGTTTGTTAGGACGATGAGTCCTTTTTTTTGTATGATGTCAAGGACGATAAAGGTACCAGTGAATCCAGTATGGTAAAGGGCGTAATGGTCGCCGTTTGGTTTTAAGTCATAGCCAATACCTCGGTCGCGATTTAAATCTTTCGTATAGTTTTCTTGCATGCGGGCGAGGCTTTCGGGCGTTAAAATGGGAGCGCCGTCTTGGAATAGGAGTGCAGATGCAAAACGGCTAAGGTCATCTAGGGTTGAGAATAGCCCCGCATGACCGGTGTTGCCACCTGCAATGAAAGCTTTATGGTCGTGGACAATGCCTGAAATGACACCACGCTTCTCGGTTACTTCAGTAGGAACAGAAAGGGCTTTGTCAGCCGAATAAAATGTTGTATCTTCCATATGAAGTGGGCGCAAAATGGCGTCTTGGACTTGGGTTTCAAATGGCTTTTTGCAAGCGACTTCGATGACCTTACCAAGAAGTAGAAAATTCAAATCAGAGTAGTCTACAATGGTGCGATTTTTGGCGACAGGACAGGCTGCGCCAATATAAGCATCAATGTCATCAGGCGTTTCAATTGGGAAGCCGGGAATGTTTTTTGGGAGCCCAGTGCGATGCGTCAAGCAGTCGAGAAGCGTTAAATCGGGCGTGTGGTAGTCAGGCAAAAAAGTACCAAGCGTGTCCGTTAAAGCCAGTTTTTCGCTCTCAACAAGCTGCATTACACGCGTAGTCGTCGCAACTACTTTCGTGAGTGACGCAATATCATAAATATTTTTTTCAAAAGAAAGAAGTGGTTTTTTTGAAGGGCTGAGTTGTTTTAAACCGCGAGTAAAAGACTGTGTCGCTTCTTGTGTTAAGAACTGGAAACTCGCCCCTGGTACGGTACCTGAGTCGACAAGGTTTTCGATGCGTTTTTTCGTTTGTAAAAACATGGCTACACCTCTTTATAAGAGGGCGTCCAGATGGCACTTTGAATGTCATCTTCTGTAATCGTTTTAATTCGTGCGACCCCGTCTTTTATGGCCGCTTTTGAAACGGCATAAGCCACCTTTTCGCTCGTTTGAAGAAGAGTTGAAACGTGCGGTAAAAGCGCGGCACCTTTATGTGTTGCATCGACTTGCTCTGATACCGTTTTTGCTGCGGCACGCAACATACCGTTCGTAATTTTTTTTGCCCGCGAAGTGACAGCACCAAGCCCAAGCCCTGGATAAAGTAGCGCATTGTTCGCCTGACCAATTTCAAAAGTTTGCCCGTCGTATTCAACTGGCGCGCTTGGACTGCCTGTCACAATCAGTGCTTTTCCATTTGTCCACTGGATTAAATCGGCAGCTTTTGCTTCAGCGAGTTTTGTCGGGTTTGAAAGCGGTAAAATGGCTGGACGAATCGTATAGCTCGCCATTTCACGTACCACGTCTTCAGAAAATGCAGAAGGGACGCCGCTTGAACCAATGAGCATAGTTGGTTTGATACACCTCACAAGCTCTAAGAGGGAAGAGGTGTCAATATTCTCGAAATCCGCTCGGTCCCGTGCAAAAGAACGTTGGCCTACAGTCAAGTCAGTCATGTCATCTGTGATAAGACCATTTCGGTCGACTAAATAAAAGGATTTTTTAGCATCATGTCGCGTTGCTTCGCTACTGTGTATAATTTCATGGCAAAGCTGGCTTGCAATACCAATTCCCGCTGTTCCCGCACCGAAAATCAAAATTCGTTGTTTGGCGAGTGGGATTTTGGAAACACGTGTGGTTGAAAGAGCAGCGGCAACAACCATCGCACCAGTCCCTTGAATATCATCATTAAACGTGCAAATCCCATCTTTGTAGTCATCTAAGATGCGGCTTGCATTATCTCGTCCAAAATCCTCAAAATGAAAAACAGCTTCTTTAAAAATTTCTTTTGCAGTGGAGATAAATTGTGCGATAAAATGGTCGTATTCTGTTTTGGACATGCGTGGCTTACGTTCGCCAAGATAAAGGGGATCATTTTGTAGCTCCAAATTGTTTGTGCCAAAATCTATGATGACAGGGAGGCAGCTAGACGGGTCGAGACCAGCTGCTACAGTATAAACCGCAAGTTTTCCTATAGCAATTTGAACACCATTTACACCCCAGTCACCAATGCCTAAAACACCTTCGCCATCTGTAATGACCATCATTTTAATTTTTTCAGGCTGTTCACATGCGTTCACCAAACTATTACGCAATATTTCTGGGCGAAAAGCATTGATAAAAAGCGCGTCATCGGTATTTTGAAAATGCTTATGATATTCCGTTACCGCATCCCCAATTGTTGGCGTATAAATGACAGGGAGGAGCTCCGTAACGTATTTTTGTACCGTCGCAAAATAAAGCGTCCGATTTTTATTATATAGGTCCGTTAAATAATAATTTTTTTGAAGCGCATCAGGAAGCGCGTCCAAAACGGCTTTCACACGAACAATTTGCTCATCAAGCGTTTCCACGTGCGGCGGAAGTAGGCCCTCTAAATGATATTTTTCGCGTTCAGCATATGTAAAAGCAGTACCTTTGTTTAAAAACGGGTTTTTTAATCGATTATTTTTAGTCATAAAGTTGCTCCTTTTCAATCTTTGGTTCCATTTTACCGCTTTTTTCAGATAAAATAAAATCCCTGCGCATACGTAATTCCAAGATCAACCAAATAATTGAGCTGATCTCTATTTTCAACACCTTCCACGACGACTTTTTTCCTCTTCTTTTCTAAAAAATGATGCAAGTTCGTGAGCACTAATTTTTTCCCGTGATGATGTTGAACATTTTTCAGCAGTTCAGCATCCGTTTTTACAAAATCTGTTGGGTGCTTTAGAACGCGTGCGATGTCTGCATAGCCAGAACCAAAGTCATCAATCGCAAATTGCGTGCCAAACCGCCTTCTCAGAGAAGTCATTTTCGCATGTAAGTCTGGCAACTGGTATTCATCAATAGAGGATGTTTCTAAAAATTCAAATGTAATTTTGCCACTTTCTTTCAAAATGTCCTCTAATTCTTGGTAGTGATTGATAAATGTGTCATAAGAAATATTTAAAAAAAGTTGCGTACTTTCGCGCCAACTAAAATGCTCAATGCCATTTTTAAGGGTGCGCAGTTCAAATTGATGAATCAAACGGTTTTTCTCGCATTCTTTAATAAAATCTCCAATGGAAAAGCGGCTAACGCGCGTTAAAGATTCGTAGCCAAAAATATGATTTTCTTGAATATTTACAATCGGTTGGTAAATTGTCTGGAATTCATTGGATTCAATTATATCCAAAATTTGATCTCTATTCATCTACTAACTTCCTTTTTTCTATCAAGGCTAACTCTTTATGCATGTAGTCAAAGAAATGTGTCGTAGTGGCATCTGACGTATCCATTTCGTTTAGTTTATCCATCGCTTTTTGATAAAAATCTGTTTGATTTGTCAGTGTATAGTATTTCGCAAGCAATGCATAAACGGCTGTCGATTCCATACTCTCCACAGGTTCTTTCGTATCCCGATAAAAACGTGCATAAACTCGATTATTTTGGTTCCATTCATTTTCTAAAAAAGCATCAAACTGCGGTTCTTTTTTATGTGTTAGCGTCACATATTGAATCGCAATTAGCATTTGATCAATCATATTCACTTGATTACCAGTCGTTTTATAGCGCCCATTTTCAAAGATTTCATCAAAAAACGGGCTAGCTACCGCATTTTCAAGCGGCGTAAAAGAGATTTCATCAAATCCAGCTTTTTTCATTGCAACACTATTATAATAACTCAAATGAAGCGTTTCTGCCTTTTCTTTTGTTTTAAAATCGAAGAAATCACGAGGTGTTTGGTTCACCAAGCCATATTTTTTCCAACTCACCGCGATTTTATTCGCGAATTCCTCGTATTTTGGGTAATGAAACTTGGCGCTTGCCTCCTGAAGGGCTTCATAAATCCGCATGTCATCAATAAAGGCGTTTGTAGTCACGTCATCGCCCATTTTCCACTTTATAAACGTTTGATCCACAAGAAGTTCATTTTGCATCGCCGTAAAAAGCGTATTAAATGTAAGGCTGTCGTTATTTAAAACTAGATACTGCATGTATAAACCTATACTTTCAGATAAATATTTGGTATTTTTTGAAACCTTATAGTCTGCAATTAAGCCGTTTTCTGCTAAATAATTCGCTTTCACATGTTCCTCCACATCCGAAAATTCAGGTTCTGTTTTTGCAGGCGGATTTTGCGTACATCCTGCTAAAAATGTAAGAAGTATCAGTAAAAGAATTTTTTTAAACATCCATATCGCTCTCCTTTGAAACGCTTGCTAAAACTTGATTACGCCCATTTTGTTTAGCAAGATATAGCGCCTGATCGGCTGCTTCAAACAGGTTTTCTTTTGTTTTATAAGGCTGTTCAGGGAAGTTTTGGCAGGAAACGCCTAACGATATTGTCACATGCCCGCTTTTAGGATTATAGGGGAATGTTGTGCGTTCAATTTGGCTACGAATGATTTCGGCGATTTGTTTACTTTCAGGGAGTGCGACACTGGGCAGTAAAATGGAAAATTCTTCGCCACCAATTCGAGAAATAAGGGTATTTTTAGGCAGTATATGATTTTTTAAAATCACGCTAAACTGGGATAATACTGTGTTGCCCGCCTGATGCCCATGCAAATCATTAATTTCTTTAAAATTATCGATGTCAATAACGATTAAACTAAGCGGTCTCTTTTTTTTCATAGAAAGAAGAAAAGCTTTTTCAAATGTGTCTAAAAAATAACGGATGTTAGGCAAATTGGTTAATACGTCTGTCATGGCGGAATTTCGGAGCTGAAACATGATTTTGTTGCTCTTATCAATGTAGTTACAAGCGGCGAAAACAAGGGCACCTGTAAGCATGAAAAGCATGTAGTAAAGCATGGCTTCTGTTCCTGTTAAAATCGTATGGCTTCCAAAGTCGGTAAAATAGTAATAGGCGAGAACTGGTATGGCACAGGAGAAGACAATTAAATATTTTTTTAAATAGCTCATTTTAAAACGGGTGACAATAAAGCAAATGATGTAAAAGCCTGTTAGGAGTAGAATGAATTTCAACTCATTTTGTGTCGTATGTCCTAACCAAATATGACCAACCACCATAAAGAAATAGGCAATTGTAACAGGAATTCGGCCACCAAAAATGGCGGTAATAAGTAATACATTCATCCGCATATTGGTGTACACGACAGTCGCCGCATCTTGTTCGCCACGAAAAATAAAGTAAACGCCGGCTAAACCGTAGTAAATACCGAGTAAAACATTTAAAAGTAGTCGACTTTTACGTTTTAAAAACCAATCGGGCTTTAATTCGCGAAGTTTGCGGAAGGTAATTCCTTGGATGAATAAAATCGCTAGAAAGGTCGAAATACTATCGATATAGGCATCAAATTGTGTGGGCATAAAAATTACTCCTTTAGTAAAACGGTTAAATTAGCTGCTGCGTGAACACGATTTCGACCGTCTTCTTTTGCCGCGTAAAGCGCCTTATCAGCAGTATTCAAGAGAGCCTCACCACTTTCAAATTCATGAAGTTCGTCCATCGTTGCCGTGCCAACAGAAACAGTCAAACGAATATCTTCATGCTGAAAAGGAAAGTCGGTTTTTTCAATTTTTTCCCTAAGCTGTTCGGCGTAAAGTTTCGCCCCTCTGCATGAAACATTTGGTAATAAAATCGCAAATTCTTCACCACCAATTCTTGCAATGACTGTTTTATCGGGAAATAAGACGTTTTGTAAGATACTGCTGAAGCTAGATAAAATAACATTACCCGTTTGATGCCCATATGTATCATTAATATTCTTAAAAAAATCAATATCAAAAATAATAATGCTCAGTGGTGCATGATTTTTTTTACTCTCAGAAAATTGTTCACGCAAACAATTGTCAAAATGGCGGTAATTTGCAAGATTTGTTAAAGGATCTAAGATGGTTGATTGGCGCAAAGCAAAGAGTTGCTTGTTTGAGGAATCAATGAAGCGTGCAGCCATATATAATAAAAAACTACCAAAAAATGAAATGCCAAAATATAATACCCACTTCGAAATCGCATCCATTTGAAGGGGGATGGCCATTTTAATGTGAAGGTAATAAATCATAAATGGAACAATGCTAAGCTTGCTTAAAATAAATTTACTAAAAAGTGAAATTTTCAAGGCACTAATTTGGATGCAAATAAGGAGAAAGGCGAATATGAAAAAAATATAGAGTAATTGAAGGCTTGTGTTAGATGCTAATAAAATTTTACTACAAGCCATTATGATTGCAGCAATTGTCGCGGGTCCTGCACCTGAAAACAAGTTGACAATTAAGATAATATTAATAAGCATATCAGTGTAAACACCGTAATCGGTGTCAGGTAAGCCGCGTAAAATAAAATACAACCCTAAAACACCATAGTATACGCCAATCAAGTAACGAATAAGATGATGTTGTCGATTATTGATAAACCAGTTTGGGCATCTTTCCCGAAGCCAACGTAAAACAATACCGTGAAAAAATAAAGCAGATAAAAAAAGCGCCAAACTAGACCATAATGAGTCAATCATATGCCACATAAAAAAAGCTCCCCTTTTGTAATTCGTACGGGAATTCAGTAAAATAAAAAGATACGGTTCATTCAGGAGGCGTGTCACGTTGCTATTCTGATGTTCATACAAAAAACTACCCATTTTTTAAACGCTGATTTGCATACCATATTATTGCAAATTACCATATTGTTGTCAATATAAGTAAAGGAAGGATATTATGCAGCGAAATGATGCTTTTTTTGAAACTTCAGATGCACTTATTCAACTTGTAAAAAAACGGAGTGAGCACTTGGCGCTTGAAGGCTTTGTGAAAAGTCGTGGCCCGAAAAACCCAAAAGTGATGTTAATTGAGGAGGCACCGGGCGAAACAGAGATTCATCATTTAATTCCGTTTAGCGGACGTGCGGGCGCTGAACTAATGAAGTTTTTTGAAAGAGCTGGCTTAACGCGGGAGGACGTTTATATCACAAGTACGGTTTTAAGTCGCCCTTTTAAAGAGGTTCAAAAAGTGGATGCGAAAACCGGGGAGCAAATTTTAAAGCGCTACAATCGTACGCCAAATCAAAAGGAGATTGATGCGCACGCTCCTATTCTTGATGATGAATTGCGGCATGTGCAACCGGAAATTGTTCTGACTACAGGGAACATTGCTTTAAGACGAGTGCTCGGGGAGAAAATATCAGTTTCAGATGTGCGCGGGAAGCGGCTCTATGTGCCATTTTCTAAACTGGCTTCGTTAAATCAGCGAGAGTATGTTAAAACAGAACGGAAATTTCGGATGATGGCGACTTTTCATCCGGCGAGTATTTTTTACAATCGAAAATTATTGCCGCTTATTGAAGCTGACTTTGATGCGCTTCGAGTGTGGTTAAAGGAGATTACGTCATGAAAATTGCGGTTATTGGTGCGGGGATTGTTGGTGCAAGTGCGGCCTATCATTTGGCGAAATGGGGTCATGAGACGACGATTATTGATGATAGGGCCCCAGGGCAGGCAACAGAACATGCGGCTGGAATTATTTGCCCGTGGCTTTCAAAACGGCGGAATAAAGTTTGGTATGAGCTCGCGAAACAAAGCGCTGCTTTTTATCCGCAGTTGTCTACAGAATTGGCGAATTTTTCGGTGGATTCTGGATACAAACAAGTGGGCGCGCTTGCGCTTCGGGGAAATGAAAAGGCACTTGATGCGTTGTTTGCGCTTGCGAAGGAGCGGCTTGAATTGGCACCTGAGATGGGTGAGGTGATTCGATTACAGGAAGCGGATGTGAAAAAGCGGTTTCCGCTAGTGAAAGCTGGTTTTGGGGCGGTTTTCGTCAGTGGTGGCGGGCGTGTCAGTGGTGCACGGATTCGTGATGCACTTTTAGACGGGGCAAGCCGAGTCGGCGCTCATAAAATATCGGCGCACGGTAAGCTAGATGCGACAGGAACGCTTTTTGCAGGTGAGGAGGAAGTGGCTTTTGATAAAATTATTCTGGCAGCGGGTGCGTGGATGCCACACTTTTTGGAGCCGCTTGGTTTTGAGGTAGATGTTTTGGCACAGAAAGGGCAAATTATTACAATGACATTTTCTGAGGAAACAGACGACTGGCCAGTGATTTTGCCACCTGCGACAAAGAGCATTGTGCCTTTTAGTGCAGGGAAAATAATGCTTGGCGCCACGCATGAAAAAGAAGCCGGCTTTAATCTTGAAGGGACAGAAGCCGGCTTCCGGGAAATCATGACGGAGATTGAACCATTTATTCATTTAGAAAGTGCACTGAAAAGTACAATTTCGGTTGGAACTAGACCTTATACGCCTGATTTTACACCGTTTATCGGACAAATTGCAGATACACCAATTTATGCAGCTAATGGTTTGGGAGCTTCTGGCTTAACAACGGGTCCTTTTGTTGGAAAATTGATTGCCGAATGCGCGACTGGTGAACCGGTTTCGCTGGACTTAACACGTTTTGACCCAGCGAATTATGTGAGAAGACGCTAATAAAGCGGATTTTTATTTTCATCCAGTGTGAAGCCTTCCCCCATCACATCATGAACAATACTGACAGAAACGAAAGCGTGCGGATCGACGGCTTCGATAATATTTTTTAGTTGGATAATTTCGTTTTTCGCAACGACGATATAAAGGACTTCTTGGTCAAGTTTTGAAAAGCCTCCTCGCCCTTCTAATATGGTGACACCGCGGTTCATTGCAAGCATGACGTGGCTTGCGATAGCATGGTTGTCTTTTGAAATAATTAGTGCCCCGCGTGCGGCATAAGCGCCTTCTTGGACAAAGTCAATTACGCGTGCGCCAATGAAGACAGCAACAAGGGTATACATGACTTGTCGAATGTCTAAATAGGAGAGTGAAGCCGTTAAAACAAGCGCATCGATGACGAATAATGTGCGCCCCATACTAATCCCTTTCTTAAAGTGAAGCAATTTCGCGATAATATCGCTACCGCCTGTTGTCCCGCCGTATCGAAAGACAAGCCCAAGACCAACACCTGTGAAGCTACCCGCAAATAAAGCGACAAGTAGTAAGTCAGTGTGCAGGTCGAGTGAAAACGGGATGCGCTGGAAAATCCATAAGAAAAGGGAGAGGCTGATGGTGCCGATACCACTATAAAGAAATGTACGGAAACCTAAAATACGCCAACCTAATAGGAAGAGTGGAATGTTTAAAAGAAGGTTTGAATAGGCGGGATCAATATGGAAGAAGTGTAACAATAGGAGAGTAATCCCAGTTAAACCACCTTCACCAAGTCCGTTTTGAATGTTGAAATTCACGAGGCCAAACGCATAAATGGCTGTACCAAGCATAATAAAAAGAATATTTTTAACCCGAAGTGTTTTGAACATATTCTGCTCCTTTCAAGATTTTTAGAATAACGTTATAATAATACTATTAGTGTATCAAAAAATGGGAGGGAAAGCGCGTGGCAAAGACAATAAGAGAGATGCAAAATGAAGTAGATGCTTTTATTGGGCAGTTTGAAGAAGGGTATTTTTCGCCGCTTGCCATGATGGCGAGAATTACTGAAGAGACAGGAGAACTAGCGCGCGAGATTAATCATCATTATGGTGAAAAGCCTAAAAAAACATCGGAAGGCGAAAAAACAATTCAAGAGGAACTTGGCGACTGTCTTTTCGTGTTAACTTGTATGGCAAACTCACTACATATTGATTTAGAAGAAGCTCATAATATGGTGATGCAAAAATTTGCGACACGAGACAAAGAGCGTTGGACGAAAAAGGAGGAAGAAAAATGATTCGAGTAGCAGTATCTGGTTATAAAGGTAAAATGGGTCATGAGGTTGTCAAAACAGTTTTACGGGAAGAGGATTTGGAGCTTGTTGCTGTACTTGATAAAGAGCCAGCAGAAAAAAACATCAACGAACTAGCGGCATTTACTGATTTAGATGTGCCTGTATTTGGTGATTTAGAGCAGCTTCTTACTGAGGTGAAACCTGAGGCTGTCGTAGATTTTACGATGCCAAGCGTTGCCTATTCCAATACGAAAAAAATTATTGAGCACGGTGCACGCGCAATTGTTGGAACTACGGGATTTACACCTGAACAAATCGAAGAGCTGACAAAACTCTCTACGGATAAAAAAATCGGAAGTTTAATTGCCCCTAATTTTGCTGTTGGAGCCGTTTTGATGATGCAATTTGCTGAAAAAGCAGCTGAATATTTCCCGAACGTTGAAATTATTGAACTTCATCATGATAAAAAATTAGATGCACCAAGCGGGACAGCTGTTAAAACGGCAGAGATGATTTCAAAAACTCGTGAAAAGATTAAACAAGGTGCAACTGGGGAAGAAGAAACTATTCAAGGTGCGCGCGGCGCTGATTATGAAGGCATGCGCATTCATAGTGTTCGCTTGCCAGGACTTGTTGCTCATCAAGAAGTTATTTTTGGTTCTGTTGGCCAGGGGCTCAGCATTCGGCACGATTCCTATGATCGGATTTCTTTCATGTCTGGCGTTGCACTTGCCATCCGTAAAACGGCGGAATACGATACACTCATTTACGGACTTGAAAATATTTTATAATGGAAGTGAAAAAAAATGAATATCGCTCTGATTGCCCACGATGAAAAAAAGGAACAAATAATCGAACTTGCGCTAAGCTACAAAAATTATTTAGAGCCGCACACGCTTTTTGCAACTGGAACGACTGGAAAGCGAATCATTGAGGAAGTAGGGCTTCAAGTTCATCGTTTTAAATCTGGTCCGCACGGCGGTGACCAGCAAATTGGTGCAAAAATATCAGAAAATCAGATGGACTTGGTCATTTTTTTGCGCGACCCATTGACTGCACAGCCGCATGAGCCAGATGTGACGGCGCTAATTAGACTTTGTGATGTATATGCGATTCCGCTTGCAACGAACATCGGAACGGCAGAGGTACTACTTCGCGGGCTTGCAGACGGCTTTTTAGATTGGCGCAAACTACGACGTGATGACACGTTTTAAGAAACGAGAGAGAGCTATGAATCAACTATTTAAACAAGCGATTCCAGTTTTAGAAAAATTAGAACTAGCAGGATATGAGGCGTATTTTGTTGGCGGTTCAGTGCGTGATACGCTCCTCGCGCGCGAAATTGACGATATTGATATTGCTACAAGCGCCTTTCCTGATGAAGTAAAATCACTTTTTCCAGCTACGTATGACACTGGCATCGAACACGGGACAATTACCGTCCGCTTTGAAACAGAATATTATGAAGTGACAACATTCCGTACAGATGGAAAATACGAAGACTATAGACGCCCAAAAAGCGTAACATTTGTGCGCTCGCTAGAAGAGGACTTGCTACGCCGTGATTTTACGATGAATGCTATTGCGATGGATAAAAACGGTGTGTATCATGATCCTTTTCACGGGCGTGACGCGATTCGCTTGAAAATGATTTGCGCTGTTGGAAATGCCAAAACGCGGTTTCATGAGGATGCTCTCCGAATGATGCGCGCAGTTCGCTTTGTCAGTCAACTGGGGTTTACTCTTGAGTCAGAAACCAAAGCGGCGCTGCTTTCTGAAGTGGGCCTTCTTTCGCATACTGCAACTGAACGAAAAAGAGTAGAGTGGGTTAAATTGATGCGCGGACCTTTTCGGAAAGAAGCCTTAGAAATTGCGCTACTCGCGAACATGGAAAATTATTTGCCACAACTTGCTGGCAGAAAATCGCAACTTGCCGAAATGTTCGCGTTTCATTTTGCAGATGACCCAGTTGAAGATGAAATTTGGCTTGCGTTATTACTTGCTGTTCGACCGAGTGAGGCGGATGAATTTTTGAAAGCTTGGAAGTTGCCGACTAAACGCATTCAGCTTGTTACAGCCGCGTACGCGCTCATTCTAGAAGATGTTTCATGGAATCCGTTAACTGTATTTCATGCTGGGCCGCTTTTAGTAGATTTAGTTGAAGCGGGACGCGCGTTTTATTCAGGTGAGAAAAAAACAGCTGCTATACTTGAAATTTATGAAAAGTTGCCAATTAAATCTCGTCGTGAGCTTGCGATTTCGGGAACGGAATTGATGGAGATATTCGGAAAACCAGGCGGAGCATGGCTTCGGGAGCTTTTTTCAGAGATTGAGCGAGCGGTCATTTTTCGGGAAGTTGAAAATGAAGAGGAAGCGATTCGGAGGTGGTTGCATCGTGGCTAATCAAAATCGGGAGAAGTTACTCGCTCTTTTTGCAAAGCAGCAAGGTGAGTTTTTATCAGGGCAACAAATTGCGGATTTACTCGGCTTATCGCGTACGGCGGTTTGGAAGCATATGGAAAGTTTACGAAACGAAGGTTTTGAAATTGAGGCGGTTCGAAATAAAGGGTATCGGCTAATTAAAAATAGTGATTCTTATTCGAAAGACAGCATTCTAATTGATTTACATACAAAATTCATGGGGCAAAAACTTTATTTCTACGATGAAGTGGATTCAACGCAATTTGTGGCGCATCAAAAAATTAGCGAAGGTGCAGCGAGTGGAACGGTTGTCGTTAGCGAATTACAGACGAATGGCAAGGGACGTCTTGCGCGCTCATGGGATTCACAAAGTGGCAAAGGAATTTGGATGAGTGTCATTTTAAAGCCGCAAATTGCGATGCAAAAAGTACCACAGTTTACGTTCATCGCCTCGCTTGCGGTGGCAACAGGTATTCAGGAAGTTACAAAGCTTGAACCGCAAATTAAATGGCCAAATGACATCTACATTGACAGAAAAAAAGTGTGTGGAGTTCTAACTGAGATGCGTGTTGAAGCAGCTTCTGTCGAGGCAGTTATTATTGGCATCGGCATCAACGTCAATCAACTAAGCTTTCCAGAAGAGATTAAGGAAAAGGCCACTTCACTTGCTCTTAAGAGCGGGCACTCTATTTCGCGAACAGCGCTTATTCAAGAGATTTTAAAACAACTTGAAAAATATTATCAGCTATTCATGGAAGAAGGCTTCCGACCAATTAAGCTACTTTGGGAAGAGAAGGCCATTCCTTTTGGGGAAAAAATTACGGTTTCAACGATGCAAGGAAAACTGACTGGCCGTGCCGAAGGAATTTCAGATGACGGCGTTTTGCTTGTCCGCGACGAATCAAATGTGCTGCACCAAATTTATTCGGCAGATATTGACTTCAACTCCTAAAATTGTTTTTCTGCTACAGAAAATTAAAAAATCAAGCCAATTTGCTTCGAGAAATTAAATTTTGCATAGGTTAACCTATTAGAAAATGCTAAACTTAGCATTTTCTTTTTTTGCGGAGATTGTGTAAAATGAAAATTGAATTAGGAGGTTTGAGATGAAAAAAATCATGCTGTTTGTTGGCGTTTGTGTGTTAGGTTTAGTTCTTGCTGCTTGTTCACAAACGGAAGGGAAAAAAGCCGAAGAAAATGACAAGACGAAAGAAACAAGTGAAGCCGCAAAAACGTTTTTAACGACAATTGGAACAAAAGAATTTTCAGATAAGAAAGATGGTTTTGTCTATGTGGGGCGTCCGTCTTGTGAAGATTGCCAAGCTTTTCAACCCATTTTAAAAGAAACACTTCAAGAAGAAAATTGGCCGGAGAAAATGGCTTATTATAATACAGATGCTGCAAGTGAAGAAAACCGCGATAAAATGATTAGTTTGTTGAAGGGGATGGATATTGATTCTGTGCCAACTATGGTGTATTTAAAAGATGGCAAAGTGGCATCTAAATTTTTAGGGAATGAGAGTAAAGCCGATTTAAAAAACTGGCTGGAAAAAAATGAGGAATAAAGTTAATCGTCATGCAAAAACTAGCCTGCCTTCGCTATTAGGTGAGGGCTTTTTTAGTAAGTATACTTTATAGCTGTGCGTAAATATGCTAAACTAACAGAGGTAGAGAGGCAATGATCGTATTCGACTGAAACGATACAGTCCTTCTTCTTTTTCAACTTATTTTTGCCGTGATTCACGAATGAACATGGACGAAAGGATGCGTTAAAATGAAAACACCAACTGATTTTTTAAGCATGATGCTAAAGCAGGAAAAAATTACAATGTTAACTGCTTATGATTATCCTTCTGCTAAAAATGCAGAAGCTGCTGGAGTGGATATAATTTTAGTCGGCGATTCACTCGGTATGACAGTTCTAGGCTATGATTCGACAATTCCAGTGACACTCTCTGATATGATTCACCATACAAAAGCGGTGAAACGAGGGGCGAAAAATACGTTTATTGTGACGGATATGCCTTTTATGACGTATCACGGGATGGAAAGCGAGACGGTAGAACGCGCTCGAACGCTTATTCAAGAGAGTGGGGCAAATGCAGTGAAACTGGAAGGTGCTGGTGATGTAACGCGGCATATCGCTGCTTTGACTGCGGCAGGAGCCCCTGTTGTTGCACATCTTGGTTTGACACCTCAATCTGTTGGGCTTACAGGAAGCTATAAAGTCCGCGCAAAATCGCAAGAAGATGCTAAAAAATTATTAGAAGATGCTAAAAAGGTAGAAGCTGCAGGCGCTATTGCACTCGTTTTAGAAGCAATACCAAAACAGCTTGCCGAAGAAGTGACGAAAAATTTAAGCATTCCAACAATTGGGATTGGGGCCGGGTCTAAGACGGATGGGCAAGTACTTGTATATCATGATGTCACCGGGTATGGTATTTCGCGGCGTGCTAAATTTGTGAAGGCGTATGCGGAAGTAGATGAGCTGATTGAAAAGGCACTTACCGCTTATGTGCAAGATGTTAAAACGCAAAATTTCCCAGAAGAGAGCCATAGTTTTACGATGAGTGAAGAAGATTTAAAAGGCTTATACGGGGGGAAATAAGATGAAAATTGTACGCACAAAAACGGAACTTCGTAGTACGCTTCTTGATGTGAATTCGGATTCGATTGGTTTTGTCCCAACTATGGGCTATTTGCATGAGGGTCACCTTAGGCTCGTTCGGGAAGCAAGGCGAGAAAATGACGTGGTTGTGATGAGCATTTTTGTAAATCCAGCGCAATTTGGACCGAACGAAGATTTGGAAGCTTATCCGCGCGATGAAAAACGCGATATTAAACGGGCTTCTGAAGCAGGTGTTGCGATTCTCTTTTTGCCAAGTGTTTCGGAAATGTATCCGTCTGAGTTATCGGTTGAATTACATGTTAAAAGACGTGTTGATGTACTGGACGGTGCGAAACGACCAGGGCATTTTGACGGTGTTGTCACCGTGCTACTCAAATTATTCCATCTCATTGGTTCTTGCCGCGCTTATTTTGGGCAAAAAGATGCCCAGCAAATTGCGGTTGTGGAAGGCCTTGTTCAGGATTATTTTTTGCCAGTCATCATTTGTCGTGTTGCGACGGTGCGCGAACGAGATGGCTTAGCGATGAGTAGTCGAAATGTCAACCTATCTATAGCTGAGCGAAGCGAGGCACCAATCATTCACCAAGCCCTATTAGCTGGTAGGAAATGCATTTTGGAAGGTGAGAGGGATGAGTCGGTCATTTTAGCCGAGGTACGAGCGGTACTTGGCGATGTGGCGATGAAATTAGACTACTTGGCGCTCTATGAATATCCTGATTTTACTGCCGTGTCAGATGATTCAAAATCGCTTATTTTAGCCATAGCGGTGCAGTATGAAAGAGCACGTTTAATTGATAATGAGATTATAAAGCGAGGTGATGAGTGATGCTTAGAACGATGATGCATGCGAAAATTCACCGTGCGACGGTTACGGAAGCAAATTTAAATTATGTGGGTAGTATTACGATTGATGCGGCTCTTTTAGAAGCAACTGGTTTACTGCCAAATGAAAAAGTACAGATTGTAAACAATAATAATGGTGCTCGTCTAGAAACGTATATTATTGCTGGTGAAAAAGATAGTGGTGTCATTTGTTTAAACGGTGCTGCAGCTAGGCTTGTATCGCCTGGAGATATTGTCATCATTATGGGTTATGGCTTATTTGAAACAAATGAGGCAGAGGCGCTTACGCCAAAAGTTATTGTTTTAAATGAGCGCAACCAAATTGTTAGTCGACTTTACGAAGAAAAAGCAAATACAACGTTGTAAAAAAACATGTGGAACTGGTTTTAGGAAGGTGAATGATATGGGACGAAAGTTAAAAAAATATATAGTGGTCGATTTAGAAACGACAGGAAATCAGGCATCAAAAGATGACCGAATCATTCAATTTGCCGCCACGCTAGTGGAAGGAAAACAAATTGTAGAGACTTTTTCAACCTATATTAACCCACTAAAGCCGGTTCCGCCTTTTATTCAAGAGCTAACAGGGATTACGCCCAATGATTT
The DNA here is from genome assembly GCF_963575625.1 of Listeria tempestatis. Taxonomy (NCBI): domain Bacteria; kingdom Bacillati; phylum Bacillota; class Bacilli; order Caryophanales; family Listeriaceae; genus Listeria; species Listeria tempestatis. The sequence continues at coordinate 206,138 of NZ_CAUYTK010000002.1, forward strand.
AGCGGGCGCACCGCTTTTTGAAGATGTGGCGGATACGATTTTAGCGCTACTTGATGATACGATTTTTGTTGCGCATAATGTTAATTTCGATTGGACTTTCTTACAGAAGGAAATGCGCCGCGCGGGTAAGCCGCTTCGTAAAATGAAGTTGCTTGATACTGTTGAAATGGCGCGCATCCTATATCCTTCTGTGGATAGCTATAAATTGCAAGATTTAGCAGATGAGTTTGGGTTTATTCACGAAAACCCGCATAAAGCGGATAGTGATGCTTTAGTGACGGCTGAGTTATTCATCCAATGTGTGGAAAAACTGGAAAGCTTGCCAGTTACGGTTATTCGAAAGATGACAACGATTGCTCAGCCATTAAAAACGTATTTACCAGAACTTTTCTTTGATATTGAAATGAAAAAAGAGCGCCGAGCTGAGCAGGTTCCTGAAAAATGGACGGAACATCGCGGTTTAGTTTTGCGTAAAAAAAATATTCATAAACCAATATATGATAAGAGAGATAAATTGGATTTTCCAAAAAGTGATGCGGACAAATTAGCTTTATTTAAACGTGCGGGTGCGCCCTTATACGCGAGGAGCGGTCAATTTGAAATGATGAATCTGGTCTTTCAAGGTATGCAAACTGGGTGTCATGCGCTTATTGAAGCGGGAACTGGTATTGGAAAATCATTAGGTTATTTTTTGCCATCAATTTATTTTGCAAAACAAAAAGAGCTACCTGTTATTATTAGTACATATACGAATCTTTTGCAAACGCAGCTTTATGAGAAAGATGTTCCACTCGTGTCAAAATTAACAGGTTTTGATGTGCAAGCTTCCCTTTTAAAAGGGAGAGACCATTATTTAAATCTGTTTAAATTTGAACAGTTACTTCATGAAAATGATCCACAGTATGATGTTGTTGTGACAAAATTAAAACTACTTGTTTGGCTTACGGAAACTGAAACGGGTGATATTGATGAAGTAAACTTATCAAGTGGTGGGGAATTGTTTTGGAATCGAATGAAGCACACAGGGTGGTATCTTTCCGAAAAAAAAGACCCATGGATCGACTTTGACTTTTATAAGTTTAGTTTAGAAAAGGCACGCCACGCGGATCTTGTCATTGTGAATCACGCTTTGCTTCTTTCAGACCATTTCAATGGGAAAAGATTATTGCCAGCCTATTCTTTTCTGGTCATTGATGAGGCTCATCATTTTGCGGAGAGTGCGCGCATGCAAAAGAGTTTTTATCTATCTTATCGAAAAGTAAAGTATTTCTTGAACCAACTTGGAACGCTCGAAAAATACTCACTGCTTAGTCGTTTAGAAATGGTTTTCCCAGCAGAAGAAAGTTTGTTTGATTTAGATATTGCGCAGTTAAAATTGACCGAGGCGACAGATATTTTATTTAGTCTATTACATGCGGAACTTTTAAAGAGTCGCGGCACAAAAAAAGAACTCGTTTTAATTGAAAATGAGCAAAAGATTCATTTTGATGACACATTAAAATATGCTGCCGAAAATGTGCTCGTATTGTTTCGTGAGGTGGAACGAAATATTGAAACACTTCTTGAAAAAGGGAAGCAGGATGTGGCAAATTTAAAAGAGGCTGAAACGGCTTTTGTTGAAGAAGTATATTCTTTCTTATTAGACTGGAAAACAATGCGGGAAGACTTTGCTTGTTTATTAAATGAAAATCAGCCTGTTATGACGGTTTCGCTTATGGCAGACAAAAATGGGGCATTGCCGAGTCTTCGAATTGTTGGTACGCTTATGGAAGTTGAGCGGGCACTTCAAAAGGACTTTTTTGAACAAAAAGAAAGCGTCATTTTGACGTCTGCCACGCTCTCCGTTAATCATGACTTTTCCTATATAAAAAAAGCACTAGGTCTTGAAGAAAGTGAGTTGATTGAAGCAAAAATTCCGTCGCCTTTCCAGTATGAGGAAAATGCACGGATTTTGATTCCAGAAGATATGCCGCAAATTAAAGGAACGCCTGTTTTTGACTATGCAAAGGCTCTTGCTGATTATTTGAGTGATGTAGCGCTTTGTACAAAAGGGCGGATGCTTGTTTTGTTTACGGCAACCGATATGCTGCGCGAAACGCTTCGCTTTATGAAAGAAAAAGAGGCGCTTTTAGAATATATGATTCTTGCGCAAGGTGTCTCTACTGGAAGTCCTGCTCGCTTGACGAAGCAATTTCAACTGTTTGAAAAAGCGATTCTACTCGGGACGACGAGCTTTTGGGAAGGGATTGATATTCCTGGCGAAGACTTATCTTGTCTCGCTATTGTGCGCTTACCATTTGCGCCGCTAGATGATCCATATACGAAAGCTCAAATTGCACTCCGAAAAGAGCGCGGGGAGAATGCTTTCCAAACGTATTCTCTACCAGAAGCTGTGTTGCGCTTTAAGCAAGGCTTTGGACGTTTAATTCGCCGCGAAACAGACCGCGGGATTATTTTAGTATTTGATAATCGAATTGACACGACAAAATTTGGTCAATCATTTTTAAATTCTATTCCGAAAGTGCAAACGAAAAAAGGCAATAAAACCGTTTTGCTAAGCGAAATTATCGACTTTTTTAAATCAGTTTAACAATAAAGCTTCAAAAAAAAGCAGCAAATTGCTATAATAGGAACATATTGAAACTTAGCCATTCTGGCAATTAAAGAATAGAAATGAGCGAATCAATTTGCAAAAACGAAAAAACAGACGAAAAATCGTCCGATATATCCTTATTGTAGTTAGTATTTTCATCGTTTTAGGACTTGCGTTCTTTTGGTTTTTGCATAGTGCTGAAAAGCCAATTAAAGCGGATGAACAAGAGGCGTTAGACCGAATAAAGGGTAGTGTAGATTTATTATCGCACGATGATTTTTATTTATATAATGGGACGAAAGAAACCTATTATGTTTTAACTGGGAAAAACAATTCTCGAAAAGACATTATTGTTTGGGTTCCAAAGAAAAAATCGGGTGAAGTTTTAGTCAAATATGCGTCTGATGGCATTAGCGAACAACAAGCACGAGATATTGTGCAAAAAGAGAAGAAGCCGCGTAAAATTTTAAATGTTACACTCGGTATGGAAGACGGCGTCCCAATTTGGGAAGTCAGTTATTTAGATAAAAACGATAATCTTGGTTACTACGACATGTCTTTCAGCAAAGGAGAATGGCTAAGACAAATCGAAAATTTATAAGAGGAGGAGAAAAAATGGACTTACCTTTGTCTAAACGCGTGCAGGAAGTCGCACCCTCACCGACGCTTTTTATTACGGCGAAAGCGAAAAAAATGAAACAAGATGGTATTGATGTCATTGGTCTTGGCGCAGGAGAACCCGATTTCAACACGCCGGAAAATATCATTCAGGCAGCTTATAAGTCCATGAAAGATGGCTTTACGAAATACACCCCTTCAACAGGAATACCTGAGTTGAAAAAAGCTATCGTTCAAAAATTAGAACGTGACCAAGATGTGCGTTATACAGAAGAACAAATTTTCGTTGGAACGGGAGCGAAACACGTTTTATATTCGGCCTTCCAAACGATTTTAAACCCAGGCGATGAAGTGATAATTCCAGTTCCATACTGGGTGACTTACCCGGAACAAGTCAAACTTGCCGGCGGTGTGCCTGTTTTTGTTGGGACAGGATTTGACGCCGATTTCAAAATCAGTCCGGCTAGTTTTGAGCAAGCGATTACGGCGAGAACGAAAGCTGTTCTATTTAATTCGCCAAATAACCCAACTGGCATGTGCTACTCAAAAGCCGAACTAAAGGCGCTTGCGGATATCGCTGTTAAACATAATTTATGGATTATATCAGATGAAATTTATGAAAAATTGTATTATGGTGACCCAGCAGATATTGTGTCTGTTGCAAGCCTTGGTCCAGAAATTTATGCGCGGACCATTTTAATAAACGGCGTTTCAAAAGCATATTCAATGACCGGCTGGCGAATTGGTTATGCGGCTGCAAATGCTGAAGTCATTCGCGGCATGGGGAAACTGGCTGATCATATGACGAGCAATCCAACGGCTAATGCACAGTACGCAGCAATTGAAGCTTATAACGGGAGCCAGGAAGTGCCGGAGAAAATGTATCAAGCGTTTTCAGAACGCATGGCGCAATTTTATCCACAGTTAGAAGAAATACCAGGCTTTAAACCGAAAAAGCCAGATGGTGCTTTTTATTTCTTTATTCATGCGCGTGAAGCCGCTATTCAAAAAGGGTATCCAAGTGTGGATGCGTTTGTGGAAGCTTTGCTGACAGAAGCGCTTGTCGCTGTTGTTCCAGGATCAGGTTTTGGTATGCCGGATTATATTCGGATTTCCTATGCGACAGATCCAGCTTTATTCCAAGAAGCAATAAATCGAATGAAAGACTTTATGAATCAATAGGGAGTGTACATGGTGAAAATTACAATTAATCAAGTGAAAGATTATGTAGGAAAAGAAGTTACAATTGGCGTTTGGCTTGCCAATAAGCGTTCCAGCGGTAAAATTGCTTTTTTACAAATGCGTGACGGAACAGCCTTTATGCAAGGTGTTGTTGTGAAAGCGGAAGTGACAGAAGATATTTTCGCACTTGCAAAAGGAATGACGCAAGAAACAAGTTTTTATGTAACAGGAATCATTCAAGAAGATACACGTTCGTCGTTTGGCTATGAAATGACAGTGAAAAATATTGAGGTGATTTCTGAATCACATGATTATCCGATTACGCCAAAAGAACATGGTACAGAGTTTTTAATGGATCATCGTCATTTATGGTTACGTTCCAATAAACAACATGCGATTATGAAAATTAGAAATGAAATTATTCGCGCATCTTACGAGTTTTTCAACAAAGAAGGTTTCATTAAAGTGGACCCACCGATTTTAACAGGTAGTGCGCCTGAGGGAACAACTGAATTGTTCCATACAAAATATTTTGATGAAGATGCCTATTTATCGCAAAGCGGGCAACTTTACATGGAAGCAGCTGCTATGGCGCTTGGAAAAGTGTTTTCATTTGGTCCAACATTCCGAGCTGAAAAATCGAAAACGCGTCGTCATCTAATCGAATTTTGGATGATTGAGCCGGAAATGGCTTTCTACACGCTAAAAGATAGCCTTGAAGTGCAAGAGAAATATGTCGCATTTCTTGTGAAATCCGTTTTAGACAATTGTGCGATTGAGCTTGAACGTCTTGGTCGAGATACAGCCGTTCTTCAGAAAATGACGGCACCATTCCCGAGGATTACGTATACAGATGCCATTACGCTCCTTAAAGAAAAAGGTTTTGACGATATTGAATGGGGGGAAGATTTCGGTGCACCGCATGAAACTGCAATTGCCGATAGCTTTGAAAAACCAGTTTTTATCACGCATTATCCAAAAGGCATCAAACCTTTTTATATGCCAGAAGACCCTGAAAACAGTGAAGTTGTTTTATGTGCCGATTTAATTGCACCTGAAGGATATGGTGAGATTATCGGTGGTTCCGAGCGTATTCATGATTTAGACCTAATGCTTTCTCGCGTGAAAGAATTTGGCCTAGATGAAGAAGCTTACAGCTGGTACATTGACTTGGCACGTTATGGTTCCGTACCGCACTCTGGTTTTGGACTTGGTTTAGAACGGACAGTAGCCTGGATTTCCGGAACTGAACACGTTCGCGAAACCATCCCATTCCCGCGCTTATTAAATCGTTTATATCCGTAAAAAAAGAGCGAAACCGAAGTGGTTTCGCTCTTTTTATGTCCCAAATAAAATTTTCCTGCATTTTCTTATTTTTTTCGTCTATGCTATAATTTTTATGTGAGGTGTTTTGGATGGAAAATAATAATTTAAGTATGTGGATGACGGAAGGATTCGTGACGTTACCGCAAATTTTCATTAAAAATTATACTAAATTAAAGATAGATGACACGGAATTTATGCTTATTTTACAAATTGAGTCATTCCGTGTAAGTGGTAATTCATTTCCAAGTATTCATGAATTAGCAGAGCGCATGGGGGCATCATTTGAGCGGACGACGCGACTGCTTGAATCTCTTGTTAGAAAGGGTTGCTTGGCCATTTTAGCCCAGGAAAATAAGCTAGCTAGTGAGGTCTATTCGTTAGAACCGCTTTATCAAAAACTTGCTGCTTTTCTAGCTAATGAAGAACTTTCCAATCAAAAAGAAGCGATTAGTGAGGCAGAAACACACATTTACCGCACCTTTGAATCGGAGTTTGGTCGACCGCTTTCTCCGCTTGAAGCTGAAATGCTTTCTGGCTGGCTAGACCAAGATCACTTTGCTCCAGAATTAATTCGGGAGGCACTAAAAGAGGCGGTTATTTCACAGAAACTCAATTTTCGTTATATCGACCGAATTTTATTAAATTGGAAAAAAGAGAACGTGAAGACGGTAGAAGATGCACGGCGTGTCGCCGAAAACTTCCATCAGAACGGGCGAACTGGGATTACGATGAATCGAAGCGAAATTCAAAAAAGTAAGGATTCCATTCCGCTTTATGACTGGCTAGAAAATCGAAAAGGATGATTAGGACATGCTAAATAAAAAGCAAACGGTGATGTGCATTCAGGAAATGGCGAAAATGTTTCCACATGCACATTGTGAGCTCGTTCATAAAAATAATTTTGAGCTTTTAGTCGCTGTTGTATTGTCGGCACAGTGCACGGATAACTTAGTGAATAAGGTTACGGCTTCTTTGTTTGAAAAATATCATACGCCTGAGGATTACTTGGCGGTTCCACTTCAAGAGCTTGAAGATGATATTCGCTCAATTGGGCTTTACCGCAACAAAGCAAAAAATATTCAAGGTTTGTCAAAGCGCTTATTAGAAGAGTTTAACGGTGAAGTACCACGCACACATGCAGAATTAGAAAGCTTACCTGGTGTTGGTCGAAAAACGGCCAATGTTGTTTTATCAGTCGGATTTGGTGTTCCCGCAATCGCTGTAGATACGCATGTTGAGCGCGTCACAAAGCGCCTTGGCATATGTCGCTTAAAAGATTCCGTCACCGAAGTGGAAGAAACTTTAAAGCGCAAATTGCCAGAAAAGATGTGGTCAGATGCGCACCACGATTTGATTTTCTTTGGTCGCTACCACTGTAAGGCAAGAAAGCCAGAATGTCCAACTTGTCCACTCCTTTTTATTTGCCGCGAAGGTAAGAAACAAGCGAAAGCGAGAGGTTTTGATGGCTAAATTTGAATATGTGCAGGAACTAAAACACGCTGCATTTCCTACACCAAATGTAAATATCACTGACTTTGATGAAGAATCAATATTCGTTGTGGGCTGCCCTTTTTGGCAAGAAACCTTATTTTATACAAAAAATGGGGGTGTGCAACCATGGAAAAATGATGCGCAAAAAGCCTGCCGCAAACTCACTAAACAAATGACAGCCATTTTAAGCGCTATGGAAACGAAATTTCGCGCACATGAAAAACCAGACTTCTATCTCACACAAGATGCACTTGGTATTTTCTTATCCGTCCTTTTTTGGAGCAACCAACAGCCAGTTCGCTTAGATAATTTGAATGAAGCGTTAAGCAAGCTTTTAATCAAGCCGCTTAATATTGAAGAACGCCTCGAATATTGTTTGACGCGCGCTCATACATTTCCAGGATTTAAGCAACTAAATGAGCTTTTATTAGAACAACGAAAATTAATTGCTAAGAGCTAAAAAAGAAGCATAGCGGCTAGCTATGCTTCTTTTTTCAATTGTTCGGAGGGTCACCATTTGTGGCGGCTCCGTTAGGATTAGAGTTAGAATTGTTATTTCCATTCTGATTATTGTTTGTCGCATCATTATTTGCGTCAGCTTCTGCAGGTATTGTAACAGAAGTTGTTGCGGCGCTACTTCGTTTGTCATCTTTTATGGCTACGACACTAATATTGACCGTCGTTCCGGGACTCATTCCGCTAATTGTAATAGAAGTTGTTGTGACGTTCGATTTTTGACCATTTACGGTAACTTCGTAAGTTGCTCCTTCGACCGCTCCCCAACTAGCAGAAATCTGTTTAGTAGTTGCATTGTAAGATGCTGATACACCACTAGGTGCCGCAAGAGGTTTATTTTTTTCCTCTTCTGCTTTTTTCTTTTCTTCCTCAGCCTTTTTCTTCGCTTCCTCTTCCGCTTTCTTCTTCGCTTCTTCCTTCTCTTTATCTGTTGTAGAAGCCGTTTTACTTGGTGCAGTACCAGCAATAAATAGCTCATTCGTTACTTTATCACTAGGTGTTCCTGCAGCAGCGCGAACAGGAGGATTAGAGCCTTTTAGAATTGGAATAGACACCACATTACTAGGTGCTTTAAAGTCAGCAGTTTCTTTATTAGCAGAAACATGACTCATCAATTTACTAAACATCCGTTGTGAAATCTTTTGCTCATCAGGAGATAAATAATTTTTCAAGCTGTCGTAACCAGTCCAAACAGCAATCGTGTAATTTGTTGAGTAACCAGCGAACCAGGCATCGCGAGCCGCACCACTTGGATAGTAATATTTGCTTTGTGCTGCTGCATCAAAGTTCGTCGTCCCTGTTTTACCAGCTACTGGAACGCCAGGAACAGCTGCGCTTGTACCAGTACCAACCGATAAAACATCCTTTAAAACATCAGAAGTCATATAAGCCGTAGATTCCTTCATCGCGACTTCACTTTTCGGTTCCATATCAATCGTTGTAGTGTCGTCAGATAAAACAATTTTTGTCACCGTATGAGGTTTCGTATAAATCCCTTGATTACCGAAAGCCGCATAGGCACCAGCCATCTGAAGCGGATTTGACTCATTGGCTCCAATCGCATAAGACTCATAGAACTCTTTATAATTAAAGCCGAGTCCGTCGGTAAAGGCTTTTGCCTTATCAAGTCCAACCGCCTGTAAAGTCTTAAGTGCTGGAATATTACGTGACTGGTAAAGTGCTTGACGAACCGTTATAGGTCCTTTATAGCCAAAGTCCCAGTTATTAATTTTAGAACCCCCCGTATACGTATAAGGTGCGTCATCTAAAATTTGAGCTGTTGACCAATTCAAATATTCAAAAGCAGGACCGTAATCAGCAATGGGTTTCATTGTCGAACCAACTTGCCGTTTCAGTTGTGTCGCATAATTGTAACCACGTGTAACGTTTTCCGCTTGATTTCGCGAGCCTCCAATTGCTTGCACACGACCATTTTTCGTATCTTGTAATACAAGACCAGCTTGCATTTTATCATCGGAAAACTGCACGATTTCATTCGTATTTAACATTTTTTCTGTATATTGTTGGGCATCTTGATCAAGTGCCGTATAAATCGTTAGACCATCTTTATAAACATCATATTCTTCTGGAATTTCACTTAAAACTTGTGTCACATAAGCATCATACTTGTATGTTTTTTCTTCACGTTCTTCTTGCGAACGCAGGCCATCGGAAATAGGTGTTTGTTTCGCCTGTTCCATTTCTTGCTTCGTAATTTTATCATGATTATACATGTTCGTTAAAACTAAATCACGACGCTTTTTCGCAAGTTCTGGATCGTCATACGGATTATAGTTATTGGGACTTTGTGGCATACCAGCAATTAAAGCTGTCTGTCCTAAATTTAAATCCTTCAAATTTTTTCCGTAAAAATGTTCAGCCGCCGTTTCCATACCATGAACTCGGTCAGACATATACACTTTGTTGACATAAATTTCAATAATATCGTGTTTGCTATATTTTTCTTCAAGTTGTAGAGCTAAATAGGCTTCTTGTGCTTTACGTGCAAGCGTCTTATTTGTGTAATCCAGATAGCTCATTTTAATGATCTGCTGTGAAAGTGTACTCGCACCTTCTGCACCAAATCCATTTTTAACATTTGCAACGACGGCGCCACCAAGACGAATAGGGTCTAGACCATCATGCGAGTAGAAACGTGCATCTTCCGTAGAAAGAATGGCATTTTCTAATTGTTTTGGAATATCTTTATACTCAATATACTCACGACGTTCTGTACCGATTTCTGCAAAGACCTTACCATCTTTATCTAAAATTTTAGAAGATAGCGGGTCACGCAATTTTGAATCAGTGAGTGAAGGCGCGTCTTTTGCATAGACGTAAAATAAAGATGCACCAGCAGCGATGCCAAAAAATGCTAAGAATAAAGCTACAAAGAATATGGATTTAAAAATTGTTTTCCCCATATTTTTTTTAGGTTTTTTCGCTTTGGCATTTGTTTGCTTGCTGCGATACTCTGATCTAGTTTGCGGTTTTTCTGCCATTAATTTTTCTCTCCTTTAATCAAATCGAACTAAAAAAGTGTAAATCATAACTGCTGACAAACGGCAACCTTCTCTAGTTGAAGCCAGTGTCTGGATGTTGTCATACTCTAATGCATTTTGCTTTTAGTACTCGTGATTTTTTGAGAAATCTCACCAGTTTTCTACAATTTGATCGATTATACTTAAATAGTCCAATCTTGGATTTAGACCATAGGGAATCAGTGTCGAATGCACTTTTAGCTCAGCAAGCGTGATAGATTTACGCCCACCATTTTGCATTCTTTCCCAAAACGGCAAGAAAGAGTCAAAACGTGTTAAATAAACTTCCCCAAGAGAACTAAAAGAGGTAATCACAAAAGCAAAACCACCTTGGTTTAAAACTTGTTTCATGTGTTTCATTTGATGGGGATGAAAGTTACTTAACGGAAAAGAAGTTTTGTTTTTTGTTTCTTTCGCCTCAAAATCAAGATATTTTCCTTGATAGACGCCGTTATAGTCTGTTGTTGACGGCTGCTTGAAATAGGCTTCTTTAATGGTCGCGCTACTTCGTTTTGGATAGTCAACTTTCACAATTTGAACAGGTGTAGGTTTCTTATGAATGACTGCCCGTTCATGTGCCAAATAATAGGCATTGGTTTCATTTAAATCTTCCTCAAGCGACATACCACGTTTCCCGTAGTTTGTTTGCGGCTTCTTTTTTACAGGGGACTGGCTATTTTGATGCAACAGATTTTTTTTCCCATTAGGATAGCCAATTGCCATATGCTCACCTCAATTATGATTACTTTTCAAAATGAACCATTCTTTATTATACCAAATAAAAATGAAAATGATAGTAAATTTTGGTTAAGGCGCATGCAAAAAGGCATTCTTCCTTAGTAAAATGAGTCTTTAAAGCAGAGAAATGTTTAAAAAAGCAACTTTATGTTATCCTAGTTTTAAGTAAAATCTTTAAGGAAAGGTGCTAATTATGGACAAACTTGTTGCGCAAACAAAGGCGCTTTTACAACAAAATGAAGAAAATTTCAAACGCTATTTAGCGAATCAAAAAAAACAAGAAGACTTTGATTTTTATCAAGATATGAAGCCGTTTGTTGATGCTGCTAAGGAAAAATGTGACCAATTTTTAGCGCTTTCTGTTCCTTATGTGAACGAAAACAGGCCACTTTATTTAACAGAAACACAGCTTTTGCAGTGTTCCGAAAATATTCAAATGACCGCTGTCAATTGTTTTAATGGAAAATCCTTTTATAAACATTTCCATGATCACTATGAATCATCTAAGTATACACTAGAACGTATGTTGACTGCATTAGAACGAGGTGAAAATTTAGAGTGAAATCGATTGCTGTTTCTGGCTATAAGAATTTTGAATTAGGCGTCTTTAAGCGTGATGCCGAGGAGGCAAAGTACATCCAATTAGCGTTAAGGAAAAAATTACTTTCCTATATAGAGGAAGGTTTGGAGTGGGTGATTATTTCTGGACAGCTTGGTACTGAGCTTTGGACCGGAGAAGTTGTGCGGGATTTAAAGAAAGAATACGCCATTCGATTAGCTATTTTAGAGCCATTTTTCGAGCAGGCGAGTAACTGGAATGAGGCGAATAAACTGTGGCATGAGGAAGTGATAGCTGCAGCAGATTACCATGCCTATATTACAGAGCGACCGTATGAGAATCCTGGGCAATTTGGTATGCGTGACCAGTTTATTATTGAAAACACAGAAGGCGCGCTCTTACTTTATGATTTTGAAAAAGAAGGATCTCCGAAATTTTTTTATGAGCGAGCAAAGCACTTTTCGGAACAAAATGAGTACGCGCTTACACTAATTGATTTTTATGAACTACAAGAAATTGTGAGCGAAAGTCAAAATGAATTTTTTTAAAAAAGAAGGGTTTACATTGACAAATGTTGTTAGATTTGGAAGAATAAGGATATGGATTTTAAAAAATGAATGACTGCATGATGAAAAATAAATCATGGAATGAATAAAATTGAGGTGGACATTATGGCTGAGGAACAATTTGACTATCATTTAACAGCAAAAGAAATTTTGGAAAAAGCATTTAAAACTGGCTTACGTGGCTATAATCCAGAAGATGTGGATGAGTTTTTAGATATGGTCATTAAAGACTACGGCACGTTTACACGTGAGATTGAAGCGTTACAAGCGGAAAATATTCGTCTTGTGCAAGAACTTGATAGTGCTTCTGTCAAATCAGAGCAAACAAGAAGTGCATACCAGGCGCCAACACAAACAGCAGGTACAACTAATTTTGACATCTTAAAACGTTTATCGAATTTAGAGAAGCACGTTTTTGGAAATAAGCTAGACGACAACGAATAAATATGATAGTATCAGCTAGTAGAAAAATTTATTAACGTTCGGATAATCGCTGCGTTATGCAGAGGAAAGTCCATGCTCGCACGGTGCTGAGATGCCCGTAGTGATCGTGCTTGGTGAAACCATAAGCCAAGGCAAACTTATTATTAGTTTGACGGCAGGTGAATGACCTAAGTCTTTTAGATATGGTGATTGTACCTTGAAAGTGCCACAGTGACGGAGTCCCCTTAGAAATAAGAGGAGTGGAACGAGGTAAACCCCACGAGCGAGAAACTCAAACAATGGTAGGGGCACTTTTCCCGAGTAAATGAATGAGGGAAGAGACACCTTTTTAGATTGTCCATAAATGGTAAAATTCTAGGAAAAACGGAGCGTAGGCTTTTGACAACGAAGGTTGCTATTTATGGGCAATCTGGGTGTAGATAGATGATTATCCCTTTATTGTAACCCTGTAAACAGTAGAGGACAGAACATGGCTTATAGAACGTTAATAACAGGATGAAATTAAAATTAAGGCTGTTTCAAAAGGCCACCGCATTCTTTTAATGCCTTTTACGTATTACGTAGATGTCCTTTTGAAGCAGTTTTTTTCTTGGATAAAATATAAAAGGATGATGACAATGAACGAATTTAAGCTTGTAGCTACCGCTGCATCTGGTCTTGAAGCAATTGTTGGAAAAGAAGTGAAGCGACTAGGCTATGAACCGAAAGTTGAAAATGGAAAAGTATTTTTCAGTGGAGATAAAAGCGCGATTGCCCGTGCGAATTTATGGTTACGTGTTGCTGATCGTGTCAAAATTATTGTTGGTGAATTTAAAGCAACTACATTTGATGAGTTATTTGAAAAAACGAAAGCCTTACCATGGGAAAATTATTTACCGCTAGATGCGGCATTTCCAGTTTCTGGAAAGTCCGTTAAATCAACCCTTTATAGCGTGCCAGATTGTCAAGCAATTACAAAAAAAGCAATCGTAAATCGGCTTAGTGAAAAGTACCGGCGGAGTGGAAGGCTGATGGAGACGGGGGCGCTTTTCAAAATAGAAGTATCGATTTTAAAAGACGTAGTCACACTTACGATTGATACGAGCGGAGCAGGCTTACATAAACGAGGCTACCGTACGGCGCAAGGCGGGGCACCGCTTAAGGAAACAATGGCGGCAGCACTTGTTTTACTAACGAGTTGGCATCCGGACCGACCATTTTATGACCCAGTTTGTGGCTCTGGGACGATTCCAATTGAAGCGGCGCTGATTGGGCAAAATATTGCGCCTGGATTTAATCGTAGTTTTGTGTGCGAAACGTGGGACTGGATGCCAAAACAGATTTTTAAAGATGCGCGAAATGAAGCGGAAAACCTAGCCAATTATGACCAGCCGCTTGATATTTTAGGTGCAGATATTGACCACCGCCTAATTGAAATTGCAAAGCAAAATGCGGAAGAGGCGGGACTTTCTGACTTGATTTCCTTTAAACAAATGCAAGCAAGTGATTTCACGACCGAAAAAGAATATGGGGTTATCGTGGCAAACCCGCCTTATGGTGAGCGTTTAGAAGATGAGGAGCAAATTCGAATTCTTTATAAGGAAATGGGAGAAGTCTACGCGAAACTACCAACTTGGTCGGTTTACGTGCTCACAAGCTATGAAAAATTTGAAGAAGTGTACGGAAAAAAGGCAACGAAAAAACGTAAATTATATAATGGCTATTTGCGAACTGATTTATATCAATATTGGGGACCACGAAAACCGAGAAATAAGGAGTGAGTGACAATGTCAGAATCCATTTACGAACTTGAAAATGAGTTTTTAACTTACGTGAAACGCAAAGAAGCGCTTAGTGAGGCACTTAATTTAGTTTATTGGGATATTCGTACGAAAATCCCGAAAAAAGGAGCCACAGCGAGGGCTGAAGTTATCGGCGTGCTTTCAGAAGACATTTTTAAACTTGAAGTTTCTGAAGAAATGGCTGCATTTATTGCAGCCCTCACACCTCGTAAAAATGAGCTGGGGGAAGTGGCTCGTAAAACGCTTGAGGAATGCAGTCGTTTGTATGAACACAACAAAAAAATACCTGCAAAAGAATTTGCCGCTTATTCGAAATTAGTTGCGGACGCAGAAAACGTTTGGGGCGAAGCCCGTGCAGAAAACAATTTCGCGAAATTCGAACCACTTTTAACCGAAATTGTCGCGATGAAACGTAAGTTCATCGAGTACTGGGGCTACAAAGCGAATCGGTACGATACTTTACTTGATCAATATGAACCAGGGATGACAGTGGAAGTGCTTGATGCAGTGTTTAGCAAATTAAAAAGCGGGATTATGGAACTTCGTAAGGAAATGGAACAGGGAGTAAAACCGAGTGATAAACCTCTTCAAGTGAACATTCCAAAAGACGTTCAAAAAGATTTTAGTGAACGTATTTTGCAGAAAATGGGTTTTGATTTTGACGCTGGTCGCTTAGATGATACGATTCACCCGTTCGCCATTGGTTTAAATGTTAATGATGTGCGAATAAGAACACGTTATGATGAAGACAATTTTAAAATGGCTGTGTTCGGTATTATCCACGAAGGTGGACATGCGATTTATGAACAAAATTTTGATGTGAAACTTTCGGGTACGCCGCTCTCAGAAGGCGCTTCTATGGGTATTCACGAGTCTCAGTCACTCTTTTATGAGATTATTCTCGGATCAAGTTTTGCTTTTTGGAAAAGTAATTTTAAAGACCTTGTGGAACTTAGTAAACCACAGTTTGATGCGGTGACTTTGGAGGACTTTTACCGCGCAACAAATATTTCTGAAAGCTCGCTCATTCGAATTGAAGCTGACATTTTGACATACCCGCTGCATATCATGATTCGCTATGAGCTCGAAAAAGCACTTATGAACGGCGAACTTGAAGTCGCTGATTTAAGAGAGGCCTGGGCAGACAAATATGAAGCCTACCTTGGAATTCGCCCGGAAAAAGATAGTGACGGCGTCTTGCAAGACATTCACTGGGCTGGTGGTGACTTTGGATACTTCCCGTCTTACGCACTTGGTCTCATGTATGCTGCTCAGTTTTTCCACACAATGAAACGTGAAATTCCAAATCTTGATGCGATTATCGCAAGTGATGACTATACGGAAATTCGCAAGTGGCTTACAAAAAACGTCCATCAATACGGAAAGCTAAAGAAACCGCTTGAAATTTTGCAAGATACAACTGGCGAAAGTTTAAACCCCGATTATTTGTTAGATTTATTGAAAGAACGTTACAAATTTGTTTATAAGTTCTAAAAAAGCGATTGACCAAATGAAAACCGTTCGTTATAATGGAAAAATAATTAAATGAAGCACTTATATAATAATTGTGATATGGACAATAAGTTTCTACCCGGTTGCCGTAAATAACTGGACTATGAGTGATAAGCGACAATCAGCACAGCTGGTTTATTTTGCCTATCTCTCTAGCCGGGAGATAGTTTTTTTATTGTCTGAAAATGAAGGGAGCACTTGTTTTGAAGTTATTAGAAGACTATATTTTGGAAAAAGGGACGGTTTTAGAAGGGGATGTTCTGAAGGTTGATGCCTTCCTAAACCACCAAATTGACCCCCGACTAATGCGAGAAATTGGCAATGAATTCGCGGAGCATTTTAAAAATCGTGGAATTACAAAAATCGTCACCATTGAATCATCAGGCATTGCGCCTGCCGTATTTGCTGGACTTTTCCTTGATGTTCCTGTCATTTTTGCGCGCAAGAAAAAATCTGTCACACTAAAAGAAAACTTATTTACAGCAGACGTCTATTCTTTTACGAAAAAAGAAACCAATTCAATTTCCGTATCGCAAAGCTTTTTAACAAGTGAAGATACAATTTTAATCATCGATGATTTTTTAGCGAACGGACAAGCTGTCTTAGGCTTACTTGAAATTGCCAAATCCGCAAAAGCGAGTGTTTCTGGCATCGGTATTGTCATCGAAAAATCATTTCAAAAAGGACGAGCTTTACTGGACGAAACAGGATTAGAAATCCTCTCACTAGCTCGAATCGCCGCACTTGATAATCAAACGATTCGCTTTGTTCAAAAGGAGGATGACCATGTTAAATAAAGGGAGAATGGCCGCACTCGGCTTCCAACATGTTCTCGCAATGTATGCTGGCGCAGTTATTGTGCCACTTCTTATTGGCGGTGCACTCGGCTTTAACGCCGAACAAATGACGTACCTCGTTTCAATTGATATTTTTATGTGTGGTATTGCGACACTTCTTCAATTAACCGTCAATCGCTTTTTCGGAATTGGCTTGCCAGTCGTCCTTGGTTGCGCCGTTCAGGCGATAGCGCCCATCATTTTAATTGGGCAGGAAATGGGTATCTCTGCGATTTACGGCTCTATCATTGCGTCAGGCCTTTTTGTTCTTCTTATCGCACCGTTTTTTTCTAAAATTGTGCGCTTTTTCCCCCCAGTTGTAACGGGTTCGGTTGTGACGGTCATCGGGTTAACACTTATTCCTGTTGCAATTAACAATCTTGCGGGTGGTCAGGGCTCGAAGGATTTTGGCTCTTTTTACAATATCGGTTTAGGGTTTGGTACGCTCCTACTCATCATCTGTATCTATCGTTTTGGTAAAGGGTTTGCAAAAGCAATCGCTGTGCTGATTGGTCTTATCGGTGGTTCACTTGTTGCTGCCATTTTACGTGGCATTAATTTAGCACCTGTAAAAGAAGCGGACTTTTTCCATTTGCCAGAACCATTCTACTTTGGTATGCCAACTTTTGAATGGCCCGCAGTTGTGACAATGATTTTAATTGCGCTCGTCAGTATGGTCGAGTCAACAGGCGTCTATTTTGCATTGTCAGATATTACAGGTCGAACACTCAAAAAGCAAGATTTAACACGTGGCTACCGCGCAGAAGGGCTGGCGATCATTCTCGGCGGCATTTTCAACACTTTCCCGTACACAGGCTACTCTCAAAACGTTGGTTTAGTGCAACTATCTGGGATTAAAACACGTAAAGTTATTTATGTTGCCGCCGGATTTCTAATAATCCTCGGTTTGATTCCGAAAATAGGTGCAGTAACAACCATTATTCCAACGAGTGTTTTAGGTGGTGCTATGGTCGCTATGTTCGGCATGGTTGTTGCTCAAGGAATTAAAATGCTTGGTAAAGTAAATTTTTCATCGCAAGAAAACTTACTTATTATTGCATGCTCAGTCGGCGTTGGACTGGGTGTTACGGTAGTCCCTGATTTATTCCAAAATTTCCCTTCCTTCATGCAACTTTTTACAAGTAACGGCATTGTAGCGGGAAGCTTTACAGCTATTCTTTTAAACATCTTATTTAATATGATCCCAACTCGCCAAAAAAAAGCCGCAGAAGATTTGGAATTACAGCAAGTAAATGACTAGTCGACTAAAAAAGCAGCCTCACTCGCTCAGGCTGCTTTTTAGTTGACTTTTTTCAATAAAAGCGTAAAATGTAAAACGTAATGATTCTTATTTGTAAGAAAGGAGAAACGATGGCTAAAAAATCAAAGGTAGCAAAATATGAACGGCAAAAAGCTTTGGTTGCTGAATATGCAGAATTGCGTCAAAAGCTAAAGGCAGAGGGGCGCTACGAGGAGCTTCAAAAATTACCGCGCG
This sequence comes from Listeria tempestatis, assembly GCF_963575625.1. Taxonomy (NCBI): domain Bacteria; kingdom Bacillati; phylum Bacillota; class Bacilli; order Caryophanales; family Listeriaceae; genus Listeria; species Listeria tempestatis. The sequence goes on from NZ_CAUYTK010000002.1 coordinate 224,335, forward strand.
ATTCATCGAAAACACGTCTGCACAACCGTTGCGAATTAACTGGTAGACCTCATGGATACATGCGCAAATTTGGTATGAGTAGAATCCGTTTTCGCGAGCTTGCACATAAAGGACAAATTCCTGGCGTTAAAAAAGCCAGTTGGTAAATGATAAATGAGAAGGTTGGAATGTTTCAGCCTTCTTTTTTTTAGATAAAATGAAAGCAATTGCGTGATAAAGCTTATAGACAAGTCATAGCTTATAATGTTTTGAATCACGCTAGATAAGGATAACTCGCAAAAATTAAAAACCGAATTACCAAGAAATGCTTTTTTGATTTTACTGGTTTAAAACATCTTGTTAGGCATATTTTGTGTACATCTTAATAAGAATTCATAAATTATCTACATACTATTTTCCTCTCCTATGTTAAACTGAAAGAAAAAACAACGTGCAGGTGAATACGTTCATGAAAGACATTCGCTACCATAGAAAACGATTTCGACCATGAAGACTTAAAAAAACTTAAGGATATTGTGATATGAAATCAATTAAGAGCGAGCAAAAATGATTCATTTTAATATATGTACTCGTTATGGGATAAAACTATGTGAAAAAATTTTACCTGCTAGTTTTTATAATCGAATTTTGTTAGTATTATAGTACTCTATTAAAAATAAGAAAAGAATGACAAAGGGGTCACGAAATGGAAACTAAACAACCTAATTTACTTGTTGTGGATGGGATGGCACTGCTTTTTCGTGCTTTTTATGCCACGGCGGTAAGTAAACAATTTATGTATAATGAAAAAGGAATACCGACAAATGGTGTACAAGGGATGTTACGTCACATTTTTGCAGCAATGCGTCAAAGTCAACCAACACACGCGGTAATTTGTTGGGATATGGGCTCACAAACATTTCGTAATGAACTTTTCGATGGATATAAAGCTGGTAGGACTGCACCGCCAGATGAAATGATTCCGCAATTTGATCTCGCGAAGGAGGTTGCGGAGGCTTTTGGGTTTGTCAATGTCGGTGTTCCCGGCTTTGAGGCAGACGACTGTATTGGGACGATTACGACAAAATTAACGTCAGATTTAAACACAACGGTTTTAAGTGGTGATAAAGATTTGCTCCAACTCATTCATCAGAAAAATGATGTGTGGATTATGCAAAAGGGCTATGGCAACTATAAGCGTTACGATGAGGCTACTTTCTATGAAGAAATGGGCATTACGCCTGCACAGTTTGTGGATGTGAAAGCACTCATGGGTGACTCGTCAGATGGATACCCGGGTGTACGCGGTATTGGGGAAAAAACGGCTTTAAAACTTATTCAAGAATTTGAGTCGGTGGACGGTGTTTTAGCAAACCTTGATAAACTGAAACCCGCTCAAAAAAAGAAAATTGCAGAAGATAAGGAAATGCTTTTCTTGAGTCAAAAACTAGCGGCGATTCATACGGATGTACCACTTGAAATCGATTATGACCGCTGCTTATTCCGAGGTTTTTCAAAAGAAATGAATGATGCGATTTTGGAATATGGCTTAAAAACTGTACAACGAGATATTGTTTTATAAGGAGTGGAAAAACAAATGCAAGCAATTTCTGTGAAAGAAAAATATGCAAATTATGAGCTTAACGAACGAGCGAAACTGCTTGAAATTCGATCGCTCTTATTTGAAGTTGCTGCTATCTTGGATAAAGATGCTGTTTTGCAAGAGGATTTAAAATGGGGGCAACCGAGCTACGCGCTAAAGGGCGGTACCCCAATTCGCTTAGACACATTTTCTGATGGGCAAGTTGCGATGTTTTTTCATTGCCAAACGAATTTGATTGAAAATTTCCGGACGATTTTTGGGAATGAATTACAATTTTCAGGTAATCGTGCTATCATATTTGATATTTCTAAGCCGCTTCCTAAAAAAGCCATTCAGTTTTGCGCAGAAGCTGCGTTTACCTATCACCAAAAGAAATAAATCCTAGTAGGAGACAATGATAACTATTCGTTTGATCTGGCTTTAATTACTAAAAGCAGTAAAAAACAGGCTCTTGACAAATTTCTTAGTTTGTCAAGAGCCTGTTTTTTTATTTTTTCGATTGAATGGCTTGGCGAGCAAGTTCGTCGGCTTTTTTATTTTGAGAGACGTTACGATAATTGATGTAGAAAAGTGGAACTAATTCGGCGAGTTTCAAAATAGTGTCTAGATGTGGTTTGAATAACGGGTTTTTAACATAGTTCTTTTCGACACTGTCTAAAACGATTTTTGAATCGGTGTAAAGGCGGATAAATTCCGGGTTGTGTGTGAGCGCAAGTTCTAGACCAAGCTTGCAAGCGATAAATTCGGCTTCATGATTCGTTAGTATGCCGATTGGAATCGCGTGTTGTTCATAGATTTGATCGGCTTTTAAAACAATGCCAGCACCGCTTAAACCTGGATTTCCAGAGCTCGCTCCGTCAACAAAAACGTCCATTTGATGCACTCCTCTTTGGATTGATTTTCCTCATTATTATATTTTTTTCTTCATGAAAATGCAAAAATAAAAAGCTGGCAATGGCCAGCTTGTCCGAGTCATAGTAATTTTATTAAACTTTTTCTACATTTGCTGCTTGTGGTCCGCGGTTTCCTTCTACAACTTCGAAGGAAACTTCTTGGCCTTCTTCTAAAGATTTGTAACCATCACCTTGAATTGCTGTGAAATGTACGAAGATATCTTCGCCGCTGTCTGTTTCGATAAAACCATAACCTTTTTCATTGTTAAACCATTTTACTTTCCCATTTTGCATTGAAATAAATCCTCCAAATCTTGGCCCTTTTAAGGTACCTTTCTGTCATACAAGAAAGTCTCATACGATACATTTAATATAAACCAAAGTACCTACATAGGTCAAGGGGATTTTTCAAAAATTATATAATCTTCTGACTTGTAAAGGTTTTCTTTTTGGTTTTTAAAGCTATTTTAGAAGAGGAGATCAAATGAAGCGACGAAAGTACTAAAACTTACAAACTAATCTGGTTTTATCATGCTTTTTTTAACCAAAGAAAAAGTTTTGTTTGAAAAAGGGGTAAATGCTTTGTGAAACTCGGGGGAGTGTAGTACAATTTGTATGTGAAAGAAATTGAGTTGGAGGGTAGTGCTATGCCAACACCTAGTATGGAAGACTATATTGAGAAAATCTATTCTCTGATCGAAAATAAAGGTTATGCGCGCGTTTCTGATATTGCTGACGAACTTATGGTGCATCCTTCTTCGGTTACGAAGATGGTACAAAAACTTGATAAAGATGAGTATCTCGTTTACGAAAAGTATCGTGGTCTGATTTTAACGCCGAAAGGAAATAAAGCGGGGAAACGACTACTTGAACGCCATACTTTATTAGAAAGTTTTTTACGTATTATTGGCGTGAAAGAAGAGCATGTTTATGAGGATGTTGAAGGAATCGAACATCATTTGAGTTGGAATTCAATTGACCGAATTGGTGACCTTTTGCAGTTTTTTGAAGAAAATGAAGATGCACTGAAAAAGCTTCGAGCGCTGAATTCAGTAGACTCAGGCAAAGATGAGTGAGGTAACATGAGATTGTAAATGTAGATGCGCAGTCCAATTTTCCGTACAGTAGTTTCTTACTGGCCGATTTTTTCGGTGCCTAAAAAGGAAAGGGCTTACATTTTGCAATTTCTTAGTATACATATATGGAGGGGAATAGAATGACAAAAGAAGTTAAATCAGACATCGAGATTGCACTTGCAGCGAAGGTAGCGCCTATCATAGAAATTGCAGAAAATATCGGTTTAGGTGAACAGGATTTAGAGCTTTACGGGAAGACGAAGGCGAAGTTAGCCTATGAAACCATCCATTCATTAGAAAATAAAGAAAACGGAAAACTCATTTTAGTAACAGCGATTAATCCAACGCCTGCAGGTGAGGGGAAATCAACAGTGACAGTTGGCCTTGGTGATGCACTTTCTCGTAAAGGGAAAAAGACGGTAATTGCGCTTCGTGAACCTTCTTTAGGTCCAACGATGGGAATTAAAGGTGGGGCGACTGGCGGCGGTTATGCGCAAGTTGTACCAATGGAAGATATTAATTTACATTTTACGGGGGACTTTCACGCAATTACAACAGCTAATAATGCTTTATCAGCATTTATTGATAACCACATGCAACAAGGTAATGATTTAAAAATTGATCAGAGACGAATTGTTTGGAAACGTGTTGTGGATTTAAATGACAGGGCGCTTCGTAAAGTGGTTGTTGGTCTTGGCGGTCCAGTGCAAGGAATTCCTCGTGAAGACGGTTTTGATATTACGGTTGCATCTGAAATTATGGCAATCATTTGCCTTGCGACAGACTTAAAAGATTTGAAGCATCGTTTAAGCGAGATTGTTATCGGCTATAATTACTCGCGCGAACCAATTACGGTTGGAGAGCTTGGTTATGAGGGGGCTTTAACGTTGCTTTTAAAAGATGCGTTAAAACCGAACCTCGTACAAACGTTAGAACATACACCAGCGATTGTACACGGGGGACCATTTGCAAATATCGCGCATGGTTGTAACAGCATTTCGGCAACCAAAACGGCGCTGAAGCTCGGTGAATTTGTCGTAACAGAAGCAGGATTTGGCGCAGATTTAGGCGCAGAAAAGTTCTTAGATATTAAAGTTCCTTCTTTAGGAAAAGCACCCGATTGTGTGGTCATTGTCGCAACGATTCGTGCGCTGAAAATGCATGGTGGTGTAGCGAAAACCGAACTAGGGGCTGAAAATGTAGATGCCTTAAAGGCTGGTTTTGCTAACTTGAAAAAACACACTGAATCGATTGGGCAATTTGGGTTGCCATTTGTGATTGCCATCAATAAATTTGTGACAGATACGGATGCAGAAGTTCATGCCCTTGAAGAACTCTGCCAAGCTAATGATATTCCGTTCTCGCTCACAGAAGTTTGGGAAAAAGGCGGAGAGGGCGGTCTTGAACTTGCCGAAAAAGTTATCGGTGAAATTGAGAAAGAAACAGCAAATTATACGCGTCTTTACGATGATTCCGAATCTATTGAAGCAAAACTTGAAAAAATCGTAACGAAAATTTATGGTGGAATGGGTGTTGAACTATCAACAAAAGCACAAAAACAAATTGTGGATTTCAAAAAATACGGTTGGGATCGTTATCCCATTTGTATGGCGAAAACACAGTATTCGCTTTCTGATGAGCCTACGCTACTTGGTCGTCCAGAAAACTTTACCATTCATATCCGCGAATTTATTCCAAAACTCGGTGCAGGCTTCATTGTCGCTTTAACGGGTGATGTGATGACAATGCCAGGACTTCCGAAAAAACCGGCGGCACTCAATATGGACGTCGATGAAAATGGAAATGCAAAAGGATTATTTTAGAATAAAAAATCTCAGAGGCGCGATTTTTCGCGCCTTTTTTGTATGTTCTTTTCAAAAATAATTGTATTTGAAAAGCATAGAATGGTGAGGGGGATTGTGTTAAAATAGATGGGCGGAGAAGGGGAAATAGTGATGTCCTAAAGTACTCCTATACAATTAAGTGAAGAGTTTACGAAAGAAATGCAGTAAGTGTGCTAAAATAATGATACAAACCTGAATAGGATGAGGATAAATGAAACAACTAAAAGCAATAAACCTAACAAAGACATTTGGAGAGAAAATGCTCTTTGAACAAGTCGATTTGACAATTTCAGAAGGTGAACGCATCGGTTTAATTGGCGTAAATGGTACAGGAAAATCCACCTTTTTAGATTGTATTGCAGGAGTTATGAGCGGGGATACAGGAGAAATTGTAAAAGCGAATGACTATGCGATTGGTTTTTTAAGACAAAACCCACCTTTAAATGAAAATGCGACTGTTTTAGAGGCCGTTTTTGCGGGAGAAACGCGAAACTTGCGGGCAGTGCGGGAATATGAAGAAGTAATACTTGAGATGGAAGAAAATCATAGCGAGGAAGTCCATGAACGTTTTGCACGAGCACAGGCAGAAATGGATGCGACGAACGCATGGGATATGAACACCGAAGCGAAAATGATTTTGGATAAACTTGGCGTTACACAATTAAAAGCAAAAATTAGTGAGCTTTCTGGTGGCGAACGAAAACGTGCCGCACTTGCTGCGGTATTAATTGAAACGCCCGATTTACTTATTTTAGATGAGCCAACCAACCACTTGGATTTTGACACAATTAAATGGCTGGAAGATTTTCTAATCCGTTTTAAAGGCGCTGTTTTAGTGGTTACACATGACCGTTACTTTTTGGACAGGATTACAAACCATATTGTTGAACTCGACCGCGGTAAACTTTACCGTTATGTTGGGAATTATGAGAGCTTTATGGAATCTAAAGCGATTCGGATGGAAAATGAAGTTCGGGAGTCAGAAAAAAATCGCAATTTATATCGAAAAGAACTTGCTTGGATGCGCCGCGGGGCAAAAGCGCGTTCTACGAAGCAGAAGGCGCGGAAGGATCGCTTTTCGGATTTAGAGGATAAGGTGAAGACGAAGGCGTCTGATGCGAAACTAGAGCTCGATTTCAAGACGAGTCGCTTAGGAAATGATGTTTTTTTACTGGAACATGTGGCGAAGCGTTTTAACCAAAAAGTGATTTTAGATGATTTTAATCTATTGATTACTCCTAACGAAAGGCTTGGGATTACTGGGCGAAACGGTACGGGGAAGTCTACTTTACTTAATATGCTTACTGGAGAAGTTAGAGCGGATCAGGGTGTTATAACAACAGGGCAGACGGTGCAAATCGGCTACTATACGCAGCAAAATGCTGAGCTTGACCCGGAGAAGCGGCTCATTACTTTTCTTCAGGAAATCGGTAATGAGGTTAAAACGATGCAAAATGAAACGATTAGTGTGAGCGCCATGCTTGAGCGCTTCCTCTTTCCAAAAGAAACGCACGGGAAATTGATTGGTTCTCTTTCGGGCGGAGAAAAACGGCGCCTCTTTTTACTTAAAATTTTAATGAGCGCACCGAACGTTTTATTACTCGATGAACCGACAAATGACTTAGACACAGAAACTTTAACCGTGTTAGAAGACTATTTAGAAACGTTTAATGGTACCGTTATTACGGTCAGCCATGATCGCTACTTTCTTGATAAAACAGTTTCAAAATTACTGGTGTTTAAAGGGGAAGGCGTCGTGCAAGAATATTACGGCTCATATAGCGATTATTTACGTTTAGAGGAAAAACCAGTTGTGCGGAAAATACAGGAAAAACCAGTTGTCGAAGCAAAAGAAAAAGAAAAAGTGCGGCTTTCTTATATGGAGAAAAAAGAGTGGGCAGGTATTGAAGAAGCCATTGCCACAAAAGAAGAACTCATTGCGAATTTAAATGAGGCCTTACTAAAAACGGGGGCAGATTTTACGAAAGCTCGCGAATTGAGTGAACAAATTGAAACGGCAGAAGCCGAATTGTTACATTTATATGAGCGTTATGAATATTTATCGCAATTTGCGAATTAGGAGTGAGAAAATGAAACAATATCTAGATTTGGAAAGGTTTGTTTTAGAAAATGGCACACAAAAAGGGGACCGCACAGGAACTGGAACGATTAGTACGTTCGGGTATCAAATGCGTTTTAATTTACAGGAAGGTTTCCCGATTTTAACGACAAAACGTGTGCCGTTTCGGTTAGTGGTTAGTGAATTGTTATGGTTTTTGCACGGGGATACGAACATTCGTTATTTGTTACAGCATAACAATAATATTTGGAATGAATGGGCGTTTGAACGCTATGTGAAAAGTGCAGATTATAGTGGTCCAGATATGACGGATTTTGGTTTACGTGCAAACAGCGACCCTAAGTTTAATGAAATTTATCAAGTGGAAATGGAGAAATTTAAAACACAAATTTTGGAAGATATAAGTTTTGCCGAAAAATACGGTGAGCTTGGTAATATTTACGGGAAACAATGGCGTGAATGGAAAACATCAAGTGGGGAAACAATTGATCAGCTGAAAGATGTGATTCAAATGATTAAAACAAATCCTAATTCGCGGCGTCTAATTGTATCCGCATGGAATCCAGAAGATGTGCCGAATATGGCTTTGCCGCCTTGCCATACGCTGTTCCAGTTTTTTGTGGCGGACGGAAAATTATCCTGTCAGCTTTATCAAAGAAGTGCGGATATCTTTTTAGGTGTACCGTTTAATATTGCGAGTTATGCACTCCTTACGCATTTAATTGCACGTGAAACAGGGCTTTCAGTCGGTGAATTCGTTCATACGATGGGGGATGCGCATCTTTATAATAACCATATTGAACAGGTTAAAGAACAGTTGTCGCGTGATACACGTCCGCTTCCGAAACTTGTTTTATCAGATAAACCAGCCACGATTTTTGATTTTGATGTGGCGGATATTACGCTTAGCGGCTACGACCCGCATAAGATGATTAAAGCACCGATTTCTGTTTGAGGAGGATGACGATGATTTCTTTTATTTGGGCACAAGATAAAATGGGCAATATTGGTAAAGATAACAAAATGCCGTGGCATTTGCCTGCAGATTTGAAGTTTTTTAAAGAACAAACGAGTGGTCATACGGTTGTAATGGGGCGTAAAACCTATGATTCACTTGGAAAGGCGCTTCCTAACCGGCGAAATCTTGTTTTATCTCGAGATATGACACTTCAGTTGCCAGACGCAGAAGTAGTGCATGATAAACAAGCGATTTTAGATTTTTCGGCAAAGGAATCCATCTTTATTTGCGGCGGAGCGGAAATTTATCGCTTATTTCAAGAGGAAGTAGATCGTTTAATTGTAACAAAAATTAATGCGACTTATGACGCCGATACAGCTTTCCCCGAACTTGACTGGTCAAAATTCCAATTGGTGAGCCAGACAGATGGCGTGCGAGATGAAAAAAGCAATGTTACATTTGGTTTTTATACTTATGAAAGAAAAACGGTATGATGAAATCGAAGCTCGAGCAGCGTACGGAACGAATTTCTGCCGCCTCTCATTTATTTCGCTGTCCAATTTGTGAGTCGCCTTGTCAATTTTTTATGCCACTTACATTAAAATGCGAACAAGGGCATGCGTTTGATGTTGCAAAACCAGGCTATCTATTTTTACTGCCACACGGAGTGAAAACGAAATATGAAAAGCGTTTATTTGAGGCGCGCAAACGGCTTATTGAAACAGGATTTTTTGACGGCATGACGGCGAAAATTGCGGCTATCATCAATCAATTACCTCAAGTTGAAATTCAAATGGTTGATGCGGGTTCAGGTGAGGGCAGTCACTTGGCACACCTTTTGTCGGAAAGCGAAAAGAAAATCCAGGCATTTGGTTTTGATCTTGCAAAAGAAGGAGTGAGACAGGCGGCAAAGGACTACGGAGAAGCTATCTGGGCCGTTTCGGACCTTGCTAATATCCCACTAAAATCCGGACAAACCGATATCATATTGAATATTTTGTCACCAGCTAGCTATGACGAATTTGCGCGAATTTTAACAGATGACGGACTATTAATTAAAGTGATACCAGAACCGAATTATTTAACCGAATTACGTACCTTTTTTTATGAGGAAAACACGTATTCCAATGAGCGTGTGCGTGAACGCTTTAAGGAAACTTTTACGATTTTACGCGAGGAACGCATCACCTACGAGCGAAACCTTGACCGAGCTGAATTAGCGGATTTAATGGAAATGACACCGCTTGGCTGGCATATTACGGAAGAGAAGAAAGCTATGCTACTACAAAAAACACCTCAAAAAATCACCGTTGATTACAAATTGATGGTTGGCGCAAAACATAATTTGGACTTAAATTAGGACAATCCTTGTTATATAATAAAAAGAAAACAGGAGGTTTCGTATGACTGAATGGTTAGCACTTCAAAATGGCTCTGATATTCGTGGCATTGCGATTCAAACGGACGAGCATGATATGACTTTGACGGATGAAGCGATACAAAAAATAGCACGCGGCATTACCCTTTTTCTTACTAAAAAGAAAGGTTTGAAAGGACGTATCAAAGTAGCGATTGGGCATGACAGTCGTTTATCTGCGGAGCGCATTAAGGCACAGCTTACTTCCGTTCTTGAGACAGATGGTTTTCATGTTTTGGACGCACACCTTGCGACAACGCCCGCTATGTTTATGGCGACTCAGTACGAGGAAACGGACGCCGACTGCGGCATTATGATTACTGCGAGTCACCTTCCTTATTTTTACAATGGTATCAAAATTTTCACTAAAACAGGCGGCGCTGAAAAAGAAGATATTGCATATATATTGGAACAAGCAAATGAGCCCTACAAAACAGAACAAACGGGTTCGGTCGAAAATATTGATTTGATGAGCCTATATGCGTCTGATTTAGTGAGGAAGATTCAAACAAAAGTGGGTGCTGGCGAAAAACCGCTTGAAGGTAGCAAAATAGTGGTGGATGCTGGAAACGGTGCAGGAGGCTTTTTCGCAGAGCGCGTTTTAGCTCCACTAGGTGCCGATGTTTCTGCGAGTCAATTTTTAAATCCTGATGGTCATTTTCCAAACCACATTCCAAATCCTGATAATGATGAAGCGATGGCGAGCTTGCAAAAGGCTGTTTTAGCGAGCAACGCAGATCTCGGTGTCATTTTTGATACAGATGTTGACCGGGCAGCCATTATGGACGGGAATGGAGAGAGTTTGAATCGAAATGCACTCATCGCCGTCATTTCTGCCATTTTATTAAAAGAGCATCCGGGAACAACCGTTGTAACGGACTCCACGACGTCTGACCACTTAAGAACATTCATCGAGTCGCATTCTGGCAAACAGCACCGCTTTAAACGTGGCTACCGTAATGTGATTGGTGAGGCCATTCGTTTAAATGAAGCGAAAGTCCCGTCTGAAATTGCAATCGAGGTAAGCGGGCATGCTGCTTTAAAGGAAAACTACTTTTTAGATGACGGCGCCTATTTAGTTGCACGCATTTTAATGGAATACGCTGGCCTTAGAAAAAAAGGGCAAGACTTAATGACGCTAATTACAGATCTAAAACAGCCAAAAGAAAGCCAGGAAATTCGTATTCAAATTACGGAACCCGATTTTAAAGCATACGGGCAAAACATTCTGCGGGAGTTTGAGGAGTTTGTCAAACAAGTTCCTGAATTTGAACTTGAACGTGAAAACTTTGAAGGCATTCGCGTGAAAACAAATGGCAAGTTTGGAACAGGATGGTTCCTCTTAAGAATGAGCTTACATGAACCAGTCATGCCATTTAATTTGGAAGCTGATGAAGCAGGTGGCATAACACTTATGCTTGATGCACTCAAGCCATTTTTTGAACGTTTTGATTCTTTACGTGTCCCCCTTTAAAGTTTAAAAAATCTTGAAGAGAATTCTTCAAGATTTTTTGTTTTCATGCTATGATAAATGATGTGAAAAGAGGAGGATGACGCATGCGAATTGGAATGCGGACGTTAAAAACAGCGATTGGGGCAACAGTTGCCATCATACTTGCACAGTGGATTGGATTAGAATACGCTGTTTCAGCAGGAGTTATTACGATTTTAAGTGTTCAAAATACAAAGAAGGGATCCATGCAACTTGCCATTCAACGTGTATACTCGACTGTAATTGCGCTAACGATTTCAGCTATTTTATTCCTTCTAATAGGATTTAATGCCATTAGTTTTGGCTTATATTTACTCATCTTCATTCCGCTAGCTGTCAGGCTTAAAGTAACCGATGGCATCGTTGTTAGTTCGGTGCTTGTCACGCATATTTTAGTGGAGCAATCATTGGCACTTTTCTGGTTTGTGAATGAAATGGCGCTTATGGCGGTAGGGGCTGGGATAGCAATACTATTAAATCTTTATATGCCTAAACTGGATGTAAAATTAAAACAAGAGCAGCAAAAAATTGAGGCTCTCATGCGGCAAATTTTATTTGCAATGTCGCAAAGTTTAAAAAATGAATTACCCTATGTAGACGGAGATGTTCGTTTTCGGGAACTTAAAACGTCCCTTCTAGCCATGCAAGCAGGTGCTACGCGAAATGTGGACAATTATTTTTTAAAAGAAGTGCATTATTATGTGCAATATGTTGATATGCGCCTTGTTCAATATCGTGTTTTGACGCAAATGAAGCGACATCTTGCGGCGTTTAAAGGGAATACGGAGCATAGCAAAATTTTGGCTCGTTTGACGGAAAAAACAGCGCTTGAGCTTGCGGAAGATAACCCAGCTGATGTGCTCGTTGAAGAAATCACAAATCTTGTTCGCGCTTTTCGAAAAAGTGAGCTACCTAATTCGCGGGAAGAATTTGAAAATCGTGCTATTTTATTTCAATTTATGAATGATTTACGTTATTTTTTAGAGACGAAACGTGATTTTTATGAGGAATTTGGATTGGAGAAAGAGAAGGTGAACGTTTAGTCTAAGTTGGACGGGGAAAACTGGTAAAAAGCATGCGGAGGTGGTGTTATGTATGCGGTAATTGCACTTTTTGATGAAAATACGGAACGAGAAATCAAGGATATTTGGTTTGAGTTGAAACGGCGTGGCTTATCAAATTATGTGGATGACATGCGCCACCGAATGCCACACATTACAATTGCTACGTACGACAATATTCGGCATCAACAATTTGTCAATAAACTGGTGCATTTTTATAAAAGCCAATATGAAGTAGGGGTGGAATTTAATGCGGTAGGAACGTTTTTGAAGTCTGGCGTTGTTTTTCTAGCGCCAACCGTAACGAAAGAACTGCTATCCTTACATGAAAAACATCATCTTTTATTTGACGATTATAACCGCAATCCAACTTCACATTATTTGCCAGGCAGATGGACGCCGCATACGACCATTTCGAGTCATTTACATGCCGAAAAAATAATAGGCGTTTACCGGTACGGGGTGCATCTTTCACCAATTAAAGGAAAGATAACGGGAATTGCTTTAATTGAATCTATCCCGGGAAATCGTGTTGAAATTATTTTTCGAAAAAGATTAAAGAAATTATCAAAAAGTTAAAAAGTATTATAAAAAGAGCCAGAAACTAAGCGAAGTCCATTATTTAAAAATGGTGTATAGCCTAGTTTTGGCTCTTTTTAGTATGAATTAAACAGCTAGTTCTTCTGTTTCTTGTTCTTTCTCAAGGGAAGATGTGGCGCGGCTTGTAACAATACCAGACACCATGCTATCGCTAACATTAAGCGCTGTACGTCCCATATCAATAAGTGGTTCAATCGAAATTAAAACGCCAGCAAGTCCAACAGGTAGGTTTAAGGCGGATAAAACGATGATAGCAGCAAATGTTGCGCCACCGCCGACACCTGCTACACCAAACGAGCTAATGGCTACAATCCCAACCACTGTTAGAATAAAGCTAATCGAAGTAGGATCAATGCCAACTGTTGGGGCAATCATAATGGCAAGCATGGCAGGATAAATGGCTGCACAACCGTTTTGACCAATCGAAAGCCCAAATGATGCCGCAAAATTGGCAATTCCTGACGGCACACCTAGTTTGCGTTGTGTTTCAATATTGAGAGGTAAGGCTCCCGCGCTCGTTCTGGAAGTAAAAGCGAAAGTTAAAACGGGGAGTGATTTTTTTACATAAGTGATTGGGTTGACCCCTGCAATTGCAACGATTAATAGGTGAATGATAAACATCGTGATGAGTGCGACGTAAGAGGCAATGACAAAGTTTCCTAGTTTTAGTATGGCGTTTGCATCGCTTGTCGCCACAGTGCTCGTCATAATTGCGAAAACGCCGTACGGAGTTAGACGAAGAATTAATTTCACGATACGAAGAACGATGGCGAAGATTGCGTCAACACCACGCGAAAATATTTCAGCCTCTTTCGGCTGCTTGCGTCTTACACCGAGATAGGCGATACCAATAAAAGCAGAGAAGATGACAACTGCAATGGTTGATGTAGCTCTAGCGCCAGTCATATCGAGGAACGGATTAGCAGGTAACAACTCTAAGATTTTTTGTGGTAAAGTAAGATCACCAATTTCTGTGAACCGGTCCTGAAGCTCCTTGCCGCGTGCAACTTCTACCGCACCTTGTGAGATGTTGTCGGCGTTTAGATGGAAGAGGAGGGCAGAAGCAATGCCGACAACAGCAGCAATTGCCGCTGTCACAATAAGCGTTCCAATAATCCAAACGCCTATTTTAGCGATATTTGTTTTGAGTTCGAGTCTTGTAAAAGCTGTGACAATAGATACAAAAATAAGTGGGATGGCAATCATTTGTAGGAATTTGACATAACCGCCGCCAACTATTCCTAACCAGTCAGTTGTTTCTTTTGTGACACTGCTTGACATGCCATAAATCCACTGTAATATAAATCCGGCTAAAATACCGACGAAAAGTGCGAGTAAAACCCTTTTTGAAAATGAAACATGACGCTTTTGTAAAAAAATGAAAAGTCCGATAATGGCAAGTGCCACGATTAAATTAATTATGACTAAAAAAGTGTTCAAATAAAAAGCCCCCTTTTTAAAGTTTATAATTCCGATAAGAATTATTGGTATTAAGAATACAATGAAATAAAATAGAAGTCAATTAAAATTTTTAAAAAGAGGAGGCTGCCAGACTGGCAGCTTCCTCTTTACGACCTCCAAATTGGTACTCGGCTTTAATCAGAGCTTTATCTTTGTTTGCGGTCTTATTTTATTAACTTATGCGGGACGGCGGGAAACCGTAATGTTTTTTGAAGAGTTTACTAAAATAGTAGGCATCATTATAGCCCACCAGTTTGGCAGCTTCTTTAACGGTTAGGCGACCGTCTTTGAGTAGCAAATAGGCTTTTTCAAGCCGTATTTTAATGAGATAGTGAATAGGTGAGTCACCCGTCTCCTCTTTAAAGACACGAGAAATGTAGGCAGGACTAATGTACATTGTTTCAGAGAGTCGTGACAAGGAGACATCCTCAGTATGATGTTTTTCCATGTAATGAATAATTTCATTAACAATTTGTTGCTTTTCAAGTTCTTCCATGGACAGTTTTAAACCACTTGTTTGAATTTGTTCGGGCTCTGCTTCACGTAAAATTTGAATGATGAGTTGCATGACATACGTTTTCAGTAGCAAATCATAACCAGGACTTTCTTCGGATTTTTCTCGAAGAATTTCCTCGCAAATGGCTAAAATTTTTGAGCTTGTTTGGCTTTTTCGTAAAACAGTTTCTTTAAAAGGAAAAGTATTACGCGGAAAGCCAGCTAAAGAAAAATTGCGAAAACCAATGTGAATTTGAATATTTTGCATACCGATTTCAGCAATATCAAAATGATGAATACCTGGGTTTAAAATGAGCATATCGCCACGCTTTAAAAGAACTTCACGTCCTTCAATATTATATTTTACCTGTCCGTCATAAATAATGGAAAACTCGATAAAATCATGATGATGATTCTCGCCAATCCGTGGCTCATTTGTATAACAATCGCCCACATATAAAATTTGCGGATTAAACGTGTTGGTATCGATTTTGAGCATCGTATTTCCCCCTTTGGATTCAAACGCTTACACGCCTCATTTTAATTATATAATATAGTCCATCATTATGGGAAAGATTAACCATTCTTTTTTAATAAAATCGGTGTAAACTAAGTACTTGTATATTAATTCAAAAGGATGTGACACACTTGGACAGCTTAAAATGGATTTGGACCTACGTGAGACCTTATCGCACTCGCCTGTTACTTGCTTTTATTCTTATCCTTCTTGCTTCGCTCATCAGCGTTCTTTATCCATTGCTTGGTGGTAAGTTGATTGATTTGGTCGTCTATCAGCAGAAGACATCTTTACTTATTCCCATTCTGCTTATTATGTTAATAAGCACTTTTATTCGAACCATTTTTCGTTATACGTACCAAATTATGTTTGAACGGATTGGACAAAATGGCTTATACCAAATACGCGAAGATCTTTACCAAAAACTGCAAGCACTTGATTTTGATTTCTTTAACCACACTCGCGTTGGGGATATTATGGCACGAATGACAGGGGATACAGACGCAATACGTCATTTCGTTTCTTGGGTTGTGTATAATATTTTAGAAAACCTCCTCCTGTTTATTTTTGCAATCGGTATTATGCTAACAATCGACTGGAAACTTACGCTTACACTCGTACTTTTAACCCCATTTATCGGAATTCTGACAATCATGATGTCAAAAAAGGCACAACCTGCTTTTTATGAAATTAGGGAGAGTTTTTCGCGTCTTAATTCCATGGTGGAAGAAAATATTAGTGGAAATCGCGTTGTAAAGGCTTTTGCGCGGGAAGATTACGAAATGCAAAAGTTTCACAAGCACAATCTTGACTTTAAAAAACGTAATTTGGATTCTGCTGAAGTCTCTAAAAAATATTTACCAATACTTGATTCATTAGCCGGCATGCTCACGATTATAACACTGATTTTAGGTGGATATTTAGTCATGAAGGGACAAATGTCACTTGGTGATTTAGTAGCTTTTAACGGATTTTTATGGATGCTAAATGGTCCGATGCGAATGAGTGGCTGGTTAATTAATGATGCACAGCGTTTTATTGCTTCTTCTTTTAAAATCCGAGATATGCTAAAAGCAGAAGCGAAAATTCCGTTACGTGCTGAAAAATTGCCACATACAATTGAAGGGTATGTAGAGTTCAAAAATGTTTCGTTCCATTTTGAAGATGACCCGACAACCGAGGTATTAAAAAATGTTTCTTTTCAGACTAAACCTGGGCAAACGATTGCTATTTTAGGTGAGACAGGGGCAGGGAAGTCAACGCTTGTTAATTTAATTTGCCGCTTTTATGACCCAACTTCTGGGCAGGTGCTAATTGATGGCGTTGATGCAAAACAATGGCATGTGCGTGAGCTTAGACAGCATATTGCAACAGTGATGCAAGATATTTTCCTCTTTTCAGATACGATTGAGGGGAATATTGCTTTTGGTGCACCAGACGCTTCACTAGAAGATATTCGGCGCATGGCGCGAATTGCTGATGCCGATCATTTTATCGAAACGATGCCAGAAAGTTATGACACAATTGTCGGTGAGCGTGGTGTCGGTTTGTCTGGTGGGCAAAAACAACGGATTTCACTTGCACGAGCCTTGTTAAAACAACCGTCGATTTTGATTTTGGATGATACGACTTCTGCAGTTGATATGGAGACGGAAGTGAAAATTCAAGATGAGCTAAAAAAAGTAACACATAAGACGACAACGTTTATTATTGCGCACCGGATTTCTTCGGTAAAAGACGCAGATGAAATTTTGATTCTCCGTAAGGGAGAAGTGATTGAGCGCGGAAACCACAAAGATTTACTTGAGAAACAGGGCTATTACTATGAAATTTATCATAAGCAACTTGGAACGGAGGTGAATGATGATGGCACGGAATAAATTTGATGTTGATGAGGAACTAGAAGAGGGCTTCAATGCGGCGCACTTAAAACGAATTTTCGTCTATATTAAACCGTATCAGAAGCCGATTTATTTGACGCTGTTTGTTATTTTGCTTGCTAATGTTGCCCAGATGGCGGGGCCTTATTTAACTAAAATTGTTATTGATGATACGATTCCAAACCAAGACTATACACAACTTTTTTGGATTGCTGTCATTTTCATTCTTTCGGTCGTTGTGACTGGTTTATGTATGCGTTACCGAATTTATTCTATCACGGTTATTGGACAAGACATTTTAAAAGATATGCGGACAGCGATTTTTAGCCATTTGCAAAAATTACCATTTTCTTATTTTGATAGTCGCCCGCACGGTAAGATTTTAATTCGGGTTGTCAATTATATCAATATGTTAAGTGACTTATTATCGAATGGATTAATTAACCTCATTTCAGATATTTTGAGTGTTATTGTAACGCTTGGTTTTATGTTCGCTATTGATCCTGTTTTGACGCTTTATAGTTTGGCGCTAGTACCTGTTTTACTTGTAATTGTATTAGTCATCAAAACGGCGCAGCGTAAGGCCTACCAAGTTTTAAGCAATAAAACATCAAATATGAATGCATATATTCATGAAAGTATCGCAGGCATCAAGGTAACACAAAGTTTTGCACGTGAGGAAAAGAATTTTGAAATTTTTAGCGATGTAAGTGATGCCTACCGAGAGTCATGGATGAAAGCTGTCAAAATCCAATTTTTACTTTGGCCGGGTGTACAAAATATTGCCGTTATGACCACTTGTTTAATTTACTTTGTTGGTATTAGAGGGCTTGGTGTAGATGTTTCAACGGGAACATTAATTGCTTTTGTTGGTTATGTGGGGAATTTTTGGAATCCAGTTATTAATATTGGGAATTTCTATAATGCACTAATTACAGCAACAACTTATCTTGAGCGAATTTTTGAAACACTCGATGTGAAACCAGATATTCAAGATTTACCGCATGCGAAAAAAATGCGCCCGATTAAAGGAAATGTAGATTTTAATAAAGTCTTTTTCCGCTATGAGGAAAATCATGATATTCTTAAAGGAATTGATTTTCATGTGAAAGCAGGCGAATCGATTGCGCTTGTCGGTCCAACGGGGGCAGGGAAAACAACGGTTATCAATTTGCTAAGTCGGTTTTATGATGTGAATGAAGGGGAAATTGCTGTGGACGGGCAAAATATTCGCGATGTGACACTTCATTCGTTGCGCAGTCAAATGGGTGTGATGCTGCAAGACACCTTTATTTTTTCCGGGACGATTATTGAGAATATTCGTTACGGGAAGCTAGATGCAACGGAAGAAGAAGTTATTCGGGCGGCGAAAATTGTTCGGGCACATGATTTCATTAAGGATTTAAAGGACGGGTACCATACGGAGGTTAAAGAGCGTGGGAGTACGCTTTCGGCTGGGCAAAGGCAGCTCATTTCATTTGCGCGGACGCTACTGGCGGATCCCAAAATTTTAATTTTAGATGAGGCAACTTCAAGCATTGATACAAAAACAGAAATTTTATTACAAGAGGGGCTTGAACGGCTCCTAGAAGGGCGGACTTCATTTATTATTGCGCACCGGATTTCAACAATTAAAAATAGTTCGCGAATTTTCTATATTGATAACGGACTTGTGCAAGAAGCAGGCAGCCATGATGAACTTATGGCACAAAAAGGCTATTACTATAATTTATATCAGGCGCAATTTGATTTACTAAACGCACTTTAATAAAAGCGCACGGAATTCATTTAGACTCCGTGCGCTTTTGTTGTACAGAGTCTTTTTAGGAATTTTTCACAAATTGATGTTACAATAGTGATGAAAAATCAGATTGTGAAAAATTTTAGATTTTTGTGGAATAAAGCCTATCAGTCTGAAAAATCTTGTGAAGAAGGTGTGATTAATGGAGAAGGAACAAAATCATCACCATGATTTGCATCAAGAAGATTCGGAGCATATGCATGATAAGCATGCAGGGCATCATACGGGGGACTTTAAGAAAAAATTTATTATTTCGCTTTTTTTAACGGTTCCGCTTGTTGTGACATCAGCCGCTGTGCAGGATATTTTTGGCTATCAATTTACCTTCCCGGGAACGGAATTTGTACAGCTTATTCTCGCATCAATTTTGTATTTTTACTGTGGTTTACCGTTTTTAAAAGGAGCCATTTCGGAAGTGAAGGACCATGCAATTGGCATGATGAGTTTAATTAGTGTCGCCATTTCAGTTGCTTATTTTTACAGTGTAGCAACGGTTTTTGGCTTTCATGGTATGGATTTTTTCTGGGAATTGGGGACACTGATTTCAATCATGCTACTTGGCCACTGGCTTGAAATGCGTTCCATTATGGGAGCGTCAAAAGCGCTTGAAGCTCTTGCAGGACTTTTGCCGAAAAAGGCAATTCAATTGGTGGACGGCAAACAGGTGGAAGTAGAGATAAGTGCTATACGGCCAGGTGACAGAGTGCTTGTACGTGCAAATGATAAAATTCCAACTGATGGCGAAATCGAAAGTGGCAGCACGCACATTGATGAGTCCATGCTAACAGGGGAATCAAGGCCAGTAAAGCGCCAAGTAGGGGAGCAGGTTATTGGCGGATCAATTAATGGAAGTGGCACGATAACCCTTCGTGTTACGGGAGTCGGAGAAGAGTCATATTTACAGACGGTCATTGATATTGTTCAAAAAGCACAAAATGCAAAATCAAAAACGCAAAATCTAGCAGACCGAGCTGCTAAGTGGCTTACCTACATTTCACTTGTCGCGGGATTTACAACCTTGATTGTTTGGCTTTCTTTAGGAATGGAAGCTTCATTTGCTATTATGATGATGGTCGGCGTTATGGTTATTGCTTGTCCGCACGCTCTTGGACTTGCAATTCCACTTGTCGCCTCTAATTCAATTTCGCGAGTTGCAGCGAATGGTGTCTTAATCCGAAACCGGACTGCATTTGAAAATAGTAGCAAAATGACGACCGTTGTTTTTGATAAAACGGGTACACTGACGGTAGGGAATTTTACGGTCGTTCGGGTGGAAAGTTTTCATGATGATTTTACGGGGGAAGATGTCCTTCAGCGCGTTGTTTCCCTCGAGCAGTTTTCAGAACACCCAATTGCAAACGCGATTACAAATTACGGTAAAGAACACGCGGTGCAAAAGCATGAGGTCACTGATTTTGAAGCTTTAACTGCAAAAGGGGTGAGTGGTTTCATTGGCGGTGAAAAAAACGCGGTCCTTAGTCCAAAGGCTTTGGCAGATTTTGGTTTGTTAGCTCCTGAAACGGAAGATGTTGCTGCACGGACGGTAGTCTATTTAGTTGTCGATGGCGCTCTAGCAGGGCAAGTCGAGCTTGCCGATGAGGTTCGGCAAGAATCAAAGCAAGCTGTGAAAGATTTACAAGAAAATGGCATTCATGTTTTTATGGCTACTGGAGATAATCAAGCAGTTGCAAAACATGTAAGCGAGGAGCTTGGTTTAGACGGTTATTTTGCAGAACTTCAACCTGAGGAAAAACTCCAAATTTTAACGGATTTACAAGAAAAAGGGGAATACGTGGCCATGGTCGGCGACGGGGTCAATGATGCGCCTGCACTAGCAACGGCAAACGTTGGAATTGCGATTGGCAGCGGAA
Source organism: Listeria tempestatis (assembly GCF_963575625.1). Classification (NCBI taxonomy): domain Bacteria; kingdom Bacillati; phylum Bacillota; class Bacilli; order Caryophanales; family Listeriaceae; genus Listeria; species Listeria tempestatis. Next base: position 245,363 of record NZ_CAUYTK010000002.1, read on the forward strand.
CGGAAGTCGCGAATGAAGCTGCTGATATTATTTTAATCCAAAACAATCCAGAAGACGTGTTTAAAGTCATTCATTGGGGTAAGTTAACCAAGCGCAAAATGATGCAAAATCTAGCATGGGCAACGCTCTACAATGTGATTGCCATTCCAATTGCGGCAGGCGTGTTATACCCGTTTATACTACCACCAGCAATTAGTGCGGCGATTATGTCGCTAAGTACGATTATTGTGGCCATTAATGCGCAACTTTTATTAAAGCAAATTAAATAAAAGTTATATGTTTAGATTTTTAATAGGCTGTGTATTTGTTTTAATTGAAAACGAATACACAGCCTATTTTGCTTATGTTAACTAGTAAAGAAACTTCACAAACTGTCCATGAACAAAGCTAAAGACTGTGCGGCGAAAAACATTTGAAAACAATCATCGCCTGTACTTTCAAACATGTGAAGTTCATAGTATACTATAAAGGTATTTCCAATATAGAGAAAACTAAACGGAGGAATGTGATGAAAAAGGGAAGGGTTATATTTATTTCAATTATCGTCATCATAATTGCAGCAGTGGCTATTGTAGGAGGAAAGATATATATGGATAATAAAAAGTTGGATGAAGAAATGAATGAGGTTGTATACAGCGATGAGGCTAAAGAGGTTTTTGAAAAAAACCTGAAAAGTTTTGATAATAAAGCTTTAACTAATCAAGGGATTATCAAGAAGTATGAAATTAATAATGACAGTATTGAACATAACCCAATGGGTGGAATAAATGTAATTCTTAAGATAAATGGAGATAGTGATTTAACTGCTAATTTTGACATTGATAAATATAATGGGGAGTTGCGCGCTGGAGGCGTTGGCTTATCTGAAAAACTATCTGAAAAATTAGGTAGACGAGGTGAGAGCAGTGAGTAAATCCTATAGTGACGTTGATAGAGTAAACATTGCTAAGCAAGAATATAAAAATTGGAATGAAGGCGAAGAAATCACAATTGATAATGAGGATGGGCAACCTCGTAAAAGTTTAGGCATTGTATCACAAGTAATTGATAATAAGGCAACTGGAGAACAAACTTATATTGTAACGAATGCTTACTTGGTTCAAGAGAAATGGAGCAGAGTGGTTGATATGGTATTTATAAATACGAATAGGGTGTTGAAAGACTTATAAACTGTTCGTTTTTCGGATAATTGCTGTAAATGCTAACAATAAATCGCCTTTTTTATATTATGAATCGCGTGAAAAGAAATCGGCTATTTTTTGTAAAAGTATCTGCCTAAGTAGAAGCAGAAAATAGAAACAAATTTAAAAATGGATAGTTTTCATATTACAAATAAAAATAATATAATATTCACGGATAAAGTTCCATGGTCATGTTAAATTAAAAAATAAAAGAAAACAATACATAAAAAGTTCCATGTTTGGGCAAACAAGACAATCCTATATAATCATAGGATTGTACTAAAAGTTAGAGAACAAGTGCGCGCGATAATCAAAAAATTGTTGTAACTTCTAAATGAGAGTTTGAAGTTAAAAAAGCGCTCTTTATCGTATAATATGAAGGATGATTTTCGATAGAGAGAAAAAGGTGGGGGAATAATATGAAAAAGGGAAGGGTTATATTTATTTCAATTATTGTTATCATAATTGCAGCAGTGGCTATTGTAGGAGGGAAGATATATATGGATAATAAAAAGTTGGATGAAGAAATGAATGAGGTTGTATACAGCGATGAAGCTAAAGAGGTTTTTGAAAAAGGATTGAAGAATTTAGATCCTAAAGCGTTAACGTCAGATGGTGTTATTAAAACTTATAAAATAGATGTTGATAGTGTCGAGCATAATCCTATGGGGGGAATAATGGTAAAATTGCTAGTCAACAATAATGAAGAGCTGTATGTGAAAGTGACTTTGAATAAAGATAGTAACAGCGGTACTTTAGAGGAAACCGGAGGGGGAATATCTTCCCAATTATCTAAGGAATTAGGGCGGTGAATGAAGTGCGATACACTGACAAGCAAAAAGAGCAGATAGCTAGGCAAGAATATGAGAATTATAAGGTAAATGAAGAAGTTACTATAGGTGGAAATAAGCAAACTATAGGTAAGGTTTCCCAAGTAAATGATAAAAAATCCTCTGGCGAGCAATCCTATGTTGTCACAGAAAAAGGGACACTTCCAACAGCACCTGCATCGGAGCGAGCAAATGTAAAAGAAGTAACCATTCTCTATCGAGGTTCTACGGAAATCAATAAAATAAACCAAAGCCCTCTAGATGTTATTCAGGATTGGTTAGGAAATGATTTAATCATGGGGACTGCTATTATTAATGGAGGAGGAGCTCCAACAACTCCACAGCTTATTTCTTCTGCGGATACGCTAAAAGAAGCTATTCGGACATATCCGAATGCTAAAATCTATGTTTATGCACACTCGCTAGGTTCGATGAACGGACAATATGCTCTGGCTGATTTAAGTGAAGAACAGATTAGCCATATTGGAGGCGCTTATTTGTATCAGGGACCAAATGTGTATTCTACACTAAACAGCAAACAAAAGGAAGCGGTTGCGGCACTAAATAAATTAGGGATTATCAATAATTATATCGATTCTAAAGACATTATTCCTATAGGATATGGTGTTAATCAAGAAACTGTCGGACAACTTATTTTAGTGGATTCAAAAAAAGCAGACAATGTAGGTGCTCAACACATGTGGGGTGGTTATCAGTATGATAAGGATGGCAATGTGTTAACGGATGCAAAAGGCTATGCGGCTTTGGCCAAAAATAATACAAAGGAAAAGCTAAGTGGGCTAGCTGAATTAAAAAAGATATTTGCTAAAAGTGGTGGGAATTTGTCAGGGGCCGAAAAAATCTTTTTAGATGCTGCTGAAGCGCTTGCGATAACGCAAGGAATGAAAATGACGATTCAATATGAGATGAACGAACTACAGCAGACTTATAAAAAAGCCATAGATAATGCGGATGAATTGTGGCGAGATACTTTGAAAGATGCTCGAACAATTGGGGTATCACTTTCAGAATCAGAAATATTAGATGCGTTGGCAAGTGGCGGGGCTACGGAGGCTAGTTTTCGAACTAAACCAATTGCTAAATATGATAAAAAAGTTGCAAAACTTAAAGCGATTGAAAAAGAATATGATGAGTTATTGAATAATATTAAAGAAGCGATTGCTGAACAGTTGCAACAAGATAATGAATTAGCGCGGCAGATTGGAAGTGCATAAGATGAATTTTGCTATCCAAAGATGTTTAGAAGAAATGGAACAAAGCTTTACGAGGGAACGAAAAAAGTACGAAATGCACTTGGAAGAAATTGATTTTCAAAGTAAGCAGTTTAAAAAAGGACTCGATGATTTGGCTGACCGTCTGAGATATGTGACGTCTCGCTATGATTTAGAAAGAATACCGCCAGTAGGAAAGGGCTACTCCATTATCGTGCAGGCACATGAAGAAGGTCACTTTTTTATAAAGCAGTATGCGGATGAAATTAGAAGAAAAAATAGAGAGAACAACTTTCGACTATCATAAAGAAAAAATACGTTATGAAGAGGAATTATTACTTGCTAAGAGAGAAATGGGTGAAAATTCGTAATGAATAGTGTAGCAAATGGATTAGAGGAAGTAAAAAAGAAGGCTGAGGAAACATTAATTCGTTTTTTTACTGCCTCTCATAATAAATCTACTTCTGAAACAAGAAAACAAGTAGTTAAAGAAATGGAGAAAAGTGCCGTACAAAATATTACGAGGGCGAGTGAGAAATATTTAGATTCTTTTTCTAACTCAGTCCAAGGAAAATGGAGCAAAGCAGCAAATGTTGCTTTTAAGCAAACCATTAAAGCTTTAAAAGCTTTGTAACAAAAAAACCTCCGTTAATCTAATTAGCGAGAGGTTTTTTTATATCTGTTTAAAGGGTGGAGGTCATTTTTTTAAACATAAAATAAAACGCAGAAATACATAAAGGTTGTGCCGGCGATGACAAAAAGGTGCCAAATTGCGTGCATGTACGGGATTTTTGGAAAGCTGTAAAGCACAGCGCCAATTGTAAACATAATACCGCCGGTTGCAAGTAACCAAAAACCGGTTGCTGTAAGGCCGGAATAAAGCGGTTTGATACCGACTAAAACGAGCCACCCCATGACGACATAAACGATGGTTGAAAGTACCCGCCATTTTTCCAAGAAAAAGATTTTATACGTAATTCCAAGAAGTACAAGTCCCCATATAATGCCGAAAAGCGTCCAACCAAGTGTGCCTTGAAGAGTGATTAGGCCAAACGGTGTGTAAGTGCCTGCGATGAGTAAGTAAATGGATGCGTGATCCATAATGTTGAAGATTTTACGCGCTTTGCATGGCTTAAAGCTGTGAAGTAGTGTGGAGCAAAGGTAGAGAATCATAAGTGAGATACCGTAAATGAGAAAACTAGTTAAGTAAAGGGGGTCGCTTTTTGTTGCCCCGTATAAGACGAGTAAAATAAAAGCTGGTATGCTGAGTAAGAAACCAAGACCATGTGTGATGGCATTTGCGAGCTCTTCTTTAAAATTATAGGAAATTGTGTTCATTTTATCACCAAACTTTTCTTTTGTAATAACTTTATCTTACGGCAAAAATGTTAGAATGAAAAGAGTTTTCTGAGATTTTACTAATATGACTATCCTAATGACCAATTGAACGTTATAATAAGGAGTATCAAGCGAAAATTGGATGTGATGACACTTATGAGGAAAATAAAAATTATTACGGACTCGACAGCATGTATTTCGGTGGAGGAACAAAATGAGTGGGGGATTGCGGTTTTACCATTGTCTGTGGAGGTTGATGGGAAAATATATAATCCGCTAACCGATTTAACACCGGAATCTTTTATGGATTTAATGAGCTCGTCAAAAAGTTTACCAAAATCTTCTCAACCTGCAATTGGCAGTTTCGTTCGGATGTATGAAAAATATATTGATGAAGGTTATGATGTTTTATCCATCCATTTAACGGAGAAATTAAGTGGAACAGTGAATACTGCTAGGCAAGCTGCCGAGATGGTTAACGGAAATGTCACGGTTGTCGATACGGATTATATCGCAAGAGGTCAAGCTTTCCAAGTACTTGAGGCCGCTAGACTTGCAAAAGAAGGGAATTCTTCTGTTCAAGAAATTACAGAACGTTTGACGGAAATCCGTTCAAAAACGAAACTTTATATTGTCGTTGTTACGCTTGAAAACCTAATTAAAGGTGGACGTGTTGGGAAAGTGCAAGGAATTTTAGGTAGTTTATTAAACATTAAATTGATTGCCCGTTTGAAAAATGGTCAGTTGGAAGAAGAAGCCAAATTACGAAGCAACAAAAAAATCATGTCCTACTTATTTGACGTGGTGAAAACGGAATCGAAAAAAATTGTTGCGTTAGATATTGAACACGCAAACGGTCTGAAAATGGCTGAGGAATTTAAAGCACAGGCGATGGAAATGTTACAGCTCAAAAAAATGCCGATTTTTAATGCCGACCCAGTTGTGTCAACACACGCGGGAAACGGTGCTTTTGCGGTTATGTACTATACTGAATGAAGCGAGTGAAGGAAACAGATGAAGAAAAAATGGATTTGGCTTTTAGTCACCGTGTTTATCATCATTGCGGGGACTTTAGGCGGATTTTATTTTAAAAATTACATGGAGCAAAAAAGGATTGCGGAACAAACACCGATTAAATTGCTTGCGATGGGCGATTCCTTGACAGAGGGAATTGGCGATGAAGAAAAAAACGGTGGCTATGTCGGGATTTTAGAGCGAGAACTGAAACAGAATGAGGATGTCAGAAATGTGAAAACCTATAATTACGGCGTTTCAGGCAATCGTATTGACCAGCTTTTAAAACGTTTGGATGAAAACGAGGATTTTCGCTCCGATTTAAAAAAGGCGAACGTCATAACGATTACAATCGGGGGTAATGATGTAATGAAAATCCTCAAGTCTCGCTTACTTGAAGCACAAGTTAGTGATTTTACAAAAGCAGAAAAGAAATTCCAGAAGCAATTAGTCACCCTTTTTTCAGAAATCCGTACGTTAAACCCAGATGCACCCGTCTATTTAGTAGGTATTTATAACCCGTATACGACGTATTTCAGTCAAATTAAAGAGCTGGATACGATTATTTCGAGCTGGAATAAAGGGTCTGAAAAAATAGTAGCAAGCGAACCTGGCATCACATTTGTTCCAGTGGCGAATACAATCGAAAATCGTGAAAAGAAAAATATAGATAAGCCAAATCCGCTCCTTTCAGGTGATTATTTCCATCCGAATCATAAAGGGTATGAAAAAATGGCGGCAGAGCTTTATGAAAATATAAATCAAGCGATACAAGACGGGGAAATTCCAAAATAAGAAAGGTGATTGGTTTGGAGCGGAGCAAGCGAAAAAAAGAAACGAAAGCGGATTTAGTCAGGCAAATAAATTATTGGAAAATCATTTGTCTTACGCTATTAGTTTTTATTGGCGGATTTTTCATTTGGATTTATTTATCGATTTTCGTTTTAAGTCCTACTGAATCTGGTGGGCCAGCTTTAATTAGCAATAAAAAGAATGTTGAATTTCAAACGAGTACAACAAAGGCTGATTTAAATAAATTAATTGCAACATATATTGATGATTTTACAAAAGATGAGGATATTGGCTATGACGTTTATGTTGGAAATACGGTAACTTTCCAAGCGGAGGCGGAACTGTTTAACGAACCGATTCAGCTCACACTTAATTTTTCCCCAAAAGTAGTAGATGATGGAAATGTACTACTTACGCTTAAAAGTATGTCAGTTGGCGCGCTGCCGCTTCCTGTCTCTTCTGTCATGAGTTTTGTGAACAAGGAATATAGTTTCCCAGACTGGGTGACGGTGATTCCAAAAGATAAAACGATTTATCTTGCGCTCGATCGTCTAAAATTAAAAGGAGATACAAAAGTTCGTGTCGATGCACTAAATTTGAAGAAAGATGATATTTCGTTTACACTTTTAGTACCGGTAAAGTAGTTATTTTGGTAGGAAGGTGACAAAAATGACAGAAAAACAGTTAGAAAAAGCGACATTTGCTGGAGGGTGCTTCTGGTGTATGGTGAAGCCTTTTGACACACAACCTGGTATTTTGAAGGTTGTATCTGGGTACACAGGTGGTCATACCGAAAATCCAACGTATGAGGAAGTTTGTGGCGGTAAGACAGGTCATGCGGAAGCGGTTGAAATTACGTTTGATCCAGAAGTTTTTCCTTATGAAAAATTAGTCGAGGTTTACTGGCAACAAACGGATCCAACTGATGCGACAGGGCAATTTGTTGACCGCGGTGATTCTTACCGACCAGCCATTTTCTACCATAACGCCAAACAAAAGGAAATTGCTGAAAAATCAAAACTTGCTTTAGAAAAAAGTGGTCGTTTTAAAAAACCGATTGTAACAGAAATTGTACCGGCTGAAACTTTTTATCCAGCAGAGGACTACCATCAAGATTTTTATAAAAAAGATGCGCGCCATTATAAAGGTTATCGTAATGCATCTGGTCGCGATCAATTTATTCAGTCACACTGGAAAGGATGATATGTATGGATAATGAGAAAAAACAAGCGAGACTAAGCGAACTAACGGACTTACAATATAAAGTGACGCAAGAAAATGCAACGGAGCGTCCATTTGAAAATGAATTTTACAATCATTTTGGTGATGGGATATACGTGGATATTGTGTCTGGAAAACCACTTTTTTCTTCTAAAGATCAATATGATGCTGGTTGTGGTTGGCCAAGTTTTACAAAACCAATTGATGCAACAGAAATCGCGGAAGAATTTGATGCGAGTCACGGTATGCGCCGGACAGAAGTTCGTTCAAAAGAAGCCGATTCCCATTTAGGTCATGTATTTACAGATGGACCACGGGAAAGTGGCGGGTTGCGTTACTGTATTAATTCTGCAGCACTGCGCTTTGTGCCACGTAACGACTTGGAAAAAGAAGGGTATGGCGAATTTAAAAAATTATTTGAATAAATTAGAAGGCTCTTTGGATTTCTAAAGAGCCTTCTTTTAAAAGGAGCGGGTTAAATTGAAAATAGCGATTATTGGTTTAGGCGGGATTGCGCAAAAGGCGTATTTACCTGTCTTTGCAGAAATGGAAAATGTTGAAATCCATCTTTATACGAGAAATTCTTTGAAATTAAAACAACTTAGCGAAAAATATCGCTTTCCGCACATTCATCAGTCAATCGATTCGCTCATTGAAGCGGGGATTGAAGCGGCCTTCGTACATAGTTCAACAGCAAGTCATCCAGAGATTGTACGCCAACTTTTAGAAAAACAAATTCCCGTATATGTGGATAAACCTATTTCGGATAATATCAAGGAAACACGCGCTTTAACAGCACTTGCAAAAGAAAATAATACACTTCTTATGACGGGCTTTAATCGCCGCTTCGTACCGTATTACAAAACGCTTAAAGAACAGCCAGATGCGAATATGATTGTTATCCAAAAAAATCGTCCAAACCAACCAGGCGAGGCACGCTCATTCATTTATGATGATTTTATTCATGTTATTGATTCTGTTCGTTTCCTTTTAGGGGAAAAAATTGAACGTTTTGATGTTTACGGCACGTTTGATGAGGACTTGCTAGCTAGTATAACGGTGCAATTTGTTAGCAAAACCAAAACGGCGACGGCTATCATGAACCGAAATAGCGGCGTTAGCGAAGAAAAAGTTGAGCTTATGACGGAAAATGGGAAATGGACTGTCGACAATTTGACAGAACTAACCATTCAAACGGGTATTAAAACGCGCTTAGAGCGCCATCCAGATTGGGAAAAGACACTCGTGAAACGTGGTTTCGTACCGATTATCCATGCTTTTTTAGACGCTGTTAAAAGCGGCACGGAAGAACCGATTTCAAAAGATGATGCGCTAGAAACACATGAAATTTGTGAAGCTATCTTGGAAAAATTATTCGAGCGCTGATTTTATTATTTTTCAAATACACTTTACCTTTTCGTAAAAATCCTCTATAGTAAAAGTTGAAAAACGAGTTGGAGGGAACGAATTTGGGACGATCTTTTTACCATTTTTTAATGACTTTTCGAGATCCGGTGAAGCAAGATGCGAAAACCAATTTTGCGAATGCTGCCTATAAAGATCATAGTTTTCCAAAACAAGCAAAAAATTACCATACTTTAAGTGATTATTTGGAATTAAATGCGCCTTATTTAAATGGTATGGCGACTTTTGATGAGCTTTGGGATGAATATTTGTTAGATGAAGAAAAAAATCGCTAAGGAGGAATAGAAATGAGTGTACATATTGCAGCCAAACAAGGAGAAATTGCAGAAAGTATTTTATTACCGGGGGACCCACTGCGCGCAAAACATATAGCGGAGCGATTTCTTGAAAATCCAGTTTTATTCAATGATGTCCGTGGTATGCTTGGTTTTACGGGCACTTATCAAGGAGAAAAAGTATCTGTCATGGGGACTGGAATGGGTATACCGTCTATTTCAATTTATGTGAATGAACTAATTCAAAGTTATGATGTGAAAAACTTAATTCGTGTTGGTACAATGGGCGGCATGCAAAAAGATGTCAAAGTGCGTGATGTGGTTATCGCTCAAGCTGCTTCAACTGATTCGCAAATTAATCAAAATACATTTTCAGGTGTTGATTTTGCACCTGTAGCTGATTTTACATTACTAAAAAAAGCATATGATGCAGGTGTTGAAAAAGGTTTATCGATTAAAGTTGGTAATGTTTTTTCTTCTGACCGTTTCTATAATGACGAGCTAGATAAAGAAAAATTGGCGGATTATGGTGTGCTTGGGATTGAAATGGAAGCAGCTGCACTCTATACGCTCGCTCAAAAATATAATCGTCGTGCGCTAGCTATTTTAACTGTGAGCGATCATATTTTTACGGGAGAAGAAACTACAGCGTTAGAACGTCAAACAACTTTTGATGATATGATTGAAGTAGCACTTTCCGCTACACGTAAATAAGGTTTAAAATTAAAAAAGCTGATGGGGGCATTGTGCAGTATTTCAGAAAGGTTGATCATTTCACATGAATACAATTATTGGGGTAGCACTTGCGATTTGTATGTCAGTCGTACAAACTGTTCATGATGGTGATACACAAAAACAAGTAAGTACACCGAAAAATGAAGTAACACAAAACACGAAACTTCAAGAATTAAAAAAAGATCCACTATATCCGTTTATTGATAAACAAAATCAAACAAAAGTAGTAAATGGCATTACGTATATTGAAAATGAAGATAATCTTTTAATTTTAGCGAATAAAAAATATTCGATGCAACCTACCTATACGCCTGCTGATTTAGTTGTGCCAGATGTCGCCTTTTCATTTGGTGATACTTCGATTGAAAAAGCTCATATGCGAAAAGAGGCAGCTGATGGACTTTCGAAAATGTTTCAAGGGGCGAAGGCGGCTGGATACGATTTATATGCCGTATCAGGGTATCGTTCTTACAAACGTCAACAAGAAGTTTTTCAGGCTGAAGTAAATGCAAAAGGCGATGCTAAAGCGCGTGAAGCCGTAGCATATCCGGGAACAAGTGAACACCAAACGGGACTTGCTATGGATATTTCATCTAAAAGCGCGGATTTCAATTTAAGCGAAGGCTTTGGTAACACAAATGAAGGCAAATGGGCAAAAGAAAATGCGCACACATATGGTTTTATTTTGCGCTATCCAGAAGGCAAAGAAGCAATCACAGAATATCAATATGAGTCTTGGCATTTCCGTTATGTCGGCGTAGATGCTGCTAAAATTATTTATGAAAATAACTGGACACTAGAAGAATTTTTTGACCATGTAGCCGCTCTAGATAAGGAAGTTCAAGCAGCTAGTAAAGAATCATGATTCAGACTGCTGACAAACGGCAATCTTCGTCGTTAAACCCTCTGTTCCGATCGAGTGCGCTCCACTTCGGTACTCGTCGTTGCCTAGCATCTCAGCATTTGTCAGCAGTCTGATTTTACGTGGGCCGTTTTGTTTTGTATAAACTTTAAGTTTTTTTCAAGCGAATCATGATACATCATGATTCTTTTTTTTGAAACAAAATACTTGCTTTTATACCTGTGGGGGGTATAATAGGTATTGTAATTAAGAAAAGGAGGGGCGTTTATGAATAAGGATAAGCCAATTGTTCCACGTGATTCGGAGGAAACTAAACAGATTTTAAATCGCTTGAAGCGTGTGGAAGGACAGATTCGGGGTATTCAGCAGATGGTGCGAGACGACCGGTATTGTACGGATATTCTCGTGCAAATTTCAGCAGCGAATTCGGCGCTAAAAAAAGTTGGACTAGAAGTGCTTGAACATCATACGAAGCACTGTGTGATGGATGCTGCCGGTCAGGGAGATGGCGAAGCCGTTTTGGATGATTTGGTTCAAACCATACGCCAGTTTTCCAAAACGTAAAGGAGTGTTTTAAATGGAGGATAAATATGTTCGTCAAGATTTAAATATATTTGGTATGACTTGCGCAGCCTGTTCGACGCGTGTTGAAAAATCATTAAATAAAGCAGACGGTGTGAAAAAGGCAAATGTCAACCTAGTAACAGAAAGTGCAGCAGTCTACTACGACCCTAATGTGATTTCAAAAGACGGCCTTATCGGTGTTGTGAAGCACTCAGGGTATGATGCAAAAGAAAAAATGTCCAAGGCAGAAAAAGATAAAATATTAGCGAAGAATTTTCAAAAAGAAGTTTGGCGTTTCGTCATCTCAGCACTTCTTTCGCTTCCGCTTTTACTTACAATGATTTCACATATTCCTGTGCTTGCTACGACAAGCTTTGCAGAAACTATCATGAACATCATTAACCCCACAGTACAACTCATTTTAGCCAGTATTGTGCAGTTTATTATTGGGTATCGTTTTTACGAGGGGGCTTATAAGGCTCTTCGGGGGAAAAGCGCGAATATGGATGTTCTTGTCGCACTTGGAACGAGCGCAGCTTATTTTTACAGCCTTGTCGAGTATATCCTGCAAATGACAGGACAAACAGATATGCCGCATTACTATTTTGAAACGAGTGCGATTTTGATTACACTCATCTTGCTTGGGAAATTACTTGAAAGCTATGCAACATCGCGTACGACAGAATCCATTGCAGGCTTATTAAAGCTCCAATCGAAAGAAGCGAATGTGCTTCGTGATGGCAAAGAGTGGAAAGTTCCGCTCGAAGAACTCCGCCTAGAAGATATTTTAGTGATTCGTCCGGGTGAAAAAATACCCATAGATGGTATTATTATATCTGGAGAAACGAGTATTGATGAGTCAATGATTTCCGGGGAACCAGTACCTGTGAATAAAAAAGAAGGCGATGATGTTATTGGGGGCACAGTGAATTTTGATGGTGCCTTGCAAGTTCGAGTAACAAAACGTATGGAAGAAACCGTTTTGCAATCCATCATTCGATTAGTGGAAGAAGCACAAGGTGTGAAAGCGCCCATCCAAAGGATTGCCGATAAAATTTCAGGTATTTTTGTTCCTGTCGTTTTAGGTATTGCGCTTATTGTATTTATCACTTGGCTTTTCGTTGGTTTTGAATTGAGTCATGCGCTTGAAGTAGCTATCGCCGTTCTTGTTATCGCCTGTCCCTGTGCGCTCGGCCTAGCAACACCAACTGCGATTATGGCGGGAACAGGAAAAGGCGCAGAAAATGGTATTTTATTTAAAGGCGGGGAACATCTTGAACGGACTTCTAAAGTGGACACCATTATTTTTGATAAAACAGGTACACTTACGGAAGGAAAATTAAATGTAACAGATGTTTTCAGTAGCGATGAACGTTTCCTAAAATATGCGCTTGCAATTGAGTCGCAAAGTGAGCATCCAATTGCTACGGCGATAAATCAGAAGCTTTTGGAAGATGGCGTTCAAACAGGTGACGTTGAAATCGGACGGGTGCGCGCGAAAGCAGGACACGGGATGTCAAGCGTCATGGACGGTCAAAAAGTGGAGCTTGGTTCTTACCGTTACATTCAGGCGATAACGGAGCTTTCAGAAGATGACCGCAAACGAGTTGAATCATTTATGCAAGAGGGGAAAACAGTCGTCTTAATGGTCATCGAAGGAACTTTTGCTGGCGCTTTCGCATTATCAGATGTGGCTCGTCCAGAAGCGATTCAGGCTATTCAAAGCTTGCAGGCGCAAGGGATTAAAACCTTTGTTTCCTCAGGTGATCAAACCGTTGTCGTTCAGAATATGGCGAAAGCACTGCAACTTGACGGCTTTTTTGCAGAGCAACTTCCCGGGGATAAAAGTGAGTTAGTCGCTAGGCTACAAAATGAAGGCCATGTGGTAGCCTTTGTTGGTGACGGCATAAATGATGCCCCAGCACTTGCTGCTTCAGATGTGGGGATTAGCATAGGAACAGGTACCGACATCGCAATTGAAACTGGTGATGTGACACTTGTTGGGCATCGTTTAACACTTATCCCAGAAACTGTTGAGCTTAGTCGTGCTACGATGCGAAATATTCGACAAAACTTCTTTTGGGCGTTAGCCTATAATTGTGCTGGCATTCCAATTGCAGCCCTTGGACTTCTTGCTCCTTGGGTAGCTGGACTTGCTATGGCGTTTAGTTCTGTATCCGTCGTTAGTAATGCACTGCGACTAAAAAGATATAAATTTAAAAATTAGGAGGAAATTAGTATGGAAAATGTCGTATTAGAAATTGAAGGAATGAGCTGTGAACATTGCAAAGCACGCGTTGAAAAAGCATTAGGTGAATTAGCGGGTGTTTCAGGAGCAACGGTATCACTGGAAGAAGCTACAGCAACCGTCAGTTTTGATGCAGATAAAGTAACGAAAACAAAGTTAGCAGAAGCTGTTCTAGAAGCTGGTTATGAAGTTGTTTAACGACAAAAATAATAGATGATATTCGGTGAGTCGCATCATATGAGAAGCTTTAACAACGAAGATTGCCGTTTATGAGCAGTCTGGGCGCAGTCAATTTGATTGCGCTTTTTGTGTATGCACCCCTTATTACAATTATTTCAATGGAAAAGGATACCACAAACGTCAAAAAACTGTTAAAATAAGAAAGTTAGGATAGTAAATGAAAGTTGCTATACATAAAGAAAGTGGTGAAGGTTGATGGATCAAAACCAACAACAAGATGAAAATAACTCAAAAAAACAGAAGCCAGGGCATGGCTATATTAAAATAAAGACGTTTCCTTTTATTATGCTTTTATTTGCATTTGTTTTTGTGACGGCGCTTGTCACAACGATTGTAATGTCACTTGGGGAAGATAAACAAGTCAAAGTTTCTATTCCAGAGCGAAAAGAGTTTACGAAATTATATGAAGCGTACGATGAGATTACGAAAAACTTCTACCAAGATACAAATTCAGCTGATTTAGTTGACGGAGCGATTACAGGAATGATTAACTCATTAGATGATCCTTACTCAACGTTTATGACAAAAAAAGAGTCGGAGGATTTTAATGATTCGATTAGCTCAAGCTTCGAAGGAATTGGTGCTGAAATAGCCGAGCAAGATGGAAACATTATGGTTGTTTCACCAATTAAAAATTCTCCAGCTGAAAAAGCGGGTATTCAGCCTAAAGATGTTATTTTGAAAGTAGATGGAAAATCTGTCAAAGGAGATACCGCGACAGAAGCGACGAAAAAAATTCGCGGAGAAAAAGGTACAAAAGTAACTCTTACCATTCAACGTGCTGGTGTCGATAAACCTTTTGATGTAGTCATTACACGTGCGGAAATTCCGATTGAAACGGTATATAAAGAAATGGGCGATGATAAAATCGCACACGTTACCATCAGTACTTTTTCTGAAAATACATCCGAAGAACTTTTAAAAGCCTTAAAATCATTAGAAAAAGATGGTATGAAAGGACTTGTTGTTGACCTAAGAGGTAATCCTGGTGGCTTGCTTGACCAAGCGGTGAGTATTGCAAGTATGTTTGTTCCTGATGGGAAAGTAGTGGTCCAAGAAGAAGATAAAGATGGCGAAAAAACAGCCATCACTGCTGATAGCTCAGAAAATGATGGCTACAAAGTGAAAGTGCCAACTACGATACTAATTGATAATGGCAGTGCGAGCGCATCGGAAATTTTAGCAGCGGCTGCAAGTGAATCGGGAGATATTAAAATCGTTGGCACAAAATCTTACGGAAAAGGAACAGTTCAAACAGCCAAAACAACCACGGACGGTTCAACAATTAAATTAACCATTGCGAAATGGTTAACACCAAATGGTACATGGATTCATAAAAAAGGCATTACACCTGATAAAGTCATTAGCATGCCAGCTTATGCGACTGCTACCGTTCCATCAAGCAGTAAAACATATACCGTCAATGATTTTGGCGATGATATTTTAACCATTGAAGAGCTCTTAAAAGCGCTCGGCTATAACGTTGGTGAAGTTGACGGACTTTATACAACCGAAACTGCCTACGCGGTGGAACGCTTCCAACGTGACAATGATTTAGAGCAAACAGGCATTATGACGGGGAAAACGACTGACAAGTTAGTAGAGTTGATTCAAAATCAACTAAAAGAAAACGATCCGCAACTAAATGCCGCAAAAGCCATGACCAAATAATTTATACGTATGTAAAATATAGGAGGATATTGAAGTGGATAACTATTTAGAAATCGAAGCAGCCGTAAGAAGAGTATTCAGCAGTTTTCGCCGTGATATCGAATCCGTCTTAGACAATAAAATGAGAAGTGGTGAATACCGCGTATTACGACTAATTGGTAGTGGTGTCAACAAAACGAGTGATTTAGCTAAAAAACTAGACGTTTCGGCGAGCCACATTACATCTCTCACAGACTCGCTAGTTGCTCGCTCGCTTATTACGCGCACCCGTTTAACAGAAGATAGACGCATCATTTTGCTCACACTAACAGAAGAAGCTGAACAAATTGTGAAGGAAGTTGGCAAACGAAAACGCGAATTGATTGTGGAACGCTTCGCTATTTTTTCAGAAACCGAACAAGAAGAATTTAAGCGGCTATTAAAAAAATTAGCTGATTCAATTGATTGAACCTCACATTTGTGAGGTTCTTTTTCATGTAAAAACCTTGCCTTTTTAAAATGTCTCGATTATACTAAAATAAAAGTTGCTCAAAGGAAACATTTTTAGCTTTAGTTTAAAAAGAGTCTTTTGGGAAAAAGGAGGGTTTTATGAACTTAACAAATATAACGGTTCGATATGATGATAGAGTTGTACTGGATGATATTAATGTGGCGATAAAGTTTGGGAAATTAACGGGAATTATTGGACCTAATGGTGCGGGGAAATCAACACTTTTGAAAACGATGATAGGACTCGTAAAACGTGAAAGAGGTGAAGTGACGATCTCAGATGTGCCGCTCATAAAAGTGACGCAAAAATTGGCTTATGTGCCGCAACGAAGTGAAATTGACTTAACTTTTCCGATTACGATTCAAGAAATGGTGCTGCTCGGGACATATCCAAGTTTGCGGCTCATGCAAAAGCCTGGGAAGAAAGAAAAAAAACTGGCTTTCGAAGCGCTACAACAAGTTGGGATGGATGCGCTTTGTAACAAACAAATCGGGCAATTGTCAGGGGGACAGCTACAACGAGTTTTTATCGCGCGTGCACTCGCACAAAATGCAGATATTTTTTTACTTGATGAGCCTTTTGCTGGTATTGACGCGACAAGTGAGATTTTTATTATGGCGCTTTTAAAAAAATTGCGTGATTCTGGCAAAACAATTGTCGTGGTGCACCATGATTTTCATAAAGTGGCAGAATATTTTGATGAGATTATTTTATTAAATAAAAAATTAATTACAGCTGGACCTGTGGATACTCATTTTACGGATGAGATGATCAAACGAGCCTATGAGATTCAAAATGTGAGGGGGGCGTAAAATGGAGTTTATTAGTGGGCTACTAGAATATCAGTTTTTACAAAAAGCGCTGTTGACTTCTGTAACGGTAGGAATTGTTTGTGGAGTCATCGGAAGTTTCATCATTTTACGCGGGATGTCACTGATGGGGGATGCAATTAGTCATGCAGTGTTACCGGGTGTGGCTATTTCATACATGGCTGGAATTAATTTCTTCTTTGGAGCAGTGCTATTTGGTATTTTGGCGGCGTTTGGGATTGGGTTTGTGAATCAAAAAAGTGTTATTAAAAGTGATACCGCAATTGGGATTGTTTTTAGTGCTTTTTTCGCACTAGGCGTGATTTTAATTACGCTTGCGAAAAGTAGCACAGATTTATATCATATTTTATTTGGAAATGTACTTGCTGTACGTTCATCAGACATGTGGCTGACGATTGGAATTGCGACTATCGTCATCTTACTCATTTGGCTGTTTTACAAAGAATTACTAATAAGTTCCTTCGACCCAATCGTAGCCAAAACATACGGTTATAACACGCAAGTTTTGCATTATTTTTTGATGTTACTTCTCACGCTTGTCACGGTTGCGGCACTTCAAACGGTGGGAATTATTCTTGTTGTGGCACTCCTCATCACGCCAGCCGCAACGGCGTACTTACTCACGCACCGGCTGAAGGTGATGATTTTTTTAGCCGCTTCATTTGGAGCTGTGAGTTCGGTTGTTGGCCTATTTTTAAGTTACCGCTATAACTTGGCTTCTGGCGCAACGATTGTACTTACAGCAACACTTCTATTTATCATCATTTTTATAAGCAAAAACCTTATTTTAGTCAAAAAGAAAGGGGTTTTAGGATGAAAAAAATTGCTTTGCTTGTGAGTTTCCTCTCCTTGTTCGTGCTTTTCGCGTGCGGGGCGGCAGAGGATAAAGAAAAGTCTAATGGCAAATTGCAGGTGGTTGCAACGTATTCGATTTTAGCAGATATGGTGAAAAATGTTGGTGGTGACAAAATCGATTTATACAGCATTGTGCCAGCGGGTGTGGATCCGCATGAATACGACTTATTGCCTGAGAATATTCAGAAGGCGACAGATGCGGACGTTATTTTTTATAATGGTTTAAATCTTGAAACAGGGAATGGCTGGTTTACGAAAATGCTTGAAACGGCTGGGAAAACGAAAAAAGATGCGACGGTTTTAAGTGAGGGTGTGAAACCAAAATATTTAACGGAGCAAGGGAAGGAAAGCGAAACGGATCCACATGCTTGGCTAGATGTGGCAAATGGGATTATGTATGTAAAAAATATTGAGAAAGCACTTTCAAAAAAAGATCCTGAAAATAAAGCTTACTATGAAAAACGAGCCAAGGCTTATATTTTGAAACTAGAAAAACTAGACGAAAAGGGGCGTCACGCGTTTAGTAATTTGAGTGAGAATCAAAAGGCGCTTGTTACAAGTGAAGGAGCATTTAAATACTTTGCTGATAGGTACGGGCTTTCTACAGCTTATATTTGGGAAATCAATACTGAAAATCAAGGTACCCCAGAGCAAATGCGTCAAATTATTAAAACGATTCAAACGCGTGATGTGAAAAGTTTATTTGTTGAAACAAGTATCGATCCCCGAAGTATGGAAAGTGTCTCTAAAGAAACAAGTGTCCCCATTGTTGCAAAACTATTTACAGATTCAACCGCAAAAAAAGGGGAGGACGGGGACACTTATTTTGAAATGATGCAACTTAATTTTGAGCGCATACATGATGGACTGGCGAAGTAACATTTACTTTTAATGCTATCTTTGTTATAATCTTATCTTGTGACAAGGCGTATCCTTGTGGGTTGGGAGAGGGACAATTTCATAGAGGGAAGAAAAATGAAAAAAGTTTTTGAACAAATGTTTCAGCTAAAGAAGGAAGGTACGACGATTCGCACTGAACTTTTAGCTGGCATGATTGGCTTTTTCACCGTTGTGTACATCATCGTTGTCAACAGCTCCATTTTAAGTGAGGCTGGAATGAGTTATGAGGGCGTTGTCATCGCAACGATTTTTATTTCCGTAGTAGGTTGCTTCATCATGGGTTTTTGGGCAAACTTGCCGCTCATTTTAATGCCCGGAATGGGAATTAATGCGCTATTTGCCTATAGTTTAGTAAACACAATGGGGCTTTCATTTCAAAAAGCGCTCGCTGTCGTTGTGATTAGTGGAATCCTTTTTATGGTACTTGCTTTCACACCGTTAGCTCGAAAATTAAATGAAGCCATTCCACTTGTTTTGAAGCAAGCGATAACTGTTGGACTAGGATTCTTCTTGATTTTACTTGGCTTAGAGAAAGGCGGAATTGTAACGCGTGGTAGTCATTCGATTTTAGCACTTGGCAAATTAGATGATCCCGCCGTTTTAGCGACGATACTCACGCTTTTCGTTACGATGATTCTTGTCATTCGGAAAGTACCAGGCGGCTTTTTAGTTAGCCTGATTGTTGGAACACTCATCGGGTATTTCTTCGGAATAAACGGAAAAGTTAGCGGAGATGCACTTAGTCTCGCACCGTTTAAAGAAGTGTTCTTTCAATTCGATTTTTCGGGTATGACGGAAGTGGCCTTTTGGTCTGGCGTTTTTTCCTTAACGATGGTCGTAGTGTTTGAAACGGTCGGTTTGACGTATGGTCAAGTGCGCCAGTTAAAACACGAGGAGCGCTTACCGCGAGTTCTTCAAGCCAGTTCTATAACAGTATTTTTATCTGGAATTTTTGGAACAAGCCCAACTGTCTCAGCACTTGAAAGCGGCTCGATGATTGCAAGCAACGCCAAAACTGGTCTTGCAAGTATCACAACAGGTGTCTTATTTCTATGTTCGCTCTTTTTAATGCCGTTCCTTTCAGTCATTCCAAACAGCGCTGTAGCGCCGATTTTAATCATCATCGGAATGTCAATGGTACAGGAATTAAAAGAAATGGATTTAAGAAACCCTGCGAATAGTTTTTCAAGCCTACTCATAATTGTCATTATTCCTTTCGCCTATAGTATCGCTGACGGAATAGCAGCAGGCTTTATTGCCTATCCGATTTTACATGCATTTGTAAAAAAAGAAGAAAAGATTTCGCCTGTTATGTACGTGATTGCGGCTTTATTTTTAGCGCAATATATTTTACAATGGATATAATGACTCGGAAAAGCTGCCCAGTCGATGGGTGGCTTTTCTTTTTGGAAAAGAGGAGACGAAATGTACTATTATTATCTCATCACGGTCGCCGTTTTGATTGTCGACCAATTCACAAAATGGCTAGTGGTACAAAATATGGAAATCGGTGAACAAATTACGGTTATCCCGAATTTCCTTTACTGGCTAAGTTATCGCAACAACGGAGCTGCTTGGAGCATTTTAGAAGGAAAAATGTGGCTCTTTTATATCATTACCATAGTTGTCGTTGGAATTATTATTTATATTATGCAGAAGTATGCAAAAGGTCATACACTCTTCTCCGTTAGCTTGGCGTTCATTTTAGGCGGAGCTTTAGGAAATTTCATTGACCGAGTGTTGCATCAGGAAGTCGTGGATTTTATTGCCACTGTGTGGGGGAGCTATCATTTCCCAATTTTCAACATTGCGGATGCCTCGCTTTCAGTTGGGGTTGTTCTCATGATTGTTTACGTCTTTTTAGATGACCGTAAAACGAAAGGAAAAAATTCATGAAGCTTGTAATTAATGAAGAAATAGCAGGTACTCGTTTAGATAAAGCGCTTAGTGAACAGACGGATTTAAGTCGTTCCCTCGTTCAGTCGATGTTAAAATCGGGCGATATACTTGTTAATAACGAAAGTGTTAAGGCAAACTATAAGGTGCAAAATGGGGATGTTATCACCTACCAAATTCGGGAGGTCACAGAACTTGTTGCGGAAGCAGAGGATATTGCACTCGATATTTATTACGAAGATAAAGATGTGCTCGTTGTCAATAAACCACAAGGCATGGTTGTTCATCCAGCTGCCGGCCACATGTCTGGTACGCTTGTGAACGCGCTACTTTATCATTGTAAAGATTTGTCTGGGATAAACGGGGTTGTCCGTCCAGGCATTGTTCACCGTATCGATAAAGATACATCGGGGCTTTTGATGGTCGCAAAAAATGATGCGGCGCACGAGTCGCTTTCCGAACAGCTAAAAAACAAGACGAGCGATCGAATCTATTTAGCTCTCGTTCACGGCGATATTAAACATCAAAAAGGCACAATTGAAGCCCCAATTGGGCGAGCAAAAGAGGATCGTAAAAAGATGGCAGTCATTGCGGGCGGTAAGGAAGCACGCACGCACTTTGAAGTGGTCGAACGTTTTGGCACCTACACGCTTATAAAATGTAGGCTTGATACTGGGCGGACGCATCAAATCCGTGTGCATTTAAAATATATTGGTCACCCTCTTGCTGGCGACCCGAAATACGGTCCTAAAAACACATTAAAAGGTAGTGGTCAGTTCTTACATGCCAGTGAATTAGGCTTCGAGCACCCAACAACAGGTGAACACTTGCATTTTAAAGCCCCGTTACCAGATGTATTTGAAGAAGCACTCAAAACCTTACGCGAAACTAGTTGAATATTTTTTGAAGAGAGAGTGCTGAAATGATTTTTTTCAACAGCCATTCATTACAAAATAAAAACCATCCTTTTTCTCATCAAAAGAATGGTTTTTATATTTGTTTTGATAAAGTACATCTTTTTTTGTTTTTGTTTTGCGCGTGGATAAATCAAGTGTGTGAAAAGGACTGCGCTTGATTTCTGGATTTAAGCGACCTTCACGCACGCGTTTTTCGCGCTGTTTTTTAGCTTTAGATTTAGCCATATATGCCACTCCTTTACTTTATTCTTTTAATAGTATAACATGAATTTTATTTTTCGGGTAAAAAGCATTGACACATATGTTTTTTTCCTGTAAGCTGAAAATAGTTCAAGAGCACCTTTAAAGGTAGTCCAGAGAGGCTAAAAAGGTAAACGTTTTGTACGGGGAAAGTGTCTTTTCCTATACACATGATACGTATATCCTTCGCCGCTTTGGTGAAGTTTTTTTTGTATAAAAGGAGGATATTATGGCTGAAAAAGTAGTCGTCATGGATAAAGCAGCAGTAGGGCGTGCCCTTACTCGTGTCAGCTATGAAATTATTGAGCGTAACAAAGGCGCAAAAAACTTAGCGCTCGTTGGAATTAAAACGCGTGGAATTTTTCTTGCTAAGCGAATTGCAGAGCGAATTCAAGAAATTGAAGGCGTAGCAGTACCAGTTGGGGAAGTCGATATTGCCCTTTACCGCGATGATTTAAGTTTTAAAAACGAAAAAACACGAGAACCATCTGTAAACGGCTCAGAAATTCCATTTTCCTTAGAAGGGAAAAAAATTGTCTTAGTGGACGATGTGCTTTACACAGGGCGTACAGTTCGTGCGGCGATGGATGCGCTCATGGATGTTGGTCGTCCGGAACAAATTGAGCTTGCAGTACTTGCGGATCGTGGACACCGGGAACTACCTATTCGCGCGGATTTTGTTGGAAAAAATGTGCCAACATCAAAAGAAGAACGGATTGAAGTGCATCTTTCCGAAGTAGATACGGACCAAGATGCCATTATTATACTTAAGTAAAACACTTTTTAAATGCAGTCCAGAGAGGCTAGCAAAGAGTGCGTGTAGAGGGAAACTCTACCCTTCTAACTCTTTGCATAGCGCAGGGAGTTTTTTTATTAAAGGAGAGAAAAAAATGACAGAACAAATTGAAGCAAAGCCAGTACTTGATATACACGAAAAACCTACTTGGAATAAATGGATTGTTTTAAGTATCCAGCATCTGTTTACAATGTTTGGCTCAACCATTTTTGTGCCAAGTGTGACAGGAATGAATCCCGGCGTCGCCCTTGTATCTAGTGGGCTCGGCACGCTCGCGTACTTAGCGATTACACGCGGCAAGATTCCCGCTTACTTAGGTTCCTCGTTTGCATTCATTCAGCCACTTACGATGTTTATGCTAGCTGATTCGCCAGGCTCCGTTATGGTTGGAACATTTTCCGTTGGGGTTGTGTACGCGATTATTTCATTGATTGTTTATTATGCAGGTGTGGACTGGATTCAAAAAGTCTTGCCACCTGTTGTTGTTGGACCTGTTATTATGGTTATCGGGCTTAGCTTAGCACCAAATGCAGCTTCTATGGCGATGGGAACAAATAATGGTGGAGATTATAGCTTTCAGTCGGTTGCAGTTGCCCTTATTACACTTATGGCGGCTGTCATTGCGATGATTGCGTTTAAAGGATTTTTTGGACTCATTCCCATTTTATTCGGCTTCTTTGTCGGCTATCTAGCAAGTATTCCGTTTGGTCTCGTTGATTTTACACTTGTGAAACAAGCAAGTTTATTCCAAATTCCAGATTTTACAATCCCATTTATCGATGCCAATCCAGTTGTAACGGCAACGGTCATCATTAGTATGGCGCCACTTGCATTCGTCACGATGGCTGAACATATGGGGCACCAACTCGTTTTAAACAAAATTACGAATCGAAATTTCTTCAAAGATCCAGGGCTACATCGTTCGCTTATTGCGGACGGAACTGCCTCAATTATTGCTTCGCTAATTGGTGGACCTCCTGTTACGACTTACGGTGAAAACATTGGTGTGCTTGCCATTACACGGGTTTACAGCGTCTTTGTTATTGGTGGTGCGGCAGTATTCGCTGTATTATTCGGCTTTATTGGCTATATTAATGCCATCATTACTTCTGTACCGCAAGCTGTTCTAGGTGGGATTTCATTCCTCCTATTTGGTGTTATCGCCTCAAGCGGCCTTCGAATGATGATTGATAACAAAATAGATTTAAATGTGAACCGCAACTTAATTATTACTTCTGTCGTGCTTGTTATCGGCATTGGTGGCTTCTTTGTGGAAATCAACTCTGTGAAAATTACTGGGATGGCAATGGCGGCTGTCGTTGGCATCATTTTAAACTTAATTATTCCTGAGAAGAAACGAGCATGAATTTAAGACCTCTTTTGGACAAATCTAAAAGAGGTCTTTATATAGAAAAAGAAAGGTGGGCTACAAAATGAAACATCTTTTGACAATGGACGAATTAAGTAATGAAGAAATTGAAGGACTTTTAAACCAAGCCGCTTTTTTTAAAAAAGAAGAAAAAACGAAATTCGAAAAAGAAGTTTATGCTGTCAATTTATTTTTTGAACCGAGTACACGCACACATACAAGCTTTGAAATGGCTGAAAAAAAACTTGGAATGAACGTTTTGAGTTTTGAACCTGGCGCATCAAGCATAACAAAAGGAGAAACACTTTATGATACAGCCTTAACCATGCAGGCCATCGGAACAGACGTTGCGATTATTCGGCACCCAGCTGAAAACTTCTTTGATGAGCTCCGTACACTTGACATGGCCATTATAAACGGCGGGGACGGGTGCGGTGAGCATCCTAGCCAGTGCCTTCTTGATTTGTTCACCATACGCGAACAATTTGGACATTTCAGCGGTTTGAAAATCGGCATTGTTGGCGACATCTCCCACAGTCGTGTGGCAAACTCTAATATGAAAGTACTCAAACGACTTGGCGCTGACATTTATTTCGCCGGTCCAGACGAATGGTTTAATCAGGATTTAAGTGCGTTTGGTGAGCATATGACAATGGATGCACTCGTTGAAACAGTCGATGTTGTGATGCTATTACGTGTGCAACATGAACGTCATGACGGGAAAGCAATTTTTCATAAAGAAACCTATCATCAAACATTTGGTTTAACGGAAACACGTGCTAATAAAATGGGTGATCAAGCGATTATCATGCATCCAAGCCCAGTTAATCGCGATGTTGAAATTGCGGATTCTTTAGTGGAGTCAGACAAGTCGCGCATAATCACGCAAATGACAAACGGTGTCTATATCCGCATGGCCATTTTGGAAGCAGTTTTAAAAGAAAAAGAAGTGAGGGTGAAAACATGTACATTTTAAAAAACGGACAAATTTTAAATGAAAACGGGGATTTTACTAAGCAAGACATTTTAATAAGCGGTGATAAAATTGTGAAGATTGCCGAAAATATCACGGAAGAAACGGCGACGATTATTGACGTTAAAGGGAAATTTATTTCACCGGGATTCATTGATGTTCATGTGCACCTCCGCGAACCAGGCGGAGAACATAAGGAGACAATCGAAACGGGGACAAAGGCGGCGGCAAAAGGCGGCTATACAACCGTTTGCTCGATGCCAAATACAAAGCCAGTTCCAGATACGCCAGAAAAAATGGCTGCGCTCGTTGAACGAATTCAGGACACAGCTCGCGTTCGCGTTTTACCATATGGGTCGATTACAAAAGAGCTTGGCACGGATGAGCTTGTTGATTTTTCGGGCTTAAAAGGCGCAGGAGCTTTTGCGTTTACAGATGACGGGGTAGGTGTTCAGACGGCTGGCACGATGTATGAGGCGATGCAAGCTGCGGCGAAACTTGACATGGCGGTTGTTGCGCACTGTGAAGATAACTCGCTCGTTTATGGAGGAGTCGTCCATGACGGGAAATTTGCTCGAAAAGTAGGTTTAAAAGGGATTCCAAATATTGCGGAGTCCGTTCAAATCGCGCGTGATGTTTTGCTCGCCGAAGCAGCTGGTTGTCATTATCATGTTTGTCACATCTCGACAAAAGAGTCGGTGCGTGTGGTACGCGATGCAAAACGTGCTGGTATTCATGTGACGGCAGAAGTTTCACCCCATCATTTGCTGTTAAATGAAGAGGATATTCCGGGCAATATCGGTAACTGGAAAATGAATCCACCACTTAGAAGTCGTGTGGATCAAAACGCCCTTTTAGAGGGACTACTTGATGGAACGATTGACTTTATCGCAACAGACCATGCCCCGCATGCGGAAAGTGAAAAAAATATTTCGATGGAGAAGGCGGCATTTGGGATTGTTGGACTTGAGACGGCGTTTCCGCTACTATACACACATTTTGTGAAAGACGGGGACTGGACGCTTAAAAAGCTTATCAGTTATATGACGGAGAAACCAGCAGAGGTATTCAAACTTTCGTACGGACGTCTTGGTATCGGAGATGTTGCTGATATTACTGTAATCGATTTAGACAAAGAAGAGGAAATTAATCCAGAGACCTTTTTATCAAAGGGAAGAAATACACCATTTGGTGGCGTGAAATGCTACGGCTGGCCGGTTTTAACTATCTCACGCGGTGAAATCGTCTATACTTGGGGGGATAAATGATGAAGAGAATGTTAATGCTTGAAGATGGTACTTATTTCATTGGCGAAAAGATTGGTTCTGACAAGGAAACGATTGGTGAGGTTGTGTTTAACACAGGCATGACGGGCTATCAGGAAACGATTACCGACCCATCCTACTATGGCCAGATGATTACTTTCACGTACCCGCTTGTTGGAAATTATGGTGTCAACCGCGATGACTTCGAGTCCATTCAACCTGTGGTTAAAGGGGTGATCGTCCGTGAGGCGGCTGATTTTGCTTCCAACTGGCGTGAACAAATGACGCTTGATGAATTTTTAAAGGAAAAAGATATTCCTGGAATTGCGGGAATTGATACGCGTAAACTTACCAAAATGATTCGCAGCGTTGGAACATTAAAAGGCATTTTAGCCTCAGCTGATGCCGATAAAGAAAGTTTACTGCATCACCTGAATTCTGTTAGGCTACCAAAAGATCAAGTGAGCGAGGTATCGTCTTCAAAGCCGTTTGCGAGTCCGGGTGAAGGGAAACGTGTGGTTCTTGTGGATTACGGTGTAAAAGGATCAATTTTAAAGGAATTGAATAAGCGGAATTGTCATGTGACAGTTGTGCCGTATGACACAACCGCTGCAGAAATTTTAAACATGCATCCTGATGGTGTGATGCTCTCAAATGGCCCGGGAGATCCAAAAGATGTGCCAGAAGCGATGGAAATGATTTTAGGTTTGCAAGGCAAGATACCACTTTTTGGAATCTGCTTAGGGCATCAATTATTCGCGCTTGCAAATGGTGCGGATACGTTTAAAATGAAGTTTGGTCACCGCGGCGCCAATCACCCAGTAAAGGAGCTTGCTACTGGACGCGTTGATTTCACGGCTCAAAACCATGGCTATTCGGTTGATGCGGATTCGCTTTCAAAAACCGATTTAGTCGTGACACACGTGGAATTAAATGACGGCACAATTGAAGGTTTGAAACACCGCGATTACTTAGCATACACCGTGCAGTATCATCCAGAGGCAAATCCTGGACCAAGCGATGTGAATTACTTATTTGATCAATTTATCGAAATGATGGATTTAGAACGGGAAGGATGGATGGAAAATGCCTAAGCGTGAGGATATTAAGACGATTTTAGTTATCGGATCTGGCCCCATTGTGATTGGCCAAGCCGCAGAATTTGATTATGCAGGCACACAAGCTTGCTTGAGTTTAAAAGAGGAAGGCTATCGTGTTGTCTTAGTGAACTCAAATCCAGCAACGATTATGACAGATGCTGAAATGGCAGATAAAGTATATATTGAACCGATTACACTCGACTTTGTGTCGCGCATCATTAGAAAAGAGCGTCCTGAAGCGATCTTACCAACACTTGGGGGACAAACGGGTCTCAATATGGCAATGGAACTAGCTAGTGCTGGCATTTTAGACGAAATGAACGTAGAAGTACTCGGAACCGATTTGACGGCCATCAAAAAAGCGGAAGACCGCGAGGCATTTCGTGACCTTATGAATGAACTCGAACAACCTGTACCAGAAAGCGAAATTATTCATGACTTAGACGAAGCAAAAGCTTTCGTAGCTCAAATTGGTTACCCGGTTATTGTTCGTCCAGCATATACGCTTGGTGGTTCAGGCGGCGGGATTTGTCATAATGACATCGAACTTCAAGAAATCGTTCAAAGCGGCTTAAAACTGAGCCCAGTAACACAGTGCCTACTTGAAAAAAGTATCGCTGGTTTTAAAGAAGTCGAATATGAAGTTATGCGCGATGCAAATGATAATGCGATGGTTGTGTGTAACATGGAAAACATGGATCCAGTTGGCATACATACAGGAGACTCTATCGTAGTTGCCCCAAGCCAAACGCTCTCAGACCGCGAATACCAACTACTGCGGGATGTCTCGCTAAAAATCATTCGCGCCCTAGAAATTGAAGGCGGCTGTAACGTTCAACTCGCTCTCGACCCTGATAGCTATCAATATTATGTCATCGAAGTGAATCCGCGAGTTAGCCGTTCATCGGCACTTGCATCCAAAGCAACTGGCTATCCAATTGCGAAGCTAGCAGCAAAAATCGCAGTCGGCCTCACATTAGATGAGATTAAAAATCCTGTAACTGGCACGACTTTCGCTCACTTTGAACCAGCCCTCGATTACGTTGTTGCAAAAATTCCACGCTTTCCGTTTGATAAGTTTGAAAATGGCGATAGACGACTCGGCACGCAAATGAAAGCAACGGGCGAAGTCATGGCAATCGGGCGCACGTGGGAAGAAGCCCTTCTAAAAGCCGCACGCTCCCTTGAAATCGGCGTGAGCCACGTATATTTAGAAGAAGCAGAACAGGCAACAGCCGAGAAACTCGAACAAAAAATTCGCTTCCCAGAGGACGACAGACTGTTTTTCCTGGCCGCTGCTCTTAGACGAGGGGAGACAATCGAGTCCCTTCACGAAAAAACAAAAATCGATCTTTTCTTCCTGTATAAATTAGAAAAAATCATTTCGCTTGAAAGTAAATTAAAAGAACAAAAAGGTGACCTTGAGGCGCTTTATACGGCGAAGCGAATGGGCTTCTCTGACGCGTTTATTGCGAAGTTGTGGGAGACAAGTGAATCTGCGCTTTACGATTTGCGCAAACAAGAAAATCTTTTCCCTGTGTATAAAATGGTAGATACATGTGCGGCCGAATTTGCGTCTACGACTCCCTATTTTTACAGCAGTTACGAAGAGGAGAATGAATCGATTCGCTCCGAGAAAGAAAAAGTTATCGTACTTGGTTCTGGTCCCATTCGAATTGGCCAAGGTGTAGAATTTGATTACGCAACCGTACATTCCGTTTGGGCTATCCAACAAGCTGGCTATGAAGCGATTATCATTAATAACAACCCAGAAACCGTTTCCACAGACTTTTCAATTTCTGACAAGCTGTATTTTGAACCGCTAACGCTAGAAGATGTCATGCACATCATCCATATTGAAAAGCCACTAGGCGTTGTCGTTCAATTCGGTGGACAAACGGCCATTAATTTGGCGGAAGGGCTTGCAGAACGCGGTGTTCAAATTTTAGGTACAAGCTTAGAAGATATCGACCGAGCTGAAAACCGCGATAAATTTGAAAAAGCACTTGAAAGTTTGCAGATTCCGCAACCAGCCGGCAAAACGGCCACTTCTGTTGACGGAGCGCTTGAAGTCGCAAAATCAATTGGCTATCCCGTTTTAGTTCGTCCGTCTTATGTGCTAGGCGGACGTGCTATGGAAATTGTTGAATCAGAAGAGGCGCTCACCTACTATATGAATAACGCGGTAAAAGTAAATCCAAAACACCCTGTGCTTGTCGATCGTTATGTGCAAGGTCAGGAAGTGGAAGTCGATGCAATTAGCGACGGAAAAGATGTCCTTATCCCGGGAATTATGGAGCATATCGAACGTGCAGGTGTACACTCGGGCGATTCTATTGCAGTCTATCCGGCCCAAAGTTTAAGCCAAAAAGTCAAACAACAAATTACAGAGTATACAACAAAACTTGCGACAGGACTTGGCATTATCGGCATGCTAAATATTCAATATGTCGTAAGTGGTGAAGAAGTTTTTGTGATTGAAGTCAATCCTCGCTCCAGCCGGACAGCACCGTTTTTAAGTAAAATAACGGATATTCCAATGGCAAACGTGGCAACAAAAGTTATTCTAGGTAAAAGTTTGAAGGAGCTTGGCTTTATGCCAGGACTTGCGCGCGAGAAGAAGGAAATTTTTGTGAAAGTACCAGTGTTTTCGTTCGCGAAACTTCGTAGTGTGGACACTTCACTCGGTCCAGAAATGAAGTCTACAGGTGAAGTCATGGGGAAAGATGTTACGCTTGAAAAAGCACTGTATAAAGGTTTTGTCGCTAGCGGCACAAAAATGCATGACTACGGTACGGTGCTTCTAACAATTGCTGACCGTGATAAGGAGGAAGCAACCTTACTCGCGGAACGTTTTAACACAATTGGTTTTACGATTATGGCAACGGCTGGAACGACGAAAGTATTAAAAGAAGCAGGCATTAAAGTTTCTGAAGTGAAAAAAATTGGTGAAAATCATGAAACGTTACTGGATTATATTCGAAATGGACAAATTACCCTTGTTGTAAATACGCTAACAAGTGGGAAAAGACCAGAACGTGATGGGTTCCAAATCCGCCGCGAATCTGTTGAAAATGGCATACCAGTTTGTACGTCACTCGACACGGCAGAAGCCATTTTACGCGTACTCGAATCACGCTCGTTTGAACTAGAAGCGATTCAGTCTGTTTAAATAGACGGGAGGAGAAACATGGAAGCGAAAAATATGGAAGTCGTCAAGCAAACCGAAATCGCCGACCGCGTTTTTGAATTAGTGCTTCGCGGTGACGCCGTTTTAAAGATGAAACCGGGTCAATTTTTGATGATAAAACCAAACCGAGAAGACCTGCTTTTAAGGCGACCAATTAGTATTGCAGCGTATGATAAAGAGCGGAGCGAGTGTACACTCATTTACCGAGTTGAAGGGGACGGAACGCGGCAAATGGCACAGCTGAGTGCAGGGGATTTGGCCGATGTTTTAGGACCACTTGGAAATGGCTTTTCCTTTCACTCACATTTAGCGGGTAAGCGGGTACTGCTTGTTGGCGGAGGGATTGGCGTACCTCCTTTATATCAATTAGGAAAAGAACTACACGCGCTAGGCGCAGCGGTAACGTTTGTAAATGGTTTTTCGGCGGAAAAGGATATTTTTTATGAGGCGGAAATGGCCGAATTTGCCGAGGTCCATATTAGTACGGTGGATGGAACATACGGAACAAAAGGTTTTGTGACGGATATTACGAACCAATTCGACTGGACGCCTGAGGCTGTTTTTAGTTGTGGCCCGCACGCCATGCTAAAGGCCGTTCAAACGAACTTTCAAGGTGCCAAAGTTTACCTTTCACTTGAGGAACGTATGGCTTGCGGAATTGGTGCTTGCTATGCCTGTGTCGTGCGGGCAAATGAAGACGGGAAGCAATTTAAAGTTTGCCAAGATGGTCCTGTTTTTAACGCAAATGAGGTGAAATTATGAATCGTTTAGAAGTGAAAATTCCCGGCTTACACTTAAAAAATCCGATTATGCCAGCATCTGGTTGTTTCGGATTTGGACGTGAGTATGCAACATTGTTTGATTTAAATAAACTTGGTGCGATTATGGTCAAGGCCTGTACACCAGAGCCTCGTCTTGGAAATCCCACGCCACGAATCGCAGAAACGCCTAGTGGCATGTTAAACGCTATCGGCTTACAAAATCCTGGTTTAGAGGCGGTAATGCGCGAAGAACTGCCTTTCCTCGAACAATTTGATACGCCGATTATTGCCAATGTGGCGGGTGCAACAGAGGAAGATTATGTCACAGTTTGCGCGAAAATTGGTGATGCCAAAGCTGTCAAAGCGATTGAATTAAATATTTCATGCCCAAATGTCAAACACGGCGGCATCGCTTTTGGCACGGATCCTGAAGTGGCATACAGGTTGACAAAGGCAGTCAAGGAAGTGGCAAAAGTACCTGTCTATGTCAAACTTTCGCCAAATGTGACTGATATTAAGGCAATCGCACAGGCGATTTCTGAAGCCCGTGCAGACGGCTTGACGATGATTAATACGCTACTTGGCATGCGTCTTGATTTAAAAACGCGCAAGCCGATTATTGCAAATGGTACGGGCGGTTTGTCAGGTCCAGCCATTAAGCCTGTTGCAATTCGCATGGTTCATGAAGTCAGAAGAATGACACAGCTCCCAATCATTGGAATGGGCGGCGTTCAAACGGTGGATGATGTGTTGGAATTTCTAATTGCCGGCGCGGATGCGGTCGCAGTCGGCACACTCAATTTTACAGATCCACATATTTGTCCAAAGCTAATTGACGCGCTTCCTGCTCGCATGGACGAGCTTGGCATTAGCACACTAAAAGACTTGAGGAAAGAAGGGGCAAGTAGATGACAAAACCAATTATTGCGCTAGATTTTAGTACAGCGGAACAAGTCGCAGGATTTTTTTCGAAAATAGCAGAAGAGAAGTTAGCGCTAAAAGTAGGGATGGAATTGTTCTATGCGACTGGTCCAGCCTTTGTTGAATCGCTTAAAGCTGAAGGCCATGAGGTGTTCCTTGATTTAAAGCTGCATGATATTCCAAATACTGTGGAGCGCGCGATGGCGGTTATCGCCCGTCTTGGTGTCGATATGGTGAATGTGCATGCTGCGGGCGGAAAACGTATGATGGAGGCTGCGCTTTCTGGTCTTGAAAAAGGCAGCCAAGGCGGAAAACGTCCAAAACTAATTGCTGTGACGCAGCTGACGAGTACGAGTGAGGCGGATATGCAACATGATCAGCGAATTCAGACGACGCTTTTAGAGTCAGTGCTCCATTATAGTTCGCTCGCTTATGAGGCAGGTCTTGACGGTGTGGTGTGCTCCGCATTTGAAGCGCTGGACATTAAAAGAATCACACACCCGGACTTCTTATGTGTCACGCCTGGAATTCGTCTCGCAAATGCCGCGTCTGACGACCAAAAGCGCATCGTCACACCAAGTGCGGCACGAGAGATGCAAGCGAGTGCCATTGTGGTTGGTCGTCCGATTACCCAAGCAGAAAATCCGCAAAAAGCATATGCGAAAATTGTAGAGGAGTGGGGAGAATGATGGAAAAAAACACGGCAGAGGCATTACTAAAAATAAAGGCTGTCTTTTTGCAGCCGAGTGACCCGTTTACATGGGCATCAGGTATGAAGTCACCAATTTATTGTGATAATCGTCTAACATTAGGATTTCCAAAAGTACGAAAAATGATTGCGATGCACTTAGCTGAAAAAATTAAAGCTGAATTTCCAGACTGTGAAGTTGTTGCAGGAACCGCAACAGCAGGTATTCCACATGCTGCATGGGTAAGCGATTTACTCAACTTGCCAATGGTATACGTTCGCGGTGAAGCAAAAAAACATGGTAAAGGAAACCAAATTGAAGGAAAAATCGAGCCAGGTCAAAAAGTTGTCGTCATCGAAGACCTTATTTCAACTGGTGGAAGCTCGCTAAAAGCAGTAGAAGCCCTTGAAGCAGCCGGTTGCACTGTACTCGGCATCGCCGCAATCTTTACATACGGCTTACCAGTTAGTGAAAAACGATTGCGCGAAGCACATATTAAGCTCGTCACACTGACCAATTACGAAACACTAATTGATGTCGCCATTGAAGAAGGCTATGTCACAGAAAATGAGCGTCAAATTCTAAAAGAATGGAATAAAAATCCAGAAGCATTTGGAAAATAAAAAAGCATGAATCCAGTAAAAGACACTTTTAAAATGGCTTTTACTGGATTCATGCTTTTTTTTGTGGCCTAAATTCTATACGATTGACAGGATTTTTGCTCAAATCTTAGGAAGAAATATTTTATAAGCAAAAACAATCACAAAACATAACAAAAATTATTGATTTTGAAAAATTGTCACAAAAAAAGAATGAAACTGGGGAATTTACACAAATGGAATTCTTTATTCCTTGCTATACTTTTGATAAGAAAAACACAAATGGACTTATCAGAAGAAAAGACATAAAAACTAATGAGTTGCAAAAAAGCTTAATTATACAGGGATATAATTCAAAAAAGAAAGATGCTCTAATTTATATATTTTCTGTACAGTCTCTTAGTTAAAATGAATATCATCTAGAGAAAATAAAAGGATACAGTTCGTAATTTTCGTTTAAGTATGTTATTTTTTTTCGAAATAATAGTTTAATATGCAAAATCAAGCATAAAGTTATACTAAATAATTTTTAAAAGGAGAAAAAAGATGAATTTTAAACGATTAGGTATTATTACACTCGCAACTGCTTTAGTTGCTCAAGCACCGTTACTTGTAAGCGCGGCAAAAGTAGGGGATTCTGAGAAAAAATCAGCAACATTAGAAAGTAATCAAACTTTATCTGCTACTAGTGATTTAACATTAACAGTCGGGGAACCTGTAACGAAAACCCTTCACGTTCAAGACCAAGCTTCAAGCACTAGTGAATGGGGAAGTTATGTTTCTGATGTAAAAGTGGTTTTAACCGATATGGATGGAATTAGTTATAAGGTAGTGTACGGACCTAAAAGTGATGATGGGACTCATTATCAATATTTGGATGTAATTCTTTCAGGAACTCCAACAAAAGCTGGTGCTGGAAGCTTTAGCCTAGAATATTATGATGGTGCTGGTAACGGTGGAGTATATCCATATACGGTGAATACACAGTCGACGACAACGGTAGAATATGTTGATCAGAATGGAACCAAGATTGCAGATGATACTGTACAAAAAGGAGATTTAAATACGGCTTATACGACAGAAGCAAAAATAATCGACGGCTACACATTAGATGAAACAAAACTTCCTAGCAATCAAAATGGACAATTTGGTGAAACAAACCAAACTGTCACTTACACGTATACAAATAATCAAAATGCAGTAAATAAAGGAACAGTAGGTATTTCGTTTTATTCCGTAGATGGTAAATGTAAAGAGTTAGTGTCCTCACTCGACTTATCATATGCCTATCCAGATGGTGTACCAACAGATACAGTGACATTTGGTGATTTAGCAAAAGATGCCACATATAATGATTTAAGACCAGGAACATTAAACTCTGAAATATTATGGAGTGATGTGCTTAGTAATATGGTTGCGTATATGAGTGGAGATATAGATGCAGCGCAATTTGAAGCTGCTGTTGGGGCAAGTCCAGAAGACTTTGATTTAGATGGAATTGCTGCAAACTTCGAAGGATATGAATTTGATGAAGCCACGTATCAAGAAAATCTAAGTAAAATGGTTACTTTTGAACAAGATGGTGGTAATGTCAATTTACAAGTTCCATTTAAGAAAATAGCAGAAGTTCAAGCAGCAGCGGATGTGACCGTGAAATATGTGGACACAAAAGGAAATGAATTAGCACCAGCGGACACTTTAAGCGGAAATGTTGGCGCGGATTATACATCAGAAGCAAAAACAATTGCTGGTTGGTCATTAAAAGAAACACCTGCTAATGCAACAGGTACCTTCAGTGATAAAGCACAAACAGTCACTTATGTATATCAACAAGTTGTCGATCCTGTAAAAAGTGAAGTTACCATCAACTTTGTAGATAAAAATGGTAATAAAATTGCTCCTTCTAAAAAGATTTCTGGAGAACTTGGAACTCAGTATAAAGCTGTAGCGGAAGACATTCAAGGCTACAAACTGATTGATCAAGATTCGGCTAATGCTTCTGGCGTATTCACAGAAGAACCACAAACAGTTAACTTTATTTACGAAAAAGATGGTGTACCAGCAACGAATAATGGAACTGGAAATGGAACTGGAACCGGCAATGGTGATAATAACTTGACTCAAAATCAAACTAGTAAAATGGAACTTCCAAAAACTGGGGATACAAGCAGTCCACTTCTTATCTTGTTCGGTGGAGCACTCGTACTGGGCGCATTTGGTTTGTTCTTTAGAAGAAAACAAACGCAACGTTAATTTTAATGGATATAGATTCAACTTTTCTTATAAGCAAGAATATCTATTATCATTTGTCTAACCCATAGAAATGGGACAAGGTGAGGCCCCCCCTTAAGTTGTGCTTTTTATCGCATAACTTAAGGGGGGTTATATAATTACTTTTTATGAGCGATGCACGATAAATCTTTCAGATAAAATTTATTTTGTTTTTACAAGGTTTTACGGAGTTCTTAAAAATACTGCTATTTCAAGAAATTTAGTACAAAAAGGTTCACTTTTACCTTGCCGGATTTGCCACCACAGTTGGAAGAGGCAGGTCAATTCCGCCGGCCACAAGTGCGGCCCGAATTTCTTTCAATAAATCACGTTTTACATTATATTGCTCGCCGTTTACAGCTTTTCCGACAACGCGGATAATCATATTTGCCCCGTCCGAATTTTCCACACCTAAAACTACAGGCGTTTCTACAATGTTTTTATTATGTTCTTTCATTTGTTTACAAACTTGACCAATAATCTGCATCGCTTTTTCTGTATCGGCAGTTGGACTAATTGCCACGTCAACAAGCACACGCATATTTCCGCGCGAATGGTTACTTACAACCATAATTTGCCGATTAGGAATGAAATGTAGTGTCCCGTCAAAATCGCGCACCTGCGTTGTTCTGAGACCTAAGCTTTCCACAATCCCATTCACAGCATCAAGCGTGATATTATCACCAACATCAAGCTGGCGTTCAAGCAAAATAAAGAATCCAGTCACCACATCGCTAACAAGCCCCTGTGCCCCAAAGGCAATCGCCAAACTCAGCACCCCAGCGCCCGCAATAATTGCTGTCACGTCCATAAAATTTTGTAAAATCAAAATCGCAAAGGTGAAAAATAAAACATAGCCATACACATTAAACGTCAAGCCCTCAAGCGTGTCTGCCCGACCAGTCGAAACCGCTTGATTCGCACGATATTTTTTAAAAAAACTTTTAATGATTTTCCGACCGACATATTTTAAAATGAAATATAATACAACTAATATGGCAACGCGTATACCAATAGAAATTATATTACCCCAAAAAGCATCCCAATCAATAGTACTTAACCATTTTGAAAACTGATTCACGATTTGTGTCACGTCCTTCTTTCTAAATTCTAATCCATTGTATCAAACGGAGCGTCATCCAGCAACGGGACAAATGAAGTGTGAAATTAATAAAGAAAATGGTTGCATTTTTTTGTTTTAAAGGGTATTATAGATTTTGAAAAAGTCATTAAATATGCTTTCATGTTACTGTTACGAACAGGCATGGAGAGGTGAAGCTGGTCTACTACCGAGTTTATTACACCCTCCGTGCCTTTTTCTATGTTTCTTATCAAATTGGCGAGAAAGCATACTTAGGAGGAATGAATAATGTTTAAGAAGATGTTCAAAAAAGAAAAAGACGAAACGATTTTCGCACATGCAACAGGAACTTTTGTTGCACTTGAAGAAGTACCAGATCCAGTGTTTAGTCAAAAAATGATGGGTGAAGGTATTGCCATTAAACCAACAGATGGCACAATTGTTGCACCTGCTGATGGAGAAATTATTCAGCTTGCTGATACGAAACACGCTTTTGGGATTCGCACAGAACTTGGTCAAGAAATTCTTGTCCACATCGGTCTTGAAACGGTTGCGCTAAAAGGTGAAGGTTTTGAAGTGTTGACGAAAATGGGAGCAAAAGTGAAAAAAGGAGATGCGCTTATCAAAGCGGATTTAGATTTCATCGAGAAAAATGCGAGCAGCACAATTATTCCAATGGTTGTAACAAATAGTGCAGAAGATAAGTTTGATTTCGATTGGAAAGTGGTAACGAATACAATTGCCGGCGAGACAGAAGTTTTTACTTCTAAATTGAAATAAGTCATGAGCAAGGGAGTTTCGGCTCCCTTGCATTGAAATTGCGATTTTGGGGGGAGCCAACATGAAAATTATTCGGATATTAAATAATAATGCGGTGGTTATTCGTGATGGTGACCAAGAAAAAATCGCAATTGGGGGTGGCATTGCTTTTAATAAAAAACGTAATGACATTGTTTCGCCAAGTAAAATTGAAAAAATGTTTGTCATGCAAGAAGAGGCTGAGCATTTTCAAGAGTTATTAAATCGCATCAACGAAGAATACTTTGCCATCTCTGAAGAAATTATTTCATACGCTGAAGCCACGTTAGGTGGAAAGTTAAGTGAGCATATTCATATCGCACTAACCGACCATCTTGCCTTTTCAATTGAACGAATAAAAGAAGGCATTATTTTACA
Source organism: Listeria tempestatis (assembly GCF_963575625.1). Classification (NCBI taxonomy): domain Bacteria; kingdom Bacillati; phylum Bacillota; class Bacilli; order Caryophanales; family Listeriaceae; genus Listeria; species Listeria tempestatis. Next base: position 283,310 of record NZ_CAUYTK010000002.1, read on the forward strand.
AAATAAACTTTTGAATGAAATTAAAGTGTTATATGAAGCAGAATTTAAAATTGGTTTGTGGGCAATTAATCACGTGAAAGAACGTTTTGGCCTCGATATGCCAATTGATGAAGCGGCGTACATTGCGCTTCACATTCATACGGCAAAAATAGGTTCAGGCGACATTCATGAAAGTGTCCGTCAAGCCACCATTATTTCGAGCATGGTTGAGATGATTACGACAGAACTTAACGTCTCCCTCTCAGGCCAAGACATTGCCTATGAGCGACTTATCACACATCTTCGTTTTGTTTTAAACCGTGTAGAGAAGAAAGAATTACATACGATGGACGATGAAATGCTAAACATGATTAAGTCCAAATTTGAATTTAGTTTTAATACCGCAAAAAAGGTGGCACTTCTCTTAGAGAGAGATTACAAAAAAGCTTTGCCTGATGCGGAATTAGGATATATTGCTCTTCACATTGAAAGACTCAGGAGTTTTTGGGGAAATTAAACTTTTTTAGGAGGAATAAAGATGGATGTATTAAAAAGATTCGCGATTGGCGCAGTATACCCAGTTGTCGCCCTTGTTATTATGGGCATTTTCTGGATAGCAAGCCAAACTGGAATGGATGCAATGAAATCCATTTATGATGGTCTTGTGCTCATGTTCCCGTTAATCGTTTCGATGGGAATCGCGATTGGGATGTCAAAAGACCAAAGCGGAGCTGCAGCTCTTGCAGGTGCTGTTGGTTGGTTAGTATACGGAGCCGTTGTTGTATCGCTAAACTATCCAAAAGATGGTGTTTTTACAACAACTCAGTTCTCAGCGAATTTCAACTTCATTAGCGGGATTTATATGGGGATAACAGCAGGCGTTTTATACAATAAATTTTATAATATTCGTTTGCCAGAATGGCTTGCCTTTTTCGGTGGACGTCGTTTTGTTCCGATAGTAACATCTATTGTAGCCTTATTCATTGGCGCGTTCGTTGCGGCAATATTCTAAAGATATCGAAAAATGAAATGGAGGAAATGAAATGTTAGGTGGATTGCAAAAAATCGGAAAAGCGCTCATGCTGCCCATTGCCGTATTACCCGCAGCAGGTCTTTTAAACCGACTAGGCGCAGAGGATGTATTTAATGTACCATTCATCCACTCAGGGGGAGCAGCACTATTTACATTCTTATCTTTACTATTTGCTATCGGGATTTCCATCGGTTTATCTCGTGATAATAGCGGAGCTGCCGGCTTAAATGGTGCGCTCGTATTCTTTATTTTAAACTTTGGTGTTATTGGTGTAAATAATAGTATCGACATGGGCGTTTTCGCTGGTTTTATCGCCGGATTAACGGCACCAATTTTATACAATTACTTATATGACAAAAAGTACTTTGGAAATCAAAATTTCTTTGATGGACGTCATCTTGCTATTTTAGTGAATGCCATTTTAGCACTCGCATTAGTTGCACTATTTGGTTGGTGTTGGCCAACTATTCAAGATGGTCTTGATGCTTTAAATGGTTGGATTACAAGTGCTGGTTCATTTGGTGCAGCTGTGTTTGGCGTACTGAACCGCGCATTAATTCCAACTGGGCTCCATCACGTTTTAAACACATACTTATGGTTTGGTTATGGCGACTTTATTGATGCCGCAGGCCAAATGGTACACGGGGATATTAACCGTTTCTTCGCAGGAGACCCAACAGCTGGAACATTCCAAGTTGGTTTCTTCCCAATCATGATGTTTGGTCTTCCAGGAGCTGCGCTTGCGATGTACCTCACTTCGAAAAAGAAAAATCGTAAAGAAGTCGGCGGGATGATGTTCTCCCTCGCTTTCACAGCGTTTCTAACAGGGATTACCGAACCAATCGAGTTTACCTTCATGTTTATCGCACCATTCCTATACGGAATCCACGCCATTTTAACAGGGGTGTCGATGTTTATAACTAATTTCTTAGGTATAAAACTTGGTTTTACATTTAGTGCCGGGGCAATCGATTTCGCCTTAAACTTTACGAAGGGCCATAATGCATGGCAGCTCATCCCAATTGGGCTCATCTTCACACTGATTTATTTCGTACTATTCTATTTCATCATCAAGAAGTTCAATTTGAAAACACCAGGACGTGAGGATGAAACAGCTGAAGAATTAGCTGCAGAAATGCCAAATGCTGCCGTTCAAACGGCAACAGCAGCAGTTGGCTCAACTGAAGCCGAAATGCCAGTTGGCGGAAAAGTCGATAAATACGAAGAAATGGCGCGCGGTTACTTAGGCGGCCTCGGTGGACCAGACAATCTTGTAAAAGTCGACAACTGTACAACTCGTTTACGCTTACAAGTCAAAGATTCTGATTTACTAAACGAACCAGCGCTTAAAAAATCAGGCGCTCGTGGTGTCGTCAAACTTAATAAAGAAAATGTTCAAATTATTGTCGGTGCAGACGTTGAGTTCGTCGCTGATAAATTGCATGATATTACTGGGAAATAAAGTAGTAAGTGAGCGAGGGGAAATCCCTCGCTTTTTTTTACTTGAAATGCCCTATTAAATTGGCGATAATGAAGAAAGAATGGAGTGGATAAATGTGTTAGAAGTCATTGTTCAAAATGCGCTAGACGCAAAACGTGCCGAACAATTTGGTGCAGACCGAATGGAAGTAGTTTCGGCAATCAGTGAAGGTGGGCTCACACCAAGTTACGGTGCTATCTCTGAAATTGTTACAAATTCGAAGCTGCCAGCGATGATGATGATTCGACCACACAGTTTTTCCTTTACATATGATGAAGCAGATATCCGCGCCATGAGACGTGATATCGAAGTCGCAAAAGAAGTGGGCGCAAAAGGTATTGTATTCGGTGCTTTAACAAAAGAAGGGAAGATTGACACAACTTTGCTTGAACAGGTGATCAGCTGGAAAGGTGATTTAAAACTTACTTTTCACCGCGCTCTTGAAGAGGCTTCTGATATTGAGGAAGCTTATGAAGTGCTACGTGGATACGGGGAAGAGATTGATCAAATTTTGACTTCCGGAGGTACAAATAGCGCGCTTGACTCTCTTCCACGTCTAAAAAGATGGATTGAGGATAGTAAACATAATCCGGGTTCTTTCCGCATTCTTGTCGGAAGTGGTGTATCGAGCGATAATATCACAAAATTTCAACATGCCTTAAAGCATACTGATTACCACGTAGGAAGTGGTGCTAGAGAAAATGGCACTTTTATGAACTCTCTGGATAAAGAAAAAATAGCGAAACTAAAGCAAGCTATAAACTTATAATTGTGAGCTCAAAAAAACTAATTTGCCAAACCAAATTAGTTTTGCATCGCGCTTATAGTTTCTTTACAAGCTAGAAGCCACCAATTTTGGTGGTTTTTTAGCTATCTAATTTGGACAAGATAAGCTATAATAGACCAAGGAATATACGGAAAAGGTGGCAAAAATTGTGCAAAGTTTAATTGGCAGAAGCCAAAAGATGAAAGTAAAAGAAGTTACACAAGCTGGCTTTCTTTTAGAAAAAGATGAAAAGCATGTGTTATTAAAAAAAGGAAATAGCCAAAATCAAGATCTCACATCAGGCGATGAAATTCAGGTGTTTATTTATGTAGACTATGACCACGAAATAACAGCAACCACCACAATACCAAAAGTTCAAGTTGGCCATTATGGCTTTGGAACAGTCACCAATGTTCGGAAGGATTTAGGCGTTTTTATGGATATCGGTATTGAAAAAGATATTGTTGTTTCAATGGATGATCTGCCTGCACTTACACACCTATGGCCCAAAAAAGGAGACCGCTTAATGCTTTCTCTTCGGGTGGATGAAAAAGAACGAGTTTGGGGAGAGCTTGGTTCGGAGACCGAATATAAAGCCATTTCAAGACGTGCAAAAGAAGATATGTTCAACCAAAATGTATCCGGTACAGTCTATAAACTCCTAAAAATTGGTTCATTTGTGTTAACCGACAACTATGCAATTGGCTTTATTCATGAAAGTGAACGTACGAGCGAGCCTAGACTTGGTGAATATGTATCAGCGCGTGTTATTGCCGTGAAGCCTGATGGTACACTAAATCTTTCTTTACGTGGCCGCGTACATGAAGTATTAAATGACGATGCCGAAATGATTTTAACTTATTTAAATAGCGTTGGCGGTGAAATGCCATTTGGAGATAAATCTAATCCTGATGCCATTCGCGCTAAGTTTGGCATTAGTAAAGCCCAGTTTAAACGCGCAATTGGCACACTTATGAAAGCGCGAAAAGTCACACAAGAAGATGGGCTCATTACGAAACTCATTCAGGCACCTTCTGAATCCGACTAAAGTTGTAGACATGCTTACAGCTATAGCGGTTTGTTCCGTTAAGTAGATTTTTTTATAATGAATTTATTAACGGCTCGATTTAGACAAAAAAGGAGGTGTTCGTCATGAAAAAATTCGAAAGTTCCATGCTTTTTATCGGTCTTATTGTTGTCATTGTTGGAATTGGTTTAGAAGTTTTATTTAAATGGCAACTTTTAATTATGCTTGCGATAGGGATACTTTTACTATTTTCTTCGCGAAAAACTGATTTAACAAAACGTAAGCAACGCAATCGTTTATTTTTAGCAGCCGTATTTATTTTAATCGCCATTCTCCTTACTTCTACGTTTAAAGTAGGGCTAGTGATTGTTGGAATTTTTGCGATTTTTCATTATATCGGTCGCAAACGAGCGCCAGAGTTACTTATGTTAGAGACGAGTGAACCAGAATCAAAAACGGATAAGGCGAATCATTTTATTCGTAATCAGTGGTTTGGTAATCAGCGTGTACTTGATGTTGTTTATGAATGGGAAGATATTAATGTGCAAACGGGAATTGGTGATACAATTATTGATCTTGGAAATACGGTCTTGCCAACAGGGGAGAGCATTATTATGATTCGCGGTATTTCTGGGAAAATACGTTTATTAGTTCCATTTGATATTGGGATTTGTTTAGAACACTCTGCCATTTTTGGTAAATTACAATACGATAAGAAAAGTACGACGATGCAAAATAATACAGTGAAACTATACTCAGATAATTATGATAGCGCAGCACGAAAAATTAAAATCGTCACATCTGTTGTATTTGGAGATTTAGAGGTGATTCGTCTATGACATATACGAAAACCCAAATGGCACTTTGTTCAGCTTTACTACTTGGAGCAACATTCGTTGGAACACTCATTTACTATTTCGCAAGTAGTTTAAGTTGGTATGAGCTTTTATTCCAAGCAAAAATCTTATATTTACCATATATCGTTTTTGTGCCACTAACCGCTGTTTCTGCTGGAGTAATCGTTGGTGCTGTTTCCGGTTACGTTATCAAACAGAAATTTGAAGGTATTGATTTTGCCATTCGCTTACTGGAACAAGGTGATTTAGAAAAAAAAGTGCATGAAGAAGATGAGGAAAATTTTGTTGAAGTACAACAAGTATATCGGCAAATTGACCAACTACGCGAAAAAATGAAGTCTCAAACGTTATTGACACAAAAAATTGCAAGTGAAAAAGCAGAAACAAGTGGCGAATCAAAAGAGGCGATATTATCAGAAGAACGCCACCGAATTGCTCGTGAGTTACATGATTCCGTCAGCCAACAATTGTTTGCTGCCATGATGCTTTTATCTGCATTAAATGAACAAGTGGAAAATAACGCGTCTCCCATTTTGCAGAAACAGCTAAAAATGGTAGAATCAATAGTAAATGAATCGCAATCAGAAATGCGCGCACTACTTCTACATCTACGTCCAACACAACTTGAAGGAAAATCACTTAAAAAAGGTATGGAACAGCTTTTAAAAGAGTTAACAACTAAACTTCCAATTAAAGTGGAATGGCAGATTGACGATATTAAGTTGCAAAAAGGAATTGAAGACCATTTATTCCGTATTGTACAAGAATTACTCTCCAACACGCTACGTCATTCAAAAGCAAAATTGCTTGAAGTACGTTTTGTTTTAATTGACAACTTAGCCGTTTTAAAAGTTGTAGACGATGGAATTGGCTTTGATATGGATAATGTGTCCCAAGGTTCATATGGCTTACAAAATATGCGTGAACGCGTCGCCGAATTTGGCGGGGTCATTAAAATAATTAGTTTTCCTAAAAAAGGGACAAGCGTAGAGATAAAAATTCCGTTAGTGGCGGAGAAGGAAGTGGACAACGAATGATAAAAGTTTTATTAGTAGACGATCATGAGATGGTGCGTATTGGCGTATCTGCTTATTTATCTGTCCAAGATGATATGGAAGTCGTTGGCGAGGCAGAAAATGGTCTAGAAGGTGTTAAAATGGCGATGGACCTTCGTCCCGACATTATTTTAATGGATTTAGTCATGGAAGAAATGGACGGGATAGAGGCAACAAAAGAAATTATGCAAAAATGGAAGGAAGCAAAGATAATCATTGTGACAAGTTTTATTGATGATGAAAAAGTTTACCCCGCACTAGAAGCGGGTGCAAGTAGTTATATGTTAAAAACATCGACAGCAAGTGAAATTGCCGATGCCATTCGCGCTACATATGGCGGTGATTCCGTGCTCGAACCTGAAGTGACAGGCAAAATGATGCAACGTTTAACCGCAAAACCAGAAAAGAACTTGCATGATGATTTAACAAACCGTGAAAATGAAATCTTACTTTTAATCGCAGAAGGAAAATCAAATCAAGAAATTGCCGACGAGCTTTTTATTACACTTAAAACTGTGAAAACACACGTCAGCAATATTTTGTCAAAACTAGACGTGCAGGACCGCACACAAGCAGCCATTTATGCTTTTAAACATGATTTGGTTAAAAATCAAGAATAGAAGGGCGTTTTTAGAATGAAAGAAGGATTTGCAGTTATCGGCCTCGGCCGTTTTGGTGGAAGTATTTGCCGCTCTCTTATAGAGCAGGGGATGGAAGTACTCGCGATTGATTCGAGTGAAGAGCGCGTCAATGAATACATGTCGATTGCAACCCATGCGGTTATTGCGAATTCAACAGACGAAAACGCACTTCGCCAACTAGGTATTCGAAATTTTGAACATGTGATAGTTTCTATCGGTGAAGATATTCAGTCTAGCATTTTGACAACACTTATTTTAAAAGAAATGGGTGTCAAATTCGTAACGGCAAAAGCAACAAGCGATAAACACGCTAAATTGCTCGACAAAATAGGAGCCGACCGAGTTGTCCATCCAGAACGTGATATGGGACGAAGGATTGCCCATTACATCGTGTCAAAAAACATGTTAGATTACTTGGAGCTTTCGGATGAGTATAGCCTCGTTGAAATTGCTGTTTCTGATCCAAAGTTTCTTGGAAAAAGCTTACAAGAGCTTGATTTTCGAAATGAATACGGCGTAAATATTGTGGGTATCAAACGAGATAAACAAATGATTATCACGCCAGAAGCACAAGCTGTTTTGCATGATGGTGATATTCTCATCGTAATTGGATCTGATGATGATATTGAACGCTTGCAAGAAAAAATCCAGTAATTTGTATAGAAATAAAACGAGCGGAGAATTTTCTCCGCTCGTTTTTTATACTTCCATGATGATTGGTAAAATCATAGGGCGACGTTTCGTTTTTTCATAAAGAAATGGTTGAAGCGTGTCAGTAATTTCATTTTTAATTTCCGACCATTGCGTCGTTTTGCGTCCCATTACTTTGTGTAAATGTTTTTTTAGTAGGTCTTGTGCTTCGCCAATTAAATTCCCTGATTCACGCATATAAATGAAACCTCGGGAAATAATATCTGGGCCTGCCATGACTTTTGAATTTGCCATATCAATTGATACGACCACAATAACAAGTCCTTCTTCTGATAAAATGCGACGATCGCGCAAAACGATATTTCCAATATCGCCAATACCGCTACCATCAATATAAACGCTAGCTGCTTGAATTTTACCTGCTACATGTGCAGAATCACTTGTTAGAGCAAGCACATCACCATTGCCACAAATGAAACTGTTTGTAAGAGGCACATCGCACTCTGCTGCTGATTCAGCATGGATTTTTTGCATTCTATATTCCCCGTGAATAGGCATAAAATATTTTGGTTTCATTAAACGAAGCATTAATTTTTGCTCTTGTTGTCCGCCGTGTCCAGAAGTATGGATGTTATTTACTTTACCGTGAATAACTTCTGCACCTGCTTGGTAAAGCAAGTTAATTGTACGGTTTACACTAATCGTATTCCCTGGAATTGGGGAAGAGGAGAAGACGACTGTATCACCAGGTTGTATTTGAATTTGGCGATGTGTCCCGTTTGCAATTCTTGAGAGTGCCGCCATCGGTTCCCCTTGGCTCCCTGTACAAAGAATCGTTAATTCATCTGCTGGGATACGATTAATTTGGTTGGGCTCAATAAAGGTATCTTTTGGAGCTTTAATATAGCCAAGCTCACGACCAATATCAATTGCCGATTCCATACTCCGCCCGAAAACAGCAATTTTACGTCCCGTTTCAAGTGAAGATTCCACAACTTGTTGTAGTCGATAAATATTGGATGCAAATGTTGCAAAAATAATCCGTCCAGATACGTCCCGAAAGATATTCTTAATGCTTTCGCCAACAACACGCTCACTCATTGTAAAGTTGGGTACTTCGGCATTTGTACTATCTGATAAAAGGCATAACACACCCTCTTTTCCGATTTCAGCCATTTTAGTCAGGTTAGCAGGTTCGCCAACTGGAGTGAAATCAAATTTGAAGTCTCCAGTATGCACAATGTTACCAGACGGTGTTTTAACAACAACTCCATACGTGTCAGGAATACTATGAGTTGTTCCAAAAAAGGAAACACTTGTTTTTCTAAATTTAAAAACATCATCTTCTTCAAATTCATAAATTTTAGCTTGACGAAGTAAGCCATGCTCTTCTAGTTTATTACGAATAAGAGCACTTGCTAATTTTCCAGCATAAATAGGGATGTTAATTTGACGAAGTAAATAAGGTACACCACCAATATGATCTTCGTGACCGTGCGTAATAAACAACCCTTTAATTTTCTCTTTATTTTTCACTAAATAAGTATAGTCAGGAATGACATAATCAATCCCTAACAGCTCGTCCTCTGGAAACTTAATCCCAGCGTCGATCAAAATAATTTCATCCTGAAATTGTACGCCATACGTATTTTTACCGATTTCACCAAGTCCACCCAAGGCGAAAACAGCAGTTTCATTATTTTTTACAAATTTCATAAAATCTTACTTCTTCCAGAGCGAAAAGCCCGGTTGTCCTTCTTCATACGCTAAATGTTTGTCACTTAAACCTTCGATAAATTCGATGTGGAAAGGTTCATTTTTCAAATTTTGGCGTACTTCAACTTCATCACTTGCGTCCATGTATAAAGTTTGTGTTTTCTCTCTAACGGGTGTTTCAGTGCTTGTTTCCTGATAAAATACTTTAAAAATCATTTTTTTCTCTCCTTAGTTATAAAAATTAAAAAAAGTTAGCTTGTAAACGATACAAGTCCTAAACTTTGATTTTAGTGTTTGCGGATATTAATTTGTCAGTATGGAAAAAGACAAAAATAAAGTAGCACAGCAGGACAAACCAACCCTATCTGTGTGCTTTACTATGTGTGAGATTTTAATTAACATACCATCATTCCACGAATTTAAAACAAATTTGTGAAATGTGATGATCATTAAAAACTCCATTTTCCAAATATATTTCAAGTTTCTTTCTCTCCGAACAATATCCTTGCTTTCTAATATACCATAAAATGATATAAATGCTACTAGAATATGCTTTATTTTTATAAAAAAGCTTTTTTTGCAGAGATTTCCCCCTTTTTTATGTGAATTTGTTATACTAAAATGGAAGTCTAAGTACTGAGGAGTATGTTTAAATGAGTAAAATTGTATTTTTTGATGTAGATGGGACACTTGTAAATGATGCAAAAGAGATTCCCTCCTCTACAAAAGAAGCCGTTCGTTTGCTTCAAGAGAAAGGCATTTTTGTGGCAATTGCAACCGGAAGAGCCCCATTTATGTTAGATGAGATTGCAAGTGAATTGAATATTAAATCATTTGTCAGTTATAACGGTCAGTATGTTATCTTCGAAGGAGAAGTCATTTATAAAAATCCGCTTCCAAAAGAATCTTTAGAACGACTTATTACAGTTGCTTGCGAACGAGAGAATCCAATCGTGTTTTCGGCGAGTGATTCACTTCGCGTTAATTTACCTGATCACCCAGGCGTAGCAGAAGGAATGTCTTCAATTAAACGTGAATATCCAAAAGTAGATGCCAACTACTACAAAGGACGTAATATTTACCAATGCCTTCTTTTTTGTGCTGAAAAAGATGATGATTTTTATGCAAAAAACTTTCCACAATATCGTTTCTTGCGTTGGCATGATGTTTCGGTGGATGTTTGCCCAGCAAATGGATCAAAGGCAAAAGGAATCCGTGAGCTAATTAAAAAACTCGGGTTTAAGATGGAAGACACCTATGCATTTGGTGACGGTCTTAATGATATTGATATGCTAAAAGAAGTTGGTTGCGGGGTTGCAATGGGGAATGGCCGTGATGAAGTAAAAGCAGTTGCAGACTATGTGACTGGCTCTGTTGATGAAGATGGAATTATGGAAGCACTCAAAGTTCTTCATGTTCTATAGGAAAATTCTGTTAATTTTAAAGATATAAGAAATATTTAAGCTAAAAGACCTATTTTGTGAAAAAAATAAGTCTTTTTTTTGGTGAAATTTGTATGTTTTTGCTTACTTTTACTTAAAATATATTGTAAAAGTCATACGACAGGTGTACTATATTAGGAGCTACTTTTATGCTGTAAAGTAGTTAATAAATAAAAAGGAGTGTTAACATGAGTGGACAAAAAAGGCAAAAGCCATTTGTTCCCTATATTCCAGCATCGAAATCACTTCCAGAACTTACAGGTACATCGATTGTTCTAGGTATTATTCTCGCTATTCTTTTTGGCGCTGCAAATGCTTATCTAGGATTAAAAGTAGGTTTAACGGTATCGGCATCTATTCCAGCTGCAGTTATTTCGATGGGGATATTACGTGGCATTTTTAAACGGGATTCTATTTTGGAGAATAATATTGTACAAACAATGACAACAGCTGGTGAAGCACTAGGTGCGGGAGCCGTGTTTACAATTCCAGCACTATTTTTAATGGGTGTTGAAATCAAACAAATTATGTTGATTTTTATCGTTCTTGTTGGTGGTTTCCTAGGTGTATTTATGATGGTCCCACTTAGAAGAATGCTCATTGTGAACGAACATGAAACATTGCCATATCCAGAAGGAACAGCTTGTGCGGAAGTTTTAAAATCTGGTGAAACAGGTGGCTCACAAGCGAAACTAGTTGCACTTGGTTTTTTAGCTGGTGGGAGTGTAAAAATACTCACAGATGGCTTTAAACTTTTTAAAAGCGAGATTCAAGTTGGCGTTTATAAATTTCAAGAGGCATTTATTGGGACGCAAATTTATCCAGCTTTAGTTGGTGTTGGCTTTATTATTGGTCCAAGAATTGCTGGTCAAATGGTTGCCGGAGGACTTATGGCATCACTTGTTTTAGTACCAGCTATTGCATTTTTCGGCGGAGAAAGTGCACAAATTATTTTTCCTGCAAGTGAGGCACTTAAAAATCTTGATGCAGCCGGGATTTGGGATAATTACATACGATATATTGGAGCAGGAGCAGTTGCAGCTGGCGGATTAATTACATTAGTTAAAACTTTACCTGCGATTATCCAGACTTTACGCAGTACAATGCAAAGTATGAGCAAAAATAAAGGGGCAAAAATGCTTGAAATAGAGCGTACAGATAAAGATATTCCAATGAAGTGGGTAATCATTTGTATTGCGATTTTACTTGTAATTATAGCGTTTGATCCATTTACAAATGTGGGCATCATTGGCGCACTTGCAATTGGTATTTTTGGCTTTTTATTCGTAACAGTAGCTTCTCGAATTGTAGGAATTGTCGGAAGTTCATCTTCACCAGTTTCTGGTATGACAATTGCAACTTTGCTTATCGTAGCTCTCGTTTATAAAGCTTTTGGCTATCACGGTGATCAAGGTATCATTTTAACATTGACTGTTGCAGCTATCGTATGTTCAGCATTAGCCGTTGCGGGTGATATTTCACAAGATTTAAAAACAGGTTATTTAGTTGGTGGAACACCTTGGAAACAACAAGTTGCCATGATGATTGGTGTGCTCGCGAGTGGTCTTGTTATGGGGTATATCTTAACCTTACTTGACAATGCTTACGGAATGGGGTCCGCCGAATTACCGGCTCCAAAAGCAATGCTTATGAAAATTCTCGCAGAAGGAATCTTAAATGGTAACTTACCATGGACACTGATATTTATTGGCGTCTCGATTGCGATTGTCATCGAATTTTTAGGCATGAACTCACTTGTATTTGCAGTTGGTTTGTATTTGCCATTAAATATAAGTGCAACCGTCATGTTCGGTGGATTTGTGAGAATGATTGTAAATGCAGTCATTAAGCATAAAAAAGAAACAGAATCAGAAGGAAAAGGGGCAGAACGAATTGAACGAGGGACATTGTTTGCATCTGGTTTAATCGCAGGTGAATCATTGCTCGGTGTGATTATCGCCTTTATCATCTCCATTAACGCAAACATCATCCCAACAGAAGTTCTTATTCAAAATCAGTGGTTGCCATTTATCGTCTTTATCATTGTCTGCGCACTGCTTTATATTTCAACCATTCCACGTTCTAAAAAAGCAAAATAGGAGGTGCTTTTTGTGGCAAAAGAAAAAGTGAATTTGCTTCATCAAATTCCCACCCTAAAAGATAAACTACAAGTCACGAAAGAAAACGATAAATCATATTTACTTGTAGCGCGAAATAATCCTATTGAGAAAATAGCAATCCGCTTTTTTAAACAAAAAGCCTTTCGTAAAATTCAACTAGATGCAGAAGGCGAATTTATTTTAAGTCGAATCAATGGACAAAAAAATGTGTTAGAACTTGAGGCTGAATTCAATGAAGCTTTCGGAAACGAAGATGAAATGAGTCTTGCCCGTTTAGTACGCTTCCTACAAATTGTTGAATCGTACGGCTGGCTGTCGTTTGAAAAAAGATAATCGTGAAGCTGGGAATGTTTGAAACATTTCCAGTTTTTTTTGACAGAAAGAAAAAAATATGGCAATAATTAAGAAAAAGCATTTTGGAGGGAATAGGATGGATCTACTAGTTTTTGACTTCGGAGGCACAAGTGTAAAAGGTGGAGTTTTTCGTAATGAGGCACTTGAAGACACTTTTTCATTTCCAACGCCTAAAACTTGGGAGGAAATGAAAGCGTTACTAAAAAAGGAAAAAGAAAGTCGACAAAATAAATTTAGGTTCTCAGGTGTTGCCATCAGTGCACCAGGTGTTGTACTAAATGAAGAAGGTATCATCGATGGCATTAGCGCCATTCCATACATTCACCATTTTCCAATTAAAGAAGAACTAAAAAATTTATTTGAATTGCCCGTAGAAATGATTAACGATGCGAATGCGGCAGGAATGGCAGAAGCAATTCGCGGGGCAGCGAAAGGACTTTCCAACGTCTTATTTCTAATTCTTGGAACAGGCGTTGGCGGTGTTTTCATTCAAAACGGCCAACTTTATACAGGAAAACATGGCTATGCCGGGGAATATGGCATGATGTTTTTAGAGGGAGATAAAACCTTTAGCGAACTCGGCACAGTTGTCCGAATCGTAGAGCGCTACAGCAAACGAACAGGTGAAGAGGCGGATACTTTAAACGGTGAACTTATTTTTAAGCGAGCAGAAGAGGGAGATGCGGTTGCGCAAGAAGAAATCAAGAAATTCTATCATACACTCGCGCTTGGCATTTTTAATCTGCAAGTAGCCTTCGACCCTGATTGCATCGTTTTAGGCGGCGGAATTTCCTCGCGCAAAGCTTTTCTCACTGAAATGAAAGAAACAATGAAAGACTTTTTAGAGGAAAAAGAGTGGGCGTACTTCGCGCCAGAACTAAGACAATGCGAGTTCCAAAACCAAGCCAACCTAATTGGTGCGGCTGAATACTTTAAAAGCAAACAATAATGAAAAGGAAAAATGAAAGATGCAGGACAAATCCTTCGACTTGTCTTGCGTTTTTCATTTTTTAAAAGGTGTATTTTGATTGAAAAAGGCATATTCATCAGCAAAAAAAAGTGGTGTTGAGTCTAATTTGTCCAAAAGGTCGGTAACTCGATGCTCATTCCGTTCGATGCAACATGTGATGGCATTTTTAAAACTTGGAAGATGCGCAATTAAATAATGGTCGTGTTGTGCAGTCTTGGCATAGACATTTTGAGCTTGAAGGAGGCGCGCAAAATCGGTTGTTTGAATATTTGGTACATCGACGGGCGTAATGAGACAGTTTTCTTCGTGTAACAGCTGCGAAACGCTATAAAGACCACCAAGAGGGCCGTAATCAGTAAGTTTCGGGTCATCCACAACGAGTTTAACTTTTTCATTTTGAGAAAAAAGGGTACTCATTTTCGAAAACTGTTTTGCTTGAATAGAAATATAAACCAGTGTGACGAGAGGCGTTAGTTTAGCTACTAGTTCCTCTGCCCACGTTTTTGTTTTGCCTGCTGGGATATAAAACGCCTTATCGCTACCAAAGCGCGTTGAATTCCCACCTGCTAAAATAATGGCAACACTAGGCGTCTTTTTCAAGGTGACCATCCTTTAAAATAACAATTTCGTTTGTCATTTTTTGCGCTTCAAAACGGTAATGCGTCACAAAAATAACAGGTAAATCAAAATCGGTAGCCATATTTTGAACAAGCTCCATGCAAATGTGGCGAGTGTCCTCATCAAGCCCATTAAACGGTTCATCAAGCAGTAGTAAATTAGGATTTATGATCATCGCACGCGCCATGGCAACACGTTGTTTTTCCCCCCCAGAAAGCTTTTGAACGGAGGAATAAAGCAAGTGTGAAATTTGCAAGTAATCACTAATATAGCGAACTTGGCGTTTGATTGCGGCGGTTTCTTTTCGTTTGGCTTTATTCATCTTTAAGCCAAACGAAATATTATCGTACACATTCATATTTGGAAACAGAGCTAAATTTTGAAATAAATAACCAATCTTACGTTCAGCAGTTGGCAAATGGAGAGAAATGGATGTGTCATTAAATGAAATATCCTCAAACTGAATGATGCCAGAATCAATTTTTTTTAGACCACTAATACATTGAAAGAGTGTCGATTTCCCAGCGCCACTCGCGCCCATGATGGCAGTTATTTTATTTCCAAAAGTGTAGTCCACCTTTAAATCATGAAATGGCATTTTTTTAGTAAATTGAAGCTGTAAAGTCATTTTTACATCCCCCTCATCAAATTGCTTTGCCTAACTGTTAGAACGTGAATAATCATAAGTGCCACAACACCAATTAGTAAATTGAAAAGCCCTAAGTAAACCGCAATATGTGTATTTCCTTGTTGCACCATAAAATAAATACTTGATGCAATAGTATCTGTTTTTCCCTCAATATATCCAGCAACCATAAGTGTCGCCCCAAATTCACCCATTGCGCGGCAAAAGCTTAGTAGAATCCCTGCTAAAATTGGTTGCCAACAATTGGGTAGAATGACTTTACGGAAAATTTGTCCAGAACTTGCAGAGAGTGTTTCAGCTGCCCACACTAGCTCGTGATCAATGGATAGAAAAGCAGCTTTTAGACCTTGATACATGATGGGAATAATAATAATGACAGTTGCGATTATTGCACCAGCAAGGGAGAAAATAAAGCTAAAATGGAAAGTATCCCAAATCATACCACCAAACGGATTATTTTTCCCAAAAATAGAAAGTAAAATTAAACCAACTACAGTTGGCGGTAGGACGAGCGGAAGTAAAATCAACGTTTCAACAGGAAGTTGAATTTTTGATTTCCGTTTCGCAAAATAATAACTAAGTGGTAACATAGCAAAAAAGGCGATAATTGTAGAAACAACCGCCACAAAAATAGAATGCCAAACAGGCGTAAACATAGTGATGACCTCCAAGCCAAGAAGATGTTTCCATTTTATTATCGCTTTTTGGACTGTAAAATGTCAACGATTAGCCAAAAATCAATTGGCTTCGCTGTTCAAATACGCTATTTTGCGTTATATTAGTATAAAGTGAAAACATGCAGAAAACGAGGGGTTTTTATGACGTTTAGACGGGATTCAATTTCCTACAAACAAGCACAAAAAAGCGTGACTGAAAAAATAGAAACATTAAGTGAGGAATTGACAGCGATTTATTCAAGTAAAGGTAGAGTTTTAAGTCGTGATATCACTGCACCATTTGATTTTCCGTACTTTCGCAGGTCGGGGTATGATGGTTTTGCAATTTGTGCAGAGGATGATAAAAACTATCCGATCACGCTTCGTGTTGTGGCGGAAGTGCCGTGCGGTGAAACCTATGATAAGCCGCTAAAAAAAGGTGAGACGGTTCGTATTATGACGGGGGCAAAAGTGCCAAATGGAGCAGATAAAATTATTATGCTGGAGCAATCAAAACAGGCAGAAGATGGATTTATTACTTTAATTAACACGCACCCGCAAAAGAATATTACTGAAATTGGTGCAGAATTTCGGTTGGGTGATATTTTGCTTTCAAAAGGGCATGTAATGAACGCGGGTTCTGTAAGTTTACTTGCTGCTTTTGGCATAACAGAAATACCTACTATTAAACGACCTAAAGTGGCGATTTTTTCGACTGGGAGTGAGCTTGTTTCACCATTTGAAAGCTTGCCAGATGGAAAAATTTATAACAGTAATGATGCGCTCTTATGCATGCTTGTCGAGGAGTTTGATTGTGAGATTTGTTTTCAAGAAGCCTTACCAGATGATTACGAATTGACGCTTGAAAAATTAACTTTAGCGAGTGAAACGGCAGATTTAATCATTACAACAGGTGGAGTGTCTGTTGGTGACTATGATTTCATGGCAGATATTGCCACACAAAATGAGCTTATTTTTAATAAAATCCAAATGCGACCTGGTAGCCCAACGACAGCACTTCGTTTTCGCGGGAAACTACTCATCGCACTGTCAGGTAATCCTGGAGCCTGTTTTACAGGGTATCAGTTATTTGTTTTACCTGCACTTGCAAAACTTTCGGGGAAAAAATTACCGATTCGTGAGGTGACGGGGATTATGGCAGAAGATTACTTAAAAAATAATGGCTATGACCGTTTCTTACGAGGTATATACCGGGAAGAGGCAGGCACCATTTTTGTCTCTAAAGTAGGAAGTGACATGTCAAGTTCGCTTGGAAACTTGCATCAGGCAACTTGTTTAATTATGATTCCACGTGGACAAAAAGGGAAACAAAAAGGTGAAGAGGTAAGCGTATGGCTCTTATCTTCCAAGTAGTAGGTTTTAAAAATAGCGGAAAGACGACGCTCATTCGAGAGTTTATCGCATTGCTAAAACAAAAAGGCTATATCGTTCACGCCATAAAACATGATGCACATGATTTTGAAATGGATCAAAGCGGGACAGACACATTCTATTTTTCAGAAGAAGGTGCAGATGCCGTTATGATTACATCTAGTGAAAAATACGCTATTGTAAGTCAAAAAAGCGTCAGTCTTCGCCGTGCTATTGAAAAAATGGGTGTGGCAGATGTCACCTTAATTGAAGGCTATAAAAAAGCACCTTTTCCTAAAATTGTCCTTATTCGTTCACTTGACGAGATGGCGTGGTTTAAACAGGAAGTGGAGCAAATTGTTGCATTTGCTTCGCTCCGCAAAATGGAAACGGATGAGGTTGCTTTTATTGGGACAAATGAAGCAAGACAAACATTTTTAGAAACAGTAATAGGGGAGTTTTTAGAATGAAACGGGTAGAATTGACGCATGAAAAAATTGAAATGGCACCGCTGTATGATTTTTTAATGGATGCGAAATATGGTGGCATTAACACTTTTATTGGAACGATTCGCGAATGGACAAATGATGTACGGACGGAGCGAATGCGTTATACAGCTTATGAAGAGATGGCGCTTTTAGAAATGGACAAACTCGCGCAATTTGTAGAGGATAAATTTGATGCAAATGTTGCAATCATCCATCGCCTAGGAGACTTGGAAATTTCTGATATTGCCGTTTTTATCGGTGTCGCAACAAAGCATCGTGCCGAAAGCTATGAGGGATCAAGATACATTATTGAACAACTAAAAAAATCTGTTCCAATTTGGAAAGAGGAATTTGACACAGATAAAGTAAGATGGGGGGGCTTAAATGATGACAACGATTAAGTTTTTTGCTTACTTGACCGAGAAAGTAGCACCAGAGGCAACACTCAATTTAACAGGCTGCAAGACGGTTGGCGATGCACGCGACTTAATTAGCGGTGAATTTCCTGAAATCTCAGATGAACTTCATCGGTGCATGCTTGCAGTCAACATGGAATTTAAGCAAGATGTCGATCAATTACCGGAATCCATTTTGGAAATTGCGGTAATTCCGCCTGTTAGTGGAGGTTGAAAATGGATAAGCTATCACATTTTAATGCAGAAAAGCGCGCTCAAATGGTTGATGTTACAGAAAAGGATGAAACGAAACGAATTGCGGTTGCTGAATCGGTTTTGATTATGAAGCCTGAAACTTTAAAGCGAATTAAAGAAGGCAAAATTTCAAAAGGCGATGTTTTAGCTGTAGCGCAAGTTGCTGGTATTATGGCCGCAAAAAAAACGAGTGATTTTATTCCAATGTGCCACCCGTTAATGACAACAAAAGCAGATTTATCATTTCAAGATGACGGTCATAAGACACTTCGAATCGAGGCAACAGTTGTTACAGTTGGCAAGACTGGTGTTGAGATGGAAGCTCTTTCTGCCGTTAGCATTGCAGCACTCACAGTTTATGATATGTGCAAGGCAATGGATCGCAGCATGGAAATTACACGCACTCGTTTGCTTGAAAAATCAGGAGGTAAAAGTGGCGAATTTTCGTCAAAATAGGGGGAATAACTGTGCAAGTATTAACGGACCGTTTTGGTCGGGTACATGATTACATTCGAATTTCGGTTACAGATCGTTGTAATTTACGCTGTGTTTATTGTATGCCAGAAGAAGGGCTTAAATTCTTACCTCATGAAAAAGTGCTTTCCAAGGATGAAATTGTAGATTTTATGAAAATTATGGCGCAATTCGGAATGAAAAAAGTGCGGATTACGGGTGGGGAACCACTTCTTCGGACAGATATTGTTGAAATTGTCGAAGGAATCGCGAGTATTCCAGAAATAGAAGACATTGCTGTAACAACAAATGCTATGTATTTGGCTAAAAAAGCAGAAGCTTTAAAAAAAGCAGGACTTTCGCGAATTAATGTCAGCCTTGATTCTCTTCAGGCGGACCGTTTCAAGGAAATTACACGTGGTGGTCGTTTGCAAAAAGTGCTTGATGGGATTAAAAAAGCGGAGGAAGTAGGACTTTTCCCGATTAAACTAAACGTTGTCCTAATTAAAGGGCAAAATGATGATGAAATTATCGATTTTTTAAAGTTTACAAAGGATAAAGATATTAATATTCGGTTTATCGAGTATATGCCAATTGGTCATGCGGGAAATAGTTGGAAGAAGAAGTATTTGTCTTTAAATACCATTTTTGACAAGTGTAAAGAAGTTGGTTTTGAATATGAACCAGTTGATTCAGTTCGAGGGAATGGTCCTTCCGAGAATTACCGAATTAAAGGGGCGGTTGGAACGTTTGGGCTAATTCATCCAGTGAGTTCCCATTTTTGCGCCAACTGCAACCGACTACGTCTTACAGCAGATGGTTATATTAAAGCGTGTCTATACTGGGATGAGGAGCTTAATATTCGCCCGTACATTCAAAAAAATCCTGAAGAGTTAATTAAGATTATCCAGCAATCCATCGACAATAAACCAGAAAACCATGAAATGGCATTAAAACTTCAAGACGAAGTGACGTCGCATAAACCAACTTGGAGGCGCATGAGCCAAATTGGTGGATAAAGTAAAGTGTAGGGTGCTTTGACCCTACACTTTACTTATGTCTTTCTGCTAAAAGATGCCCCATCTCTGGTAAAATTAAATGTTTCATGCCCGTTTCGCAGGCGTTTTTTGAGCCAGGTAATGCAAAAAATAAAATATCATTATCTAAAAAGCCACTAAATGCCCGTGTTGCCATGGCTCTAGTCCCAATTTCTGCAAAACTAATTTGCCTGAAAAGTTCACCAAACCCAGGAATTTCCTGTTTAATTTCCGAGAAAAGTGCTTCAAAAGTGACATCGCGTTTTGCAAGCCCCGTCCCACCAGTTGAAATAATACAATGTATCGGCTCTTGTTTTAAAGAAGCCATGGCACGCTTAATTTCTGTTGCATCATCTGGGACAATAATTCGTTTAAAGACACGATGCGGGGTTACAGCTAAACTTTCTTCAATACAGGTACCGCTTAAATCTGTTTCCAGAGTGCGCGTGTCGCTGATGGTTAAAATGGCCACAGTCGAAACAAATGAATTGCTCGCATGCATGTAAAATCCTCCTTTAATTAAAAAAGTGATGATAAATTTTCCGTGCTACATTTAATTCGTCCGTACCGTGTACTAAAACACGACCGTTTTTAAAAACCGTAAGCTGATATGTTTCAAAATCAAAATAGAGTAGAAAATCATTATAGTGTACATCTAGTTGTTCACGTGTAAGTCGTTTTACAATGCTGTTAAAGTCAACCTGCTGTTTATTTTCTAGTTGAAATTGAACCGTATCACGCCCGCAAAGTACAACGGGCTGTGAGGAAAATGGCGTATGTTCTTGCCTATTTTTACCGCAAGATGGACAAGTTGGCAATTTTAAAACAGCCATTTTCTGTAACAAAAGTTGCCAGTTATCAATTTGATAAAACGTATTATATGTAAAGTGTTCATCAAGCATCATTTTAACGAGCAGTGAAACTTGTGACCCAGCAACAATCGGGATAAGCGCACCGTGCACACCAATTATATCGCAACTCGCTTCATTCGTTTGCGGCGTTTCTCCAATAAGGCAGGTGAGGCAGGCGGAGCTTTTGGAATCAATTGGCATAAGTCCTGCATAGGTCCCCGCACAAGACGTATAAATCCACGGAATCTCGTTTTTCCGGCACCAATCATTTAGAAAGCGCCGCGTTCCGAAATTATCCGTACAATCAAGTACATAACTGACATCCGTAAAAGGTGCGAGAGACTCTGCATTTGCATCATCTACAATAAAGTCCACTAAAACCTCATGATTCAATTGTTTTAAAGCTAAGGCAGCGGCGTACGCTTTAGGTAGCCTTGCTTTTGCATCAGCTTCCGTAAAAAGCGTTTGACGTTGCAAATTCGACAATTCGACAAAATCACGGTCGATTAAAATAAGTTTTTTAAAACCCATTCGCACCATCATCTCAGCCGCATAAGTTCCAATTGCGCCCACTCCGACAATAAGGACAGATGTTTCTCCTATTTTTTTTTGACCGTGTGTTCCAATTTCTTTTACTCGAACCTGTCTGTCATATCTGTTCATAGCAAAACCTCCTAAAAAAGATACATAAAAAATGCATCTTTTTTATCTTAACCTAACACATCAACATCTGGTGGAAGATAAGATGGATTATTTTTATTAATGTGGTCAAAAAACATAATGCCATTTAAATGGTCAATCTCGTGCTGCACAACAATTGCTGGATAATTTTTAAGACGTAGCTTAATTGGTGTCCCGTTTTCATCAAAAGCAGAAAGGGTAATGCGCTCGCTACGAACAACGTAACCAGGGACTTCACGGTCTACAGATAAACAACCTTCCCCACCAGCAAGGCATGCTTCTTGAACGGAATAACTTTTAATTTTTGGATTATATAAAACGTAGCTATATAATTTGTCATTTTCATCTTCAATATGAATAGCGATAATTCGTTTATTTACAGCGAGTTGTGGTGCAGCAAGACCAACGCCACCACGCAAACCATATTTTTCCGCTATTTCTTCATCTTGACTGTTTTTTAAGAAGGTTAACATTTCTCGACCTAGATCTTTTTCTTCATTCGAAAGGGGGAAAGTCACTTCTTTCGCTACTTCGCGCAAAGCTGGATGGCCCTCGCGAACAATATCTTTCATTAAAATCATTTCATCGACGCTCCTGTTCATTCATTACTATTCTTTATTTTATCAAATATATTTTAAAATGGGAATGGATTAAGAAAAGTAAATTATGTAGGTGCATAAAGACGAACGAATTAATTATTCATAGAAGAATAATTCGCTTTTAATACAGAATAAAAAAAATAATAGTTTGTGAAATCACAAACTATGAAATAGAAGAGTGGGAAAAAGCCTTATTGATGTGATAATAATAGTTTTATAATATTATATAACAGATTTTAAAATAAGATGTACTTTTTAGTACAGTAAGTATAAACGAATAATACCTTACATATAGCTAATGTAAGCGATAGAAAATCAGAGGTTGATTATATTGACTTCCTTGATTGAGTAGTGTAAATTAAAAGAGAAGATTGGTGTATTAATAAATTTTTGTTTTTTGATTAGGACAGTTTTTTTAAAAAAATGGGTTAATCAAGACAAAAAGTCATGGCCTGTTTGTGAGAAAACGTTTGATAATTCACAAACTCAGACGTTTGCAAATGTTTTGCAATGTGTGTCTGGGGAAAAAGAAAAGCAGCATCTAGGTCAGTGAACAAGTTTTAGAAGAAATATTCTAAGGGTAGCTACACATTTTTACATACAATAGAATGATTTCTTCTATTCATAATGCTCACGTTTTTATTAATACATAATCAGGTTTTATAGAAAATGAAGCTTCCAGATACTCTGAATGATGACGCATTCATTTTCTTCACTATTTTGTTAAACGAAAGGAAGAGATACGTAATGGCTTCTAAAGAAAAGAAGGCAGTAATTGATGTATTGCAACAATTTGATGCAGTTGCGAAACAATTTGAAATGGTTCAAATTTTAAATGAAAAAGGAGAAGTTGTAAATCCTGATTTAATGCCAGACTTAACAGATGAACAATTAGTTGAACTAATGACACGTATGGTTTGGACTCGTGTACTCGATCAACGTTCTATTTCGTTAAATCGTCAAGGCCGTTTAGGATTTTATGCACCAACAGCAGGACAAGAAGCTTCTCAACTTGCTAGTCATTTCGCGCTTGAAAAAACAGACTATGTATTACCAGGTTACCGTGATGTGCCACAACTTATTTGGCACGGATTGCCACTTACAAAAGCTTTCCTTTTCTCACGTGGACATTTTGTAGGGAATCAATTCCCAGAAGACTTAAAAGTATTGTCCCCGCAAATCATTATCGGCGCGCAAATCGTGCAAGCTGCGGGTGTTGCTTTAGGACTTAAAAAGCGTAAAAAAGATAACGTCGTAATCACATATACAGGTGATGGTGGTTCATCACAAGGTGACTTCTATGAAGGATTAAACTTTGCTGGTGCTTTCCATGCTCCTGCTATTTTCGTTGTTCAAAATAATATGTTCGCGATTTCAACACCACGCGAAAAACAATCTGCAGCACCGACACTTGCTCAAAAAGCAGTGGCAGCGGGAATCGTTGGTGTTCAAGTAGACGGTATGGATCCACTTGCTGTTTATGCCGTAACGAAATTTGCGCGTGAACGTGCTGTTGCTGGCGATGGCCCAACACTTATAGAAACAATGACTTATCGCTATGGTCCACATACACTCTCTGGTGATGATCCAACACGTTACCGTACAAAAGAACTAGACGGCGAATGGGAACTTAAAGATCCAATCGTTCGTTTCCGTACTTTCTTAGAAGGTAAAGGACTTTGGAACGAAGAAAAAGAAAATGAAGTTATTGACCGTGCAAAAGAAGAAATCAAAGAAGCAATTAAAGAAGCAGATGCGATTCCAAAACAAAAAGTATCTGATCTTCTTAAAAATATGTATGAAACACCAACAGCCAACGTGAAAGAACAATTGGCAATTTATGAAGCGAAGGAGTCGAAATAATCATGGCGCAAAAAACAATGATTCAAGCGATTACAGATGCGCTTGCAGTTGAACTTAAAAATGATGAAAACGTCTTAGTATTCGGTGAAGACGTTGGTAAAAATGGCGGGGTTTTCCGTGCAACTGAAGGGTTGCAAGCTGAATTTGGTGAAGACCGCGTATTTGATACGCCACTTGCAGAATCTGGTATCGGTGGTCTTTCAATTGGGCTAGCGCTTGAAGGTTACCGCCCAGTTCCTGAAATTCAATTCTTTGGTTTCGTATTTGAAGTGATGGACTCCGTTGTTGCACAAATGGCACGTATGCGTTACCGTACAGGCGGAACACGTACTGCACCAATTACAATTCGCGCACCATTTGGCGGCGGGGTACACACACCTGAACTTCATGCCGACAATTTGGAAGGCTTGATGGCACAATCTCCAGGGCTTAAAGTTGTTATTCCGTCCACACCTTATGACGCAAAAGGATTGCTTATTTCTGCAATTCGCGACAATGACCCAGTTATTTTCCTAGAACATATGAAATTATATCGTTCATTCCGTGAAGAAGTTCCAGAAGGTGAATATACTGTTGAAATTGGTAAAGCAGCGGTTCGCCGTGAAGGTACTGATGTTACAATCATCGCTTACGGAGCAATGGTACAAGAATCTTTAAAAGCTGCAGAAGCTTTGGAAAAAGAAGGCGTATCTGCAGAGGTAATTGATTTACGTACAATCAGCCCAATTGACACAGATACAATTGTTGCCTCTGTTAAAAAGACAAACCGTGTAGTCGTGGTTCAAGAAGCGCAAAAACAAGGTGGAGTAGCTGCAAATGTCATTGCTGAAATTAATGACCGCGCGATTCTTTCACTTGAAGCGCCAGTGATGCGTGTTACAGCGCCAGATAGCGTGTTCCCGTTCTCACAAGCAGAAACAGTTTGGTTACCAAATCATAATGATGTCGTAGAACGAGTTAAAGAAGTTTTAGCTTTCTAATTAAAGCGGCGTAATATTCTATAAAAGTTTGAATAAAAACAGGAGGCTTAATAGATAATGGCATATTCATTTAAATTACCGGATATTGGAGAAGGTATCCACGAAGGTGAAATCGTCAAATGGTTCGTAAAACCAGGCGATAAAATTGAAGAAGATGAATCTTTATTTGAAGTACAAAATGACAAATCTGTAGAAGAAATTACTTCCCCAGTATCAGGTACAGTAAAAGAAATTAAAGTAGCTGAAGGCGAAGTGGCAACAGTAGGTCAAGTGTTAATTACTTTTGACGGTGTGGAAGGTCACGAAGAGGACGCCGCTGAAGAGGTAAAAGAAGAAGCGAAAGCACCAGCTGCAGAAAATTCTAACGGAAACGGCGTTTTCGAATTCAAATTACCAGATATTGGAGAAGGTATCCATGAAGGCGAAATTGTCAAATGGTTCGTTAAATCTGGTGATAAAGTAGAAGAAGATCAAGCGATTTTTGAAGTACAGAACGATAAATCTGTAGAAGAAATCACTTCTCCAGTTGACGGTACAGTGAAAGATATTTTAATCGGAGAAGGTACAGTGGCAACAGTAGGACAAGTGTTAATTACGTTTACTGGTGATTTTGAAGGTGTTGCAGATCATTCCTCTACACCTGAAGCACCTGCTGAAACAGCTAAAGTAGAAGAAAAAGTAGCGACGGCTCCTGTAAGTGGCGGTAACGGAACACCATCTGCTGAAAAAGATCCAAATGGTCTTGTCATTGCGATGCCTTCTGTTCGTAAATATGCACGTGAAAAAGGCGTAGATATTCGTCTTGTTGCTGGAAGCGGCAAAAATAACCGTATCTTGAAACAAGATATTGAGGCTTACTTAAGTGGTGATGCACCAGCTAAACCAGCTACTGAAGCGGCAAAAGGAGCAACACCAGAAAAAGAAGTAGAAGCTAAGAAATCAACACCAAAACCAATCCCAGCAGCTTCTGAAGCATATCCAGAAACACGTGAAAAACTTACGCCAACTCGTCGTGCGATTGCAAAAGCAATGGTTAACTCGAAACATACAGCGCCACACGTTACTTTGATGGACGAAATCGAAGTTTCTGCTCTTATGGCGCATAGAAAACGTTTCAAAGAAGTAGCGGCTGAAAAAGGGATTAAACTTACATTCCTACCTTATATGGTAAAAGCCTTAGTTGCTACATTAAAAGAGTTCCCAGTATTAAACACGACGATGGATGATGCAACTGAAGAACTTATCTATAAACACTATTATAATGTTGGTATTGCCGCTGATACAGATCACGGTTTATATGTACCAGTAATTAAAAATGCAGACACAAAATCGATCTTCTCAATTTCAAATGAAATTAATGAGCTAGCTGGAAAAGCACGCGATGGCAAATTGACAGCTGACGAGATGCGCCATGGTTCTGCAACCATTTCGAATATCGGTTCTGCCGGTGGACAATGGTTCACCCCAGTTATCAACTATCCAGAAGTTGCCATTTTAGGTGTAGGACGAATTGCTGAAAAGGCAATTGTTAAGAATGGCGAAATTGTAGCCGCTCCAGTCCTTGCTTTATCCTTAAGCTTTGACCACCGTGTCATTGACGGCGCAACAGCTCAAAAAGCAATGAACAATATTAAACGTTTATTAAATGATCCAGAATTATTACTAATGGAGGCGTAAAATAATGGTTGTAGGAGATTTTCCAGAAGAAAGAGATACGATAGTTATTGGTGCAGGCCCTGGTGGATATGTGGCTGCAATTCGTGCAGCGCAACTTGGACAAAAAGTAACGATTATTGAAAAAGAATATTTCGGCGGTGTATGCTTGAACGTTGGTTGTATTCCTTCCAAAGCGTTAATTACAATCGGTCACCGTTTTAAAGAAGCAAGCCATTCTGACAATATGGGGATTACAACGAAAGATGTTAATCTTGATTTTACAAAAGCACAAGAATGGAAGGGCGGGGTTGTTAATAAATTAACAACAGGTGTCCGAGGTCTTCTTAAAAAGAATAAAGTTGAAATGTTAGAAGGGGAAGCATTTTTCGTTGATGAACATTCACTTCGTGTTATTCATCCAGATTCTGCTCAAACTTATACGTTCAACAATGTTATTATCGCAACAGGTTCACGCCCAATTGAAATCCCAGGTTTTAAATACGGCAAACGTGTATTAAGTTCAACAGGAGCACTTGCTTTACAAGAAGTGCCCAAAAAACTTGTTGTTATTGGCGGCGGTTATATTGGAACAGAACTTGGCGGAGCATTTGCGAATTTAGGTACTGAACTTACTATTTTAGAAGGTGGACCTGAAATTTTACCAACTTATGAAAAAGATATGGTATCGCTTGTTAAACGTAGCTTAAAGAGCAAAAATGTTGAAATCGTTACAAAAGCACTCGCTAAATCAGCGGAAGAAACTGAAAATGGCGTAAAAGTAACATACGAAGCAAATG
Source organism: Listeria tempestatis (assembly GCF_963575625.1). Taxonomy (NCBI): domain Bacteria; kingdom Bacillati; phylum Bacillota; class Bacilli; order Caryophanales; family Listeriaceae; genus Listeria; species Listeria tempestatis. Next base: position 310,747 of record NZ_CAUYTK010000002.1, read on the forward strand.
GTGAAACAAATACAATCGAAGCAGATTATGTACTTGTAACAGTTGGTCGTCGTCCAAATACAGATGATATTGGTCTAGAACAGCTAGGTGTAAAAGTTTCTGAACGTGGATTAATCGAAGTGGATAAACAAGGACGTACAAACGTGCCGAATGTATTCGCAATCGGCGACATTGTTCCAGGCGTTCCTTTAGCGCATAAAGCAAGCTATGAAGCAAAAATTGCGGCTGAAGCTATTGCTGGGGAAAAATCTGAAAATGATTATACGGTGCTTCCAGCAGTTGTGTTTAGTGACCCTGAACTTGCGACTGTTGGGATGACAGAAAAAGAAGCGAAAGAAAAAGGAATTGATGTGAAAGCATCAAAATTCCCATTCGGCGGAAATGGCCGCGCGCTATCACTTGATGCACCTGAAGGTTTTGTACGTTTAGTGACGCGTAAAGAAGATGGACTTGTGCTTGGTGCCCAGGTTGCAGGAATGAATGCATCAGATATTATTTCTGAAATCGGTCTTGCAATTGAAACAGGCGTAACAGCAGAAGATATTGCCCTTACAATCCATGCGCATCCTTCACTTGGAGAGCTTACAATGGAAGCAGCAGAACTTGCTCTAGGGCGTCCAATTCATATTTAATAAAAAAATACGCTGTTTACAATTGTAAACAGCGTATTTTATATGTTAAAATTTACATGGCGTAGAAAAGAGAAAAATTTCACGAAAATATTTTAGAATTCAGGTGTGAAAATGAAAAAACATTGGCATATTCCGCATTCCGTTTTTATTTTACTTATGATTCTTGCAGGGCTTTGTACAGTGGATACATTTATTCAGTTTGGTGTAGGATTTATCCATCATATGCATGACACCGATGGCTATAAAGCCGTTTTGCGTATTCTTGCCACACCATTTACAAACCCAATCATAACCATTCCAATTGCAAGTGTCTTTGTGAGATATGTAATCGTGTTTATGTTAAATTTTGTAGTTCCAGCATTCTTTTTCGTCGGCATGCACTTTGCAAGAATCAGTTACAAAGAAAAACATCTAGAATCGCATAGTTACTCCGCATGATGATTTTGATTCTTAGAAATAAACGAGAGTAAGGTGAAGTGATGAAAAAAAGTTTGTTTTGGATAACTTATGTTATAGCGGGCATTTGTTTTCTATTAGCCATCGTAGCGTTTATCATTGGTTTTATTCAACATATGCATGATACAGGGGGATTTCAGGCAGTTTTTAAAATTTTAGAAACACCCATTACAGGCTTTATTAAACTAACAAATGGCTATATTCAAAAATCGATACTGGAAATTATCATTTTAATTTTTGTAAGTTACATCTTACCAGCTTATTTTATTGTAATGACAATTTTAATGAAGCGTAAAAGAGAGCGAGAATTTTAAAGGTGCTTAGGCATCTTTTTTTTGCAAACAATTTATTTCAAACTTTGAGAGTTGCGTGATAAAATGAATTTAGCAGGCTACAAGTTCCGAAACGGAGTATTCAACTTGTTCTCACATGTGGAACTTTGGGATTTTCCAAAAAGAAGGGGTGACAAAGAATGAATTATAGTTATCCGATTGATATGGACTGGACGAAAGAGGAAATTGCGACAGTTATTCATTATTTTGAATCGATTGAGAAAGCTTATGAGAAAGGTGTTAGTGCGACTGAACTGAAAGAAACATACCGCGCCTTTAAGAAGGTTGTCCCGTCTATTGGAGAAGAAAAGCGTCTTGGGCGCGAGTTTGAAGAAGTTAGCGGCTATTCGCCGTATCAAGTTATGCAAATGTTGAAAAATGCTACAACAAGTACGATTAAAATGAAACCATAACTAGGGGGAAAAGGAAAAAATGGATATTAGTCAAATTAAAGCTATTGAAGTAAAGCCTTCTGAGGGGATTCGCATCGCAAAATCACAAAATGCGAAAGTAAAAGTCATCTCATTTGTAAATTTGCGTTGTCCGTATTGTCGCAAATGGCATACTGAATCAAGAGAGGTATTGGAACGTTTTGTCCGTGATGGAAAAATTGAATTAGTCATTAAACCTTTTGATAAAGAAAAAGAAAAGCTTCAACCTGGTAACGTGACCCATCGCTATTTAAATTATGACACGCCGTTTGAAACATGGGAAACAATTGATACAATTTATGCTACACAAGATGAGTGGGGGAATTTACCACTCCATGAAGTAGCTTCTTATATGGAAAATCAGTTACATTTAAAAGAACAAGATAACAAAGAAGCTTCAGCTGCTATTATCGAAGAAGCGAATCGTGCGAATATTGTTTTTGTACCCACTGTCATTGTTGGAGAGCACATTTTCGATGAACATATTACACCAGAAGAGCTTGAAGAACTTTTAAATGCAGAATTTGCTAAAAAATAACATATTTGAATGGAAGTGAGAAGTGAAAAACTCACTTCTTTTTTTACTTTTAGAGGTAATTGATGTTGTGTGTATTTTCTGATAAAATGGAAGCATGACTATTTGTTCACAAAGAAGCAATTGGAGGGAGCAACATGATGGTATTTGGAGTGCCAATTGAGAATGTATATTATTACATATTAATTGTAGTAGGTATACTTATTATAATCGATCTATTATCGGCTTTAATCTTCTCAGTTAGTATCGTCAGCTTTGTTTTAGATTTATTACCCATTCCTGGATCGATTATTTTATACTTTTTAGCTGCGTTCTCATTAACCGGTTTTTTAGGTGAGAGGTATACTTCCTTATCAAGTGTAAATGTATTAATTGGCTCGGTAATTATAGGGTTAATTTTCTCAACCATTCTCTATTTTGGAATACTTTTACCACTTTCTAGAGCAAGCGATTCAATTGCTTATGAAACAAAGGATTTAGAAGGAAAAACAGGTGTTGTTATTACTTCTATTCCGAGTGACGGTTTTGGTGAAGTGCTAATTGAAATGAATGCAGGTAAAGTGGCAAAAGCGGCAAAGTCAAATGATAATAAACCAATCTCACTTGGAGAAACTGTACTTATTATTGATGCGGAAGATGCTTATATTTTAGTTTCGCCCTATTCCTCTTTCTTAAATTAAGGACAAATTAGTTACTACACAAAAGGGAGGCTGTAAAGTTTGAATATTTTAACTGGAGGAATTACATTAGTTTTAATCGTTGCAGTTGTTGTTTTAATTTTGTTTTTAATTGTGTTTGTAACCAAATACAAGACGGTCGGACCTGATGAAGCGTTAATCGTTTCTGGAAGTTATTTAGGACGGAAAAATGTATTTATTGATGAAGGCGGGAAAAAGGTGAAAATTGTTCGTGGTGGCGGAACATTCGTAATGCCTGTTTTTCAACAATCACGTCCGATTAGTTTGCTATCTAGTAAATTAGATGTCAGAACACCAGAAATTTATACGGAACAAGGCGTCCCCGTAATGGCAGATGGCACAGCAATTATTAAAATTGGTGGGTCTATCTCTGAAATTGCGACCGCTGCTGAACAATTTTTAGGTAAAACGAGTGAAGAGCGAGAAGCAGAAGCCATTGAAGTAGTCGAAGGGCACCTTCGTGCAATTTTAGGCTCCATGACGGTAGAAGAGATTTATAAAAATCGTGATAAGTTTTCGCAGGAAGTTCAAGGAGTGGCGGCACAAGATTTAGCTAAAATGGGTTTTATTATCGTTTCGTTTACGCTAAAAGAAGTACGTGATAATAATGGTTATTTGGATGCGCTAGGGAAACCACGTATTGCGCAAGTTAAACGAGATGCTGATGTTGCAGAAGCAGAAGCAAGCAAAGAAACACGTATGAAACGAGCGGAAGCAGAAAAAGAAGCAACGCGTTCTGAATTAGAGCGCAAAACAGAAATTGCTGAGGCTGAAAAGCAAAACCAATTGAAAGTTGCTGAATACCGCCGTGAGCAAGAAACGGCAAAAGCCAATGCTGACCAAGCATATGACTTAGAAAGTGCACGTGCGAAACAAGAAGTTATAGAACAACAAATGCAAATTCAGATTATTGAGCGCCAAAAACAAATTGAGTTAGAAGAACGTGAGATCCAGCGCCGTGAACGTCAATATGATGCAGAAGTAAAGAAAAAAGCAGATGCGGACCGCTATGCTGTTGAACAACAAGCGGCAGCTAGAAAAAGCCAAGAATATGCAGAAGCAGAGGCTGATCAATATCGTATTGAAACGAAAGCAAAAGCTGAAGCCGAACAAGTTCGTGTTCAAGGGATTGCTAAAGCTGAGGCGGAGCAAGCACAAGGTACAGCGGCAGCTGAAGTCATTAAATTACGCGGTTTAGCAGAAGCAGAGGCGAAACGGAAAGTCGCAGAAGCGTATGAATTGTATGGTCAAGCAGCAATGCTTGATATGATTGTTACAATGCTTCCAGAGTACGCGAAGCAAGTTGCGGCTCCAATGGGTAATATTGATACAATTACAGTTGTGGATACTGGAAGCGGCGGTAAAAATAGTGGTGCTAACAAAGTAAGTGGTTACGCTACGGATTTGATGACAACAGCACAAGAAAGCTTAAAAGCAACTACAGGACTTGATATTCGTGAGCTATTAGAGAACTTTTCTGGTAAAGGGAATGTGAAAAATAGTGTGGATGAGTTAACGAAAACGATTAAATCAGATAAGTGATTAAAATCATGAGTCTTTTGCTTGTTTTTAGAATACAAAAGGATGGCCAGAGGGCCATCCTTTTGTTTGTAATCTAATATGAATAATACACGTGAACCTAGAAGAATTTTCGTCTCCAAAAAACAAGTGCAAGAATCCCGGCGATACTAAATGAAATGCCTAACGTAAGTATCCAAGCAAGTGACATATCCATGAATGGTAATTTCACGTTCATGCCATAAAAACTAAATACCATGGTTGGAATCGTTAAAATAATCGTAAAGGACGTTAAAAATTTCATGACGATGTTCATATTGTTCGAGATAATCGAAGCATAGGCATCCATCATACCACTTAAAATATTGGAATGAACTTCCGCCATTTCAATTCCTTGGCGATTTTCAATAATAACATCTTCCAGTAAGTCCTGGTCTTCCTCATACATTTTGACAATATGTTGCCGCATCATTTTGTCTAAAACAAGTTTGTTGGACTTTAGAGCAGTAACGAAATAAACTAAACTTTTTTCAATACCCATTAAATCATAGAGCTGCTTATTTTTCATAGATTCATGTAGTTCTTTTTCGATTTCATCCGTTTGACGATTTAGTCGTTTAAGGTGCCGTAAAAATTGTGTAGAAATCATATAAAGAATTTGTAAGGCAAAACGGGTTTTCATATGTGTGTAGAATCCCTTAATCCGCCGTTTTATAAAAGATTGAATAATCGATGAGTCAATGGTGCAAATCGTAAGAAAATAGTCTTTTGTGAGAATAATCCCCATTGGAATGGTTTCAAATGAAGCATAATGGATATCTTCCTCATCAACAACAGGAAAGTCACAGATGATTAAAACAGCTTCTGTATCGTCGTCACGTTCAATACGCGCGCTTTCATCTTTATCAAGTGGATCCTCAAGAAACTCTAATGGAATATTGTACTTTTCGGCAATTAAATTGATTTCCTCAGAAGTAGGTGCAACAATGTTAATCCAGGAATTGCGCTCCACCTCTTCAAGCTCAATTAGTTTACCATTTTCATCGGATTTAAAAATTTGGTGCATATTGAACCCTCCTCTTTTTTTAATAGAGCAGGTATTTTGTCAAAAGAAAAGGAATTGCCTTTCGCAAAATAACGCTGCGCATGTATACTTCGATGTGGATCAGGCTCACTAGGCTTTCGATTTTGTTTTTTCAAGACAATTCACTTCCTTTCAGATAATCATTCACAACCTCACTATTATAACGAGTTTAGAGGCATTTGTACATGTTTATTTTCAGCAAGCAAATAAAGTGGTTTGAGCGCACGTAAGACATCTTCTGCTTCTTCTAAAAAAGTACTCGCAGAGCGCAGCACGGTAGAACCTTCTAAATAAATTTTCCCAACCAAAAACTCGCCTTTTTTCACATCACGAAAACGTTCTAAAGTACTTTTAAGTTCCTTTTTGTTTAAAGCGAAGGTGGCGCTAACGGTATGATCTTTTGACAGGGAAAAACCGTTTGGCAGCGCATCAAACATCGCCTGGTTCGCCAAAAAGCGACTGGCAATTTGATTGCGATTTTCATTTTCATAAATGAAAGCAAGCCAGATAAATACATATTCGCCGTACAGGCCAACTTGAAAATGAGGGTGTTTCTTGTAGCCACGCTTGTCCGCGCAAATCGCAAGCCATGTGCTATCAGGAGGATTCACCGACCGTCTTGCATGTCTTGCAATATGTAAATGCATGTCCGTACCAAGCTCTGTGCTTAAAAATTCCGTGAGTTTCTCACCAAACAGCTTAAATTTCGGCTGAATTTGCGTTTGAATGGCCTCCATCCGACTTGCTAATCCAGATGTTCTCATTGCTACAAAATCCTTTTCTGAAAAACCATTTGTCATCTATTATACCCTCCCAAAATATTCGTCATTACCATTATACGGAAGTAAGCGAGCATATACAATTAGAAGAATTTTATGCTAAAATAAAGCATTATAACGAAGGAGCTGTTGAGATGAGCCATCTAAATACGGAGAAACAATTTGTTAGCGCTTTTTTTGAAGAAGCAGGGGCCGAGATAGTGGCTTCTTTTGAGGAAAACTTAGAGGTTGAAACAAAATCAGATCGTAATGATTTGGTGACAAATATCGATAAAAAAATCGAATTGCTATTTGTGAAACGAGTTCACGAGCAATTTCCCCATCATCGCATTTTTGGAGAAGAGGGGATGGCGACAGAAATTGATTCCCTTGAAGGTCCTGTTTGGATTGTCGACCCAATTGATGGCACACTTAATTTTGTCATGCAGCAAAAGAACTTTGCCATTTCCGTAGCGCTTTATATTGACGGAGTTGGTGTGTACGGAGCTATCTATGAAGTCGAAAAAGGAGATATATATACATGTGAAAAAGGATGCGGCGCGTATTTAAATGGTAAAAAGTTACAACCCGTAAGCACAGAAGATACACTATCTGACCATCTACTAGTCGCTAATTTAAGTGCGATTCGGACAAATGAACAGCTTGTTGACGCCATCAAAGCATCACGCGGCTTGCGACTTTACGGAGCGGCTTCGCTTGAATATATGTACGTGGCAACAGGTAAAGTAGGCGCCTACATGTCTGCCAATTTGGCCCCGTGGGATATTGCCGCTGGTAAAATTATTGCCGAAGAATTAGGGTGCGTTGTCACTCGTCTAGACGGACGTCCGGTAAATATGTTGGAACAAGGCTCGTCACTTGTCGCTTTGCCAAACGTCCACCAAGAACTTTTGAAAATGTATTTATCATAAAAAATTTCGTTTTCTGAAAACAAATGGGTGTCAAGTGAAAAAAGTTGTGCTATAATAGGAAAGTTGATTTATACGAAATGTTCGGATTAGGCATAAACGGTCGATTTCACTGATGACTCATTTGTTATACGTTGTGCGATTAGTACTTCGTAAGTTTAATTTTACTGCTTCCGAGGAAAATAATTTATTTTCCTTTTTATTTGTCTCACAAACTGGAAGTACGATGAGAATTCATATACATTTCGTTCTAAAAAAGCAAATTGAAACCTGATTTTAGGAGGAAACAAACTAGTGAAATTAAGAGAAGACATTCGTAATATTGCGATTATTGCCCACGTTGACCATGGTAAAACTACTCTCGTGGATGAGCTTTTGAAACAATCTGGGACGTTCCGTGAAAATGAACATGTTGATGAACGTGCGATGGACTCAAACGACATCGAACGCGAACGTGGAATTACTATTTTAGCAAAAAATACTGCCATTAATTATAAAGGTATTCGTGTAAACATTATGGATACACCTGGTCATGCCGATTTCGGTGGTGAAGTAGAACGAATCATGAAAATGGTTGATGGTGTACTTTTAGTTGTTGATGCATATGAAGGAACCATGCCGCAAACACGTTTCGTACTAAAAAAAGCGTTAGAGCAAAATTTAACACCCATTGTTGTTGTTAATAAAATTGACCGCGATTTTGCGCGCCCGGAAGAAGTCGTAGATGAAGTATTAGAATTATTTATCGAGTTAGGGGCAAATGATGACCAATTAGAATTCCCTGTCATTTATGCATCCGCAATTAATGGGACTTCAAGTGAAGACTCTGACCCGTCAAAACAAGAAAAAACAATGGCACCTCTTTTAGATACAATTGTCGAACACATTCCAGCACCTGTTGATAATAGTGATGAACCGCTTCAATTCCAAGTTTCTCTTTTAGACTACAACGACTATGTTGGTCGTATTGGGATTGGTCGTATTTTCCGGGGAACAATGCATGTCGGTCAGACGGTTGCACTTATGAAACTTGATGGTTCTGTGAAACAGTTCCGCGTGACAAAAATGTTCGGTTTCTTCGGCTTAAAACGTGAAGAAATTAAAGAAGCAAAAGCAGGAGATTTAGTTGCACTTTCGGGAATGGAAGACATTTTCGTTGGAGAAACGGTAACCCCTTTTGATCAGCAAGATGCACTACCAATCTTACGTATCGATGAACCTACGCTACAAATGACTTTCGTAACAAACAACAGTCCATTTGCAGGTCGTGAAGGAAAGCATGTGACAAGTCGTAAAATTGAAGAACGGTTAATGGCCGAGCTTCAAACAGACGTTTCACTTCGTGTAGAACCAACTAGTTCGCCAGATGCGTGGACAGTTTCAGGACGCGGAGAACTTCACTTATCAATTCTAATTGAAACGATGCGTCGTGAAGGATATGAATTACAAGTATCCAAACCAGAAGTTATTATCCGCGAAGTTGATGGTGTAAAATGTGAACCAGTAGAAGATGTTCAAATTGACACACCTGAAGAATTTATGGGTGCAGTCATCGAATCGATTAGCCAACGTAAAGGTGAAATGCAAAATATGATTAATGACGGAAATGGTCAAGTACGCTTGCAATTTAAAGTTCCAGCACGAGGCTTAATTGGTTATACAACTGATTTCCTTTCCATGACGCGCGGTTATGGAATTATCAACCATACTTTCTTAGCCTATGAACCAATGCAATCAGGACGTGTTGGTGGACGTCGCAACGGAGCATTAGTATCCATGGAAACAGGAAAATCAACAACATATGGGATTATGCAGGTGGAAGACCGTGGAACGATTTTTGTTGAACCAGGGACAGAAATTTATGAGGGCATGATTGTTGGCGAAAATAGCCGTGAAAATGATATAGCTGTTAACGTCACAAAAGCAAAACAAATGACAAATATTCGTTCCGCAACGAAAGACCAAACCAATGTGATTAAAAAACCTCGTCAAATGTCTTTAGAAGAATCACTTGAATTCTTAAATGATGATGAGTATTGTGAAGTAACACCAGAAAGTGTTCGTTTACGTAAGAAGATTCTAAATAAAAACGAGCGTGAAAAAGCTGCTAAACGAGCGAAGAGCGCTGAATAATTTTTAAGAGGCTAGGGATTCATCCTAGCCTCTTTTTTCATATTCGAATGTCGCAAAAAGAGCTAATGCAAATAGAACTTACTTTTTTTACTACCGCGAATAGATAAATTTTTTGTGAACTCATTTTCCATTGTGTTCTCACGCACCGCCTGTTATGATAAAAATAAAAAGAGGTGGGAACATTGATCCAAGTAATACCTGCTACAGCATGTAAAGAAAACCCACAAATGGAAATGAGTCGCATATTTGTAGATGGCTTCTATCAATGGTTAAAGTTTTTTTCAAAAGATAAGGATAAATTGACGAAAGCATTTCGTCACGCCTTCCAATTAGATGTCTTCCATTTGGCAATAATCGATCAAGAAATTGCTGGAATGACTGCGCTAAACGATGGTTCAAAACCAACACTTCTTTTGGAGAAAAAGGAGTTATCTAAACATCTCGGCTTTATTCGTGGAAGCATAGCTTTTAAAGTTTTAAAACATGAATTCGAAGAGAAACAATATCCGTTCCCCTTGCGGCCAGGTCTTGGTTGTATTGAATTTGTAGCTACTTCAGAAAATTATCGGCATATGGGTGTTGCAAGTACGCTTATTAAGTCGCTCTTAGAAACACCTCATTTTACGTCTTATGCGCTTGAAGTGGCGGATACAAATAGTCAAGCTGTTAAATTATACCAAAAATTAGGCTTTGAGGAATTTATGCGTGTTGAAATGAAACATAAAAAGCGAAGTGGAGTTAATTATTTACTCTATATGGAGCGAAGTAACGAAATAATTTAACGAAAAGGAGTTTACCATAGCAGCTCCTTTTTGTAATATGATTGTAATATTTCAAGTTTTTTGTTATAGTAGTAAGAAGAAAGGAGTGTGTTTAGTATGAAAAAGTGGTTACTAAGTATAATCATTTTGTGCATCGCGGTTTTAGGCGCAGCTTGTGGAACAAATTCTGATAAAGACAAATCGTCTGAAAAAGCAGAAGAGGTACAGAAGAAGGAAACTGCCCAAAAAGAAACAAAATCTGACACGGAAAAAGAAGATGCGGATACAAATACAACTTCTGATGATGGCAAAGATAGCTCGAAAGCAGATAAACCTGCGGCAGATGAAAATCAGGATCAAAGTCAGAACAAAGATACATCTGAAAATTCAAATGGTGATACATCTGAAACAACAAAACAAACCATTGCGGCACCACAAATTAGTAAAGCAGCGTTCAGTACATCCAATGTGTTGCCTATTACAGGTGGTGAAGTGACAACAGTTTATGGAAATTACAGCCCATCTTTTATTAAAGATTTTAATTCGCTTGTCGTTCGTATCAATCAATATAAAGTAGAACGCGTCCAAAATCCGACGAAGGAAATGGACGTGTACTCGCCTGAAAGTTACATGAAAAAAGGCGGTTATGTCGTGACACTAGACGTATCTATTTTTAATAAAACAACTAAAAATATCACTTACAAAGCAGAGCAAATTAATTTAGTTGGAAAAAGTAAAAGTACGGGTGGAAGCTTAGACAATTTTATTCCTAATAATTACCACTTAACAGGAAGTACGGCTGACCCTTATGTATTTAGTCCAGGAAAAACAGCAGAAGGATTTATTACTTATATGATGGATGATACTAAATACGCAGACTTTAAAGCAAGTCCAAGCGTTGCGGTTCCAAGTCCAGGAGTATTTGACGCGAGCTTGCCTAAAACAGAAGCTGCAGTTGCAACATTACCAATAAATTAAAAAAACGGCGTGTAGTGCTTGGTTTTATCAGCCAAGGAAAACTACACGCCGCTTTTATTTAGATTCCCGTTCTAAAATCTCGCGTTTTAACTGACTAAGAGGTTTTGTGAACGGTTTATTAAAATAAAATTTTCCGGAATTGATTCGCGCCATCGTTCGAACAGCAACGCGATGATCGCAATCTGGGCAAATATACATACGAATAGGTTTATTGCGCAGTTGCTTCGTTTTAAATTCGCGTCTATCTAAATCGTCTGTCCGGTCACACAATATGCAAGTTGCTTTCATGAAAAATCACCTCGTACATTCATTATAGCATGTTTTTCAGAAAAAGAAGAGGAAGGTAGTTTTTAGTATAAACCGTTTGCAGCTCAGTAATTTTGTGCTATACTTAATTTATTAATTGATAAAAGCGTCTAGAAAACGCATGAGAGGGAGGGTCGCTGTGATGACTGAAAATAAAAACTACCGCAATCAAGCTGTTCAATTACTAAAAGAAGATTCACGCCGAATCTTGCAACTCATTAAAGTGCAGATGGATAATTTAACTTTACCACAGTGTCCAGCGTACGAAGAAGTACTAGATACACAAATGTACGGTTTATCCCGTGAAATTAATTTTGCAACTAGACTTGGCTTAATTGATATGGAGGAAGGAAAACGCCTTCTAGCTACATTAGAAAAAGAATTGTCGACATTACATGAATTGTCAATGAACAAGCAGTGAGATTTTAAAAAGGGTCTACAAATTCTGTAGACGCTTTTTTTCGTTTACACCTAAGCTCTTTTTCTTTATAATATTAAAATAGAACGTTAAAAAAGCGCAACAAAGATTGGAAGAGGATTATGCTAAAAAAAATTCTGAAATCTTATGACTATTCTTTAATAGTTGTTTATCTTATTTTATGTATATTTGGCTTAATTATGGTCTATAGTTCTAGTTGGTCACTTGCTTATCGGCAAGACTTGCCTGCTGATTTCTATTATTTACGCCAAGTTAAAAATTTAATCATTAGCTTAATATGTTTTGGTTTATTTGCCTTTTTTCCGTACAGAATCTATCAAAATAATAAATTTTTAATCCCAATGATGCTCGGCTCAATTTTATTGCTGCTTCTTATTTTTGCAATGGGACATACAGCAAACAATGCGCAGAGCTGGTTTAGATTAGGAGCGGCATCGCTTCAACCTGCTGAATTTGTTAAAATCTCGGTCATCATTTACTTAGCTGCGATTTATGCTAAAAAACAAAAATATATTGATGATTTTAACCGCGGTGTATTGCCACCCATATTTTTCCTAGCAGTTGTTTGCTTTTTAATTGCCATCCAACCAGACATTGGTTCTGCATTTATTATTTTTATGACAGGTTGTTGTATTATCATATGCTCTGGTATGCGTTTAAAAACCATTCTTAAACTAATTGGCCTCGGTCTAGGTATCATATTAATTTTGGGCTTCATTGTACTTATTTTACCAGATGAAATTCAAAAAGAAATTATTTCTCCAACTAGAATGGGTCGTTTGACAAGTTTTCTCAATCCATTTATTGATAGAGGGAATACGGGACACCAACTTGTTAATTCATTTTTTGCCATTGGTTCAGGTGGCGTTTTTGGACAAGGACTAGGTCAAAGTGTGCAAAAGCTTGGTTATTTACCTGAAGCACATACTGATTTTATTATCGCTGTCATTGCTGAGGAACTAGGTGTATTCGGTGTTCTCATTGTTATTTTAGGTCTGTTCTTTATCATTTTTAGAGTCATTTTGACAGGCTTACGGGCGAATAATCCATTTGGTGCACTGCTTTGTTATGGTGTCGCGGGTTTGATTGGCATACAGTCGTTTATTAATTTAGGAGGCGCCACTGGTTTGATTCCCATTACAGGTGTGACACTCCCTTTCATCAGTTACGGGGGCTCCTCGCTAATGGTTATGTCAATTTTAATTGGAATTGTTGCTAACGTTGGGATGTTCACAAATTATCAACGGAAATATGGCAAAAAAGGGGAAGTACAGTAGGAAAAGAGGCAAAACATGACGAATGTTTTTCCTTTTTATTTTAATAATATTCGTATGTTTTGTAGATTTTCTAAAAAAATGGGAGAAAGTAATTTACATCTAGTATGTTTTAATACTATAATTGAATTTATATACCGCTTTTTAGATGACAGCTGAACAAATGAAAAAAGCTTTCGTGTTGTTGGCAGATATGTAAGGCAACGAGAGGCTTGTTTTGTGTTAAAAAGGTAGAGTGTTGGTTAGGAGGAGAAAAATGAATAATATTAATAAAGTATTAGTAGCAAACCGCGGTGAAATTGCCATCCGTGTGTTACGTGCATGTACTGAACTCAGAATCAAGACAGTAGCAATCTATTCACAAGAAGATACGGGAGCATTTCATAGATATAAGGCGGATGAAGCTTATCTCGTTGGAGAAGGTAAAAAGCCAATCGATGCGTATTTAGATATCGAAAATATCATTGAAATTGCAAAAGAAGCTGAAGTCGATGCGATTCACCCAGGTTATGGTTTCCTGTCTGAAAACATTGAATTTGCGCGCAGATGTGAACAAGAAGGCATCATTTTTGTCGGTCCTAAATCGAAGCATTTAGATATGTTTGGTGATAAAATTAAAGCGAAAGAACAGGCATTGCTAGCTGACATTCCGGTAATTCCTGGAAGCAACGGACCTGTTTCTGAAATTGAAGAAGTTATTGAATTTGGTAAGAAAAATGGTTATCCATTAATGATTAAAGCGTCTTTAGGTGGCGGCGGTCGAGGAATGCGAGTTGTGCCTTCTGAAGAGCATGTGAAAGAAGCATTTGAACGTGCTGCATCAGAAGCGAAAGCAGCTTTTGGTAATGATGAAGTTTACGTTGAAAAATGCGTAATGAATCCGAAGCATATTGAAGTTCAAATTTTAGGTGATTCACATGGAAATATCGTCCACTTGTTTGAGCGTGACTGCTCGGTTCAAAGACGTCACCAAAAAGTAGTAGAAGTTGCTCCTTGTAATGCTATAACATCAGAACTACGCGAACGTATTTGTGCGGCAGCAGTTAAGTTAATGAAAAATGTAGACTACTTAAATGCAGGTACTGTTGAATTTCTTGTTGAAGGAGAAGATTTTTACTTTATCGAAGTAAATCCACGTGTTCAAGTTGAGCATACGATCACAGAAATGATTACGGGGATCGATATTGTACAATCGCAATTGTTTATTGCCGACGGTTATTCAATGCATGACCAACTTGTTGCAATCCCGCAGCAAAAAGATATTCGCATTCAAGGATCAGCAATCCAGTGCCGTATCACAACAGAAGATCCACTTAATAATTTCATGCCAGATACCGGGCGAATCAATACGTACCGCTCAACAGGTGGTTTTGGTGTTCGTCTGGATGCAGGAAACGGTTTTCAAGGAACTGTTGTTACGCCGTTCTATGATTCACTACTTGTAAAATTATCGACATGGGGAATGACATTTGAACAGGCGCTACGAAAAATGGTACGTAACCTTGTGGAATTTCGGATTCGTGGCGTAAAAACGAATATTCCATTTCTACTAAATGTCGCACGCCACCCAGATTTTATTAGCGGAAACTACAACACATCCTTTATCGATTCAACGCCAGAACTATTCAAATTCCCACACGTACGTGACCGTGGGACAAAAACCCTGCGTTATATTAGTAACGTAACCGTAAATGGATTTCCGGGAATTAAGCAAGACGAAAAGCCAGTTTATACGGAACCACGAGTGCCAAAAATCCCTTACGGACAAAAAATCGTGCCAGGTACGAAGCAAATTTTAGATGCAAAAGGACCAGAAGGCATAGTGGACTTCGTGAAAGCACAAGATGAAGTTTTATTAACAGACACTACGCTTCGTGATGCCCATCAGTCTTTACTAGCGACACGCGTCCGCTCAAAAGATATTTTCCAAATTGCAGATGCCATGGCACATTTACTTCCCAACATGTTCTCATTCGAGATGTGGGGCGGTGCCACGTTTGATGTCGCTTATCGGTTCTTAAACGAAGACCCATGGGTGCGTTTAGAAACTTTGCGGAAACAAATTCCAAATGTAATGTTCCAAATGCTACTACGTGGTGCAAACGGTGTCGGTTACAAAAACTATCCTGATAACGTCATTCGTGAATTCGTCAAACTCTCTGCCCAGTCAGGCGTTGACGTTTTCCGTGTATTCGACAGCTTAAACTGGATTAAAGGAATGGAAACTTCCATCGAAGCTGTTCGAGATACTGGAAAAATTGTGGAGGCAACAATTTGCTATACGGGTGATATTGACGATGAAACACGTACAAAATATACCATTGATTATTATAAAAATATGGCCAAAGAATTGGTGGCGCAAGGGACACATATCCTCGGTATTAAAGATATGGCAGGCCTTTTAAAACCACAAGCAGCTTATCGTTTAATTAACGAACTAAAAGATACAGTCGATGTGCCTATTCATTTGCATACACATGATACGAGTGGCAATGGAATTTATACGTATGCAGCAGCTGTAAGTGCGGGTGTAGATATTGTTGACGTGGCATCTAGTGCGATGAGTGGCGCAACAAGTCAGCCAAGTATGACGGGTCTTTATTATGGACTTGTGAACGGAAAACGCCAAACTAATTTAGATGCGCATAATTCGCAAATTTTAAACCACTACTGGGAAGATGTTCGCAAATACTATAAAGACTTTGACAATGCATTAAATTCACCGCAAACAGAAGTGTATGTGCATGAAATGCCAGGTGGACAATATACAAATTTACAACAACAAGCTACAGCTGTAGGACTTGGAGATCGCTTTGATGATGTAAAAGAAATGTATTCGACTGTTAATAAAATGTTTGGTGATATTGTAAAAGTGACGCCTTCTTCAAAAGTTGTAGGTGACATGGCATTATTTATGGTGCAAAATGAATTAACAGAAGAACTTATTTATGAAAAAGGGGATACGATTGATTTTCCTGATTCGGTCATCGAATTTTTCCGAGGCGAAATTGGACAGCCATATGGTGGGTTCCCAGAAAAACTCCAAAAACTTGTGTTAAAAGGTCAAAAACCACTAACCGATCGTCCGGGGGCACTCATGGAACCTGTTGATTTTTCTAAAGTAAAAGAAGAATTGCATGAAAAAATGGGTTACGAGCCATCTGAGCGTGATGTGATGGCGTATATTCTCTATCCAAAAGTATTTCTTGATTATCAAAAAATGATTGATAGATACGGGAATGTGACGGTTCTTGACACGCCAACATTCTATAAAGGAATGCGTCTAGGTGAAACCATTCAAGTTGAGCTAGAAAAAGGGAAAATTTTGCTCATTAAATTGAATTCTATCGGTGAGCCAATAGCGGATGGAACCCGTGTCATTTACTTCGAATTAAACGGTCAACCACGTGAAATTAATGTACAAGATTTCAACGTACAAGCGACTGTTGTAGCGCGGCGTAAAATTGATACAACAAACCCTGAGCACGTCGGAGCTACAATGACAGGCTCGGTCATCCAAGTTGTTGCTTCCAAAGGTCAGAAAGTGAAAAAAGGCGATCCGCTTCTCATTACAGAAGCAATGAAGATGGAAACAACGATTCAAGCACCATTTGATGGTGAAGTCAAAACAATCTTCGTATCAGACGGTGATACAATTGAGTCCGGAGACTTGTTAATGGAAGTCGCACGCATTTAAGAATACTGTTATGGGCATGGCTCGCCGTGCCCATTTTTTTATGAAAAAAGCTTGAAATTACTTTACAAATAGTAGGTTTTAAGGTAACTTAACATAAGGTGGTTCTTCCCACCAAATGAAAGCAGCTTATGCGAAACGGAAGGGTTACATAAGAGAACATACAAATACATCGACATCCGTAAGCTTCTAAGTGGAGGCGATTTTTATAAGAGCGTAATAAATTTACATGAAATTATTTACTAAACTTGGAAAGAAGTGTTTTTGTGAAACAAGTATGGGAAGTTTTAAAAGAACAAATTAAATATACTCCGATGATGATTCGTATTTCACGTTACGAGGATAGAGCGAACTATCAAAGTCACTACTTAGGATTATTATGGGAGATTTTAAATCCACTCATTCAAGTCGCTATTTATTTTCTTGTTTTCGGCTACGGGTTAAGAGGAAGTTCAACCCTTCAAGGAACTGACGTTAGTTTCCTTGAATGGATGTTAGCGGGGATTGTACCGTGGTTCTTTATTAACAGTGTTGTCATGCAGGGAACAAATAGTATTTTTAATAAAATTCATCTCGTATCAAAAATGAATTTTCCGATGAGCATTCTACCGAATATTACCATCATCTCGAATTTAATGAGTTATTTTGTTATGACCATCATCATGGTCATCATTTTCTTAGTAAAAGGAACACCAATTAATATTTACTGGGGACAATATATCTATTATTTCGTTTCGATGATTTTATTCCTGTTTAGCTTTTCGCTTTTCAATGCGACAATTACTGTTTTAGTACGAGATTACTTTATGGCGTTACAAAGTATTATGCGTGTATTATTTTATCTTACTGGTATAGTTTGGAATATCCCGCAACTTCTACCTGAATGGGCTGCTAACTTGTTAAAATTAAACCCATTTATGTATATTGTAGACGGTTTTAGAGATTCGCTCCTACTTGGAAAATGGTTCTGGGAATCGCCGTCCTATACGATTTATTTTTGGCTACTCACTGCATTTTTCCTTTTTGTCGGATCCATCTTGCATATGAAATTCCGCGAAAGATTCGTTGATTTCGTATAAGGAGTGTTTTATTTTGAGTAAAAAGCTAAAAGTATCATTTAGGCACGTTTCTAAAGAATACGATTTATTTGTGAATAAGACTGAAAACATGAAAGCTATCTTCCGTAAAGATTCCCAAGATTCTTTTTGGGCATTAAAAGATGTCTCCTTTGATATTTTTGAAGGGGAGTCTATCGGGATTATTGGAGTTAATGGTTCTGGAAAGTCCACGATTTCAAGTATTATGGCGAATATCGTCCAAGCAACTGAAGGAGAAGTCACGACAAATGGTGTGGCCTCACTCATTGCGATTAATACAGGATTCAAAGGACCACTTACTGGGGTTGAAAATATCCGCCTAAAATGCCTCATGCAAGGGTTAACAAATAAACAAATCGAACGTTTACTGCCTGATATTATTGACTTTGCCGATATTGGTGATTTCATCCATCAGCCTGTTAAAAATTATTCAAGCGGGATGCGCTCGCGTTTAGGATTTGCTGTATCTGTCCATATCAATCCGGATATTTTAATTATCGATGAGGCTCTTTCTGTCGGAGATGATACATTTTATCATAAATGTGTGAATAAAATAGAGTCATTTAAAGCAGATGGAAAAACGATTATTTTTGTGAGTCACTCACTAGAACAAGTAAAGAAGTTATGTGATCGTATTATTTGGATGCACTACGGAGGTTTAAAGGAAATTGGCGCAGCAAATGAAGTAGCTGAATCCTATGAGTCATTCGTGAAATGGTTTAATGAGCAATCAGCATCATTTAAGAAAACCTACCAAAAAGAAATGGAAGCAGCACAAAAAATTCGTCCTAAAGAAGTCCATATAAACCCAGCTTTTAGTGAACAAAAAGTAAAGAAAACAGATAAATTATTACTTGCTTCAAGCGTTCTTTGTCTGGCTCTTTTTGGCACTTTAGTTGCGACAGGGCATTCATTGTTAGGCCTATTTTAAAAAGAACACCTGAACCACACGCGGTTCAGGTGTTCTTTTTATAGAAAACGACTTGTTTGATCAATATAAATCAGTTCCTTCAAGAAATCTTTATAATAATCAGATTCAAAGTGTGAAAAAGAATGTCCAAATGGATAGTAGTAATCACCAATGTAGCCTTTATTCGTGAAGTCAATAACACGGGCATTTGGCGCTTTATGCAGGAAGTAATTATTCAGACGATCCCACAAATATTGTGCTTTTTGAATAGCCATTTTATTTGGGTAAGCTGTCTTTTTTCTAGACTCGTCATAATATTCATAAGTGAAACCACCTTTATTTAAAATGATACGATTTTCAGGAATGATTGTTATAAGCTCTTCAATAAAACGGTCAGCATAATGTGTCCATTCGTTGAAATATTCCTCATCATTAAAGTGCGTCATCATTTTATAACAAGGTAGATCATCAGCAATACGGCTATTTTCAACAATGTACGAAAAAGTAATCGCGGTGTCTTCGTTCAACCACATAACAGGTCGAATGGCGTCTGCATATAAATCAATAATGAAATAATCAGGTTTTGCTTTTTTTAAACGTTTAAAGAAATCTTTTTTAATATCATCTTTCATATAGTTCATATCAAAATGAGTAATTTCATCCTTATATTTATCAAAAGCAATTTTTTCGTCAAAATCTTTTGTCATAATACTAATAAGCGATGAATGCATTTGTGTTAGCGCAACATTAAAAAAGGACTTATACTCTGGGTTAAAATAGGGTGTGGAGTTAAACGCATTGCGACTAAAGCAAGTTCCGAGAACAGCGATATTTTTTGCTGTGCCTTCACTGTGTACGCTCGGTGCAATTTGAACATATAAATTATGTTGAGACGTTTTAGTTAATTTAAAATTGAACGTTTTTTTAGGTGCAACTTGAAATTTATTATCAAATTTAATGCTTTCTGGAACAAAAACTGGAAAATCAGGGAAGCCATCTAGTCGAATAAATGCATCCCATCTTTGATAGGGATTAAATGTATCAAAAGGAAACAAATCAGCTTTATTAACTTTGAGATGATAAGAACTTAACCAATTTGTTTTAAAAGGGAAAATCAATTCTTCTAAATACTCGGACTTTAAGAATTTTTTATCGCGTCTTTTTAAAATAAACTGTCCCTTCTTTAATGCATGTTGACTTTCAAACTTAAACGAAAAATCTTTTGAGCTTTCAGAAAAGCTTTGTAATGTCACTTCTTGATTCACTTGTTGGATAAAGTAAAAAGCTAACCGATTGGCACCAGTCATATAAGAAGAGATCTTTGTAAAAGGAATTGCACTTGGCAAAATAGTTAAGTCCACTTTGTTTTTCAAAGACTCAGCTAAATCTAAGTACATGAAGGAAGAATTTTGCTCACCCGATTTCACAACTAAAAAGCAGTCGAGATTATTTAAATCATCCACTAAAAAAGCACTGTCCAATTGAGTAAACGAAATGTTAAAATTAAATTTTTTATCACTTATATCACTTAAATCAAATTTTTGGACATGCTCGAAATAATTGTAAAGGGTGGGGTTAGGACGCCGTTTAATGACTAGCTGCGTCTTCAGTCCTTGCTTTGCTAAATTAAATGTAGCAGCTTGAATGAACCCAGTCCCACTAAAGCCTTCCTCTGATAAAGCAAATGTTTCTAGTATGGCTTGAAATGGTTTAGGCGTAGCAACTAAAAGTAGCTTACTTGATGAAAAATCGAAGCTAAACTCAAAGAAACTATCCGCATCTTCCAATATATCAACTTGGTCAATTGCGCTCTTTTGGACAAAAGCATCTCCTTCACTAGTGTGACACAAAAAAGTCCAATTTGTTTTCCTATCGAATAAGGAATATTTGGAGATTAAATCAAAAGGAAGTATA
This sequence comes from Listeria tempestatis, assembly GCF_963575625.1. NCBI lineage: Bacteria > Bacillati > Bacillota > Bacilli > Caryophanales > Listeriaceae > Listeria > Listeria tempestatis. The sequence continues at coordinate 331,626 of NZ_CAUYTK010000002.1, forward strand.
ACTTGATAAAAATCGTCTAAAAAATTAACTTCAAGCTTAAATGATTTTGCCGGATGCATAAATTGGTTTTGCTGTTTATAAACTACAGAAACACTATGAATCTTTGCATGACTTTTCAAATTTAGTAACCAAGATCGTGTTTCAGTAGAGGTTGTAATCATAGAAGCGGTAACTTGCATGAGAATTCTCCTTTGCATTGTAATATTCTTATGAATTATTGTACCATAAAAAGGGGAATTTCAAGCATTCATTGCCTAAAAAGTGTATATTTTTTGACGAAAGATGTTTCGATTTCTTTACAATTCATTTTTTTAACCGCAAGCGCTGTAATATATGTTATAACTAAAAAGTACCAAACTATATAAGGAGGAGATTTTAATCAAACAAAGAAGTAATCATTGGCGTTTTTTGATTTGTTTAGCTCTTATGCTATTATTTTTTCTGCCAGCAATAGAAAACGCTCAAGCAGCAACGTCTTACAGTACGTATTATGCGCCAAATTCAATTAATTTGAGAGCAAGCAGAACATTTGATAGTAAAACAATTGTTCAAATCCCTAAAAATGCATCTTTTAAAGTGCTAGATGGATCAAAGGACCAAAATGATTGGGCAGAAGTGACATATAAAACATATACTGGATATATGCAAACGCGTTACTTCGCAAACACAAATTTAGCAAAGACTTACACGACCTACTATGCACCATCAAATATTAATTTGCGTGAAAATCGAACTTTTGATTCGCAAACAATTGTCGTTATTCCAAAAAATGCATCGTTTATTGTTGAAGACAACTCTGAAGATGGAAATAATTGGGTACGAATAATGTATAATCAAAAAGAAGGTTATATGGAAAAGCGATACTTAACGTTATATAATCCTTCAAAAGGGTATGGTACCTATTATGCGCCAAGCCCAATTAACTTACGTAAATCAGCAACTTTTGATTCGGCTACTGTCGTTCAAATCCCTCAAAATGCATCTTTTTCCGTAGAAGATAATTCAGCAAATAGTGCTGGGTGGGTGCGAATTGTTTATCAAAATAATATTGTTGGTTATATGCAACAGCGGTATCTAAGTGGCTATGATCCTACTAAAACGTATAATGATTATTATGCTTCAGATGTAGTCAATCTAAGATCAGGTCGTGATTTTTCAACCAGTGTGTCTTATGTGGTGCCAAAAGGACAAATTATGTATGCATTGCAAGGGTCAACAGATAGTAATGGTTGGACAGAATTTCAAGCAAATGGTCGAAAAGGGTATATGCAACTAAGATATGTTACGGCAAAAATTCCTAATGCCACTTATGTTAATTATTACGCAATTAATAATGTTAATTTGAGAAATAAACAAGATTATAATTCGCCAACAACTGTAACGATTCCTGCAGGTCAGCCAGCTCTTGTAAATAAGGCTGATATTGGTAAAGACTGGGTACGTGTCGTATATAATAATATTCCGGGCTATACAAAGCTAGGTTACATGTCTAATGGAGCTCCTATACAAAAATATTATTATACGACGACCTACCCAACAACTTTTTCGAGCATGCTTAGCACGAATATGAGATTATCACCGCAGACAGATAAAAAACCAAGTAAAATGTATATCTCTAGTGACGGAACATCTGTTACTGGAACGAGTGGCAAAGTTACTGCTACTAGTGTTCCTGTAAGAACTTCTGCTACTACTACTGGTTTTGTAACAACAACACTGAAAATGAATCAAACTTTTACGGTCTTAAGTACAATAACGGATAGTAACATGAAGAAATGGTATCAAGTAAACTTCTCGAGACAATGGTTTAATGCCAATCAAACAGATACCTCCTATTATTTAAACCCAAATAATTTTGGTAAAAATACAGCGAGTTACTTGCAGTTTCTTATTTTGTCGGAGCCAGCAAACATTGATCCAGCAGAGGTTAATCGAACTGTTTTAGCTGGAAAAGGGATACTAGCTAACAAAGCCACTAGTTTCCAAACGGCGGCTCAGCAGAATAAAGTTAGTGAAATTTATTTGATTGCTCATGCGCTTTTAGAAACAGGAAATGGGACGTCTCAGTTAGCGAATGGTGTGGTTGTGAGTAGTGTTGATGGCAAACCTGTTACGCCTAAAAAGGTATATAATATGTATGGCATCGGAGCTGTTGATAGCGCACCCCTTCAAAAAGGTTCAGAACGGGCCTATAAAGAAGGCTGGGATACGCCTGAGAAAGCAATTATAGGTGGCGCTAAATTTATTGGTGACAAGTATATTAATGCAGGCCAAAATACGTTGTACAAAATGAGATGGAATCCAGCTAATCCAGGTACTCATTTATATGCAACTGATATTGCTTGGGCATACAAGCAAGTCAATACGATGAATCAAATATATAGCAAGCTTACACGTTATACGCAAAAATTTGATACACCCATTTATAGGTAAGTAAAAAGCCAAAGATTAGTGAATAGACTAATCTTTGGCTTTTTATATAGTGTATGCTTAGTAGAAGTTGATAAAAAATAGTTATTTTGCTATATTAATAGATAGTTTGAAAAGGAGGATGGTTTTTTGAAGCGCAAAAAAGAGATATGGTATCTTATCTCCCTTTTTATTGGCTTTATTGGCTTACTTGGGTTTTATAAGTTTGATATCATTAGTTTTTTAGTTATCATTTCCTTTGGTGCTATGCTTTTTTTATGCATACGGCAACTGAAGTTTCTCACATTTAACTGGTTGAAATTTATAGGTAGTAGTTTGCTTGCTGCCTTTTGGTTAGCATCTACATATTTAGGTAATTTATCACCAAACATAGCAGTAAGCTTTATTTACATAGCAGGAGCATTTTATTTTTTGGCGAATTTATTTTACTTGCTTTTATTTGAACTTGCTCAGCCATTCTCACTTTTGGTTAAGAGTAAAACTAAAAAATATGAATTAGCCATATATGCGGGAATACCTTTTGTTTCTTGGATATTGTCATTTTTAGCTTATTATCCAGCAAAAATGACGTTTGATTCTTATTACCAGTGGGCGATGGCGCATGACGTGAGGCAGTATAGTGCGTGGCATCCGATGCTACATACTTTATGGGTGGAATTGACATCTAATATTTATGATTCACCGGCAAGTTATATTTTCTCTCAAATTATTGTTGTAGCACTCATTGTTGGTTATGCCATCTATTCACTAACGAAATTAGGGCTACCGAAATTTTTAGCTTATTTGCTAACGTTTGCTTATGCACTTTGGCCTATCATGATGTTATACAGCGTAACAGCGTGGAAGGACGTTCCATTTGCAGCATTTATTTTATTATTTACGACATTATTAGCAAAAATTATTGCGTCTAAGGGAGCTTGGTTGAAAAAACCACTTAATCTTACTGCACTTATTTTAGTTGCTTTTGTAACAATTAATTTAAGAAATAATGGTATTTTTATTGTTGTTGTGACTTTGCTTTTATTAGTTATTTTTATGAAGGGATTCAGAATCCGAACAGGGCTTGTGTTTGTTATCGTTATGGGAATGAATTTACTTTTCAATGGTCCAGTTGCCAATGCTTTAAACGTGGAACAAAATCCGTTAAACCAAGCTCTGGCTATTCCGTCGCAACAAATTGGCGCAACTTTTTATTATAACGGTCAGTTTACAAAAGAATTAAAAGACTATTTTACTGAAATTTTACCAGAAGAAAATTGGAAGAAGGATTACAATCCGTATACAGTTGATCCGATTAAACACGATGAAGCCTACAATTCTGCGCCTATTGATGCGGATTTCGGTTTATATATTAAAAACTGGGCCAAGCTAATGAAGGATAATTTTGGGATTTATGTAAAAGCATATTTGGACCAAACGAGTGTGATTTGGTGCTACCAGTCTCCGGAGGATTATAAAGTCTTTTTCGGCTCGACAGCAAAATTACAAGATATTAATTATGACATTCGAACATTTGCCATTATAACAGATACGCCAAACGACATTGAAAAAGTGAATAAAGCAGGTTATGAGCGCTATATGAACGAGCTTAATTCTGTAGGTGTATCGAACAATCTCACTTACGAAGATTATGTTAAAAATAGAGTCGAACCGTCTGCTAAGTCACTATATTCAAATTCTAAATTGACAAGTTATGATGAGTTTTTAAACCAACTTATGGATAAAGTTAGAACGGATTGGCAAAATATTTTACTTAAAGGAGCAATTCCTTTATTACTACTTCTCATTGCATTTGTTTCAAATCTTGGACGGGGAAGAAGATTAAGTTGGTTAGTTTTTGTGCCAGCATTTCTAGCTGTTGCAACGATTGCTGTTGCTATGCCAGCAACAGACTTTAGATATAGCTTTAGTTTTATTTTCACAGTTCCTTTCCTATTTTTTGTTGCAAAGCTAAATTTGGAAAAAAATTAGAATTATTTGGAGGCAAAGAAAAACATGGAAAAAGTGGCTGTTTTAATCCCTTGTTATAATGAGGAGATTACGATAGGAAAAGTAATTCGAGATTTTAAGAGAGAATTACCAAATGCTGACATATATGTATATGATAATAATTCAAGCGATTTGACGGTTGAAATTGCGAAAAAAGAAGGTGCTATAGTACGTTCAGAAGTAAGGCAAGGAAAGGGAAATGTAGTTCGAAGCATGTTTTCAGACGTAGATGCAGACTACTATGTGATGATTGATGGTGATGATACATATCCTGTGGAGGCCGTACATGAAATTCTCGATGCTTTAAGAAACCATGAGGCTGATATGGTCATTGGGGACCGTTTAAGTAACGGAACATACTCAAGCGAAAATAAGCGAAACTTCCATGATTTTGGAAATAATTTAGTTCGTAATACGATTAATCGTATTTTTAAGAGTGATATTCGTGATATTATGACAGGATATCGCGGCTTTAATCGTTATTTTGTTAAGACAATGCCTGTATTAAGTCCAGGGTTTGAAATTGAAACGGAAATGAGTATTCATGCACTTGAAAATCGATTTTTATTAAAAGAAATTCCTATTGATTACCGTGACCGTCCAGAAGGAAGTGAATCAAAACTAGATACATTTTCTGATGGAATGAAGGTCATTAGTACTATTGTCCGTTTGTTTAAAAACAGTAGACCATTCCTGTTCTTTGGTATTTTAGCGGCGCTATTCTTAATTGTTGGCATAGCAGTAGGTATTCCAGTACTTGTAGGTTTTGCTAAAACCGGTTTAGTATTGAAGTTTCCAAGCGCTATTTTAGCTGTAGGTTTAATTATTCTGGCAATGTTATTTTTCATCTGTGGTCTTATTTTAGATACAATTCAACATCGAAATAAACAAATTTATTTCTTAGAACTAGTAAAATATAAAGAAAGAGTGACACGAAAAACGACTTAATTACATTTTAAGTCGTTTTTCTCATTAATAATCAGAAAAAACGAATTTTTAAAACATAAAGTCCTATTGAAGTTTTTTTGTTGAGCGGCTAGAATGGTATATAGAGTAATCTTTTTGATTACAAATTTAATAATGGAAAGGATGCGCTATGAGAAAAAGTAATTGGGTTGTTATTCTGCTGGGAGTATTTTCTCTGATGTTATTTTTTGTAAACCCGGAGAAAGTTTTAGCAGAATCTGGGGAGAATGGTATTGGAGCAAATGAAATTTTAGATAAAGAAGTAAATGAAAAGGTTTATACCCCAAAACAACAAACTGAGGAAGAAAAAGAGGAAGCAAAGCAAAAACCCGTTCAAGAAGAACAGGGAGAGATGCTGTTTCGTTCTGCACTTCCAGGAGTAACTGCGACGTCTCTTTCTACGCTAAACCAACACATCATTAATCAAAATTATCCAAAGGCGACAATTCAAAAACAATTAAAGAATTTTGATCGCTTTGCTTATCAGGACGGTGTCGGGAAACCACGAGGCATTGTTATTCATGAGACGGCAAATGATAATTCTACGATTACACAAGAAATCAATTATATGACGAATAATTGGCAAAATGCATTTGTGCATACATTTGTTGATCATAATCAAATTATCGAAATCCATCCGACTGATTATGCAGTCTGGGGGGCTGGACCGAAAGCCAATCCATATTTTGTTCAAGTTGAGTTAGTACGCGAAAAGACAGCGGATGGCTTTTATCGCTCTGTTTATAACGATGCTTACTATGCGGCATATATATTAAAGAAGTATAATTTATCACCTGTAAATGCTCACAATACTGGTAGTGGAACGGTTTGGTCGCATGATGCGGTATCGCGTTATTTAGGTGGTACAACACATAGTGATCCAGTTGGGTATTTTGCAAGATGGAACTATTCATTTAATGAGTTTTTCCAACTCGTTCAATATTTATATAATCGCTTAGATGTGACGTACTATGCTTCTTCACCTATTAACTTAAGAGGGGATGCAAATTGGTCCTCTAATACAGTTGCAAAGATAAAAATTGGTGAAGCGATGAAAGTAGACCCTGCAAAAAATAAAAACGGTTGGGCATATGTTAATTATAATGGAACAATTGGCTATATCCCGTATGCGTATATTCAAACTGAGAATACTTTTAAAACAGTTTATGCAAAAGATAAGTTGAATTTACGTTCTGATGCAAGTTGGAGCTCTAGTGTAGCTGGTGTTGTTCCAGCGGGTCAAGCCATTGTTTCGAATTCAGCAAAGGATAAAAATGGTTGGTCATATGTCACGTATGTTACTGGTACCGGAAATTTTTCTGGCTATATTCCGGCAGCTTATTTCCAAGATACGAACCCACTCAAAACTTATTACGGGAAAAATGATCTTAATTTAAGAGCAGATAGCAATTGGGATTCAAAAGTTTCGGTAACCGTACCTGTAGGAAAAGCAGTTATCGTTAATAGTGCGCTAACTAAAGATGGTTGGTGGCATATTACGTATAATGGCGTTTCAGGATATTTGCCTGGTAGCTACTTGCAAACAACTAATCCAATAAAAACTTATTACGGTAAGGATAATTTGAATCTTCGAGCAGATAGCAATTGGGATTCAAACGTAACCACAACGGTTCCGGTTGGTGAAGCGGTGATTGTTAATACGGCTTTAACCAAAGATGGTTGGTGGTATATCACGTATAAAGGTATTTCTGGCTATTTACCAGGGGCGTATTTACAGACGACAAATCCAATTCGTTACGCTTTTTCTAATGACTTGTTAAATATTCGTTCAGACAGTAATTGGAATTCTACGATTAGTGTAGTGGTTCCAGCTGGTGAGAAAGTGCAGATTAATGATGCAAAAGAAAAGGATGGTTGGGCGTATATGACATATGCTGGGAAATCTGGCTATTTACCAGAGGCATATGTATCAAACGTAAATAAATACACGGCTTACTATGCTATAAATGCAATTAATTTAAGAGCTGATAGCAACTGGAATTCGGCTGTTGTTGGTGTGATTCCTGCAAAAGCAAAAGTAGCTGTAGATTTAAGTAAAACTAAAAATGGTTGGTTATATGTAACCTATAATAATTTAAAAGGCTACATTCCAGAAGTCTATCTAAGTAAATAAATGATTAATCCTCAAGTAAATTGACGTTCTGTCAAAAACTTGAGGATTTTTTACGTAAAAAAAGAAGGCTAGAAATAAAGCCCTCTCTTTTAACGAAAATCATTCGTTAATTCTTTTTTTTGCTCGCTGTTTTATCATCTTTATGCATGTCATGATACAATTTGTCGATTAATTGATGGACACTATCTTTAATCTCAGGATGTTCTAAAGCAAACTTCATAGTTGTTTCAATAAAACCAAATTTATCTCCCACATCAAAACGTTGTCCTTCAAAATCATAGGCAAATACGCGTTGGATTTCATTTAAACGGTTAATTGCATCTGTTAACTGGATTTCTCCACCAGCACCGGGTTCTTGAGTGGCTAAATAATCGAAAATTTGAGGTGTCAATAAATAACGTCCTAAAATAGCTAGATCAGATGGTGCTTTGTCCGGATCAGGTTTTTCGACAAAACCTTTTACATTAAATAGACGTTCACTCATCTTATCAGCAGGATCAATAATGCCGTAACGATATGTTTCCTCGTGTGGAACAGTTTGAACGCCGATGACTGAACTATGCGTATGTTCATATTGATTGATAAGTTGTTTTACACATGGAACCTTAGATTTAACAATATCATCGCCCAGCATGACAACGAAAGGCTCATTACCAACAAAACCTTTTGCTTGTAAAATGGCGTCACCTAGTCCTTTAGGTTTTGATTGTCTAATGAAATGTAGATTAATGTTTGTTGTTTCTTCCACAAGGTGGAGTAGCTCTAATTTGTTTTTTTCTCTTAATGTTATTTCAAGTTCAGGAACAGAGTCAAAGTGGTCTTCAATGGCACGTTTGCCCTTACCTGTAACAATTAAAATATCTTCAATTCCAGATGCCATTGCTTCCTCCACAATAAATTGAATTGTAGGTTTATCTACAATGGGTAGAATCTCTTTTGGCATAGCTTTTGTAGCAGGTAAAAACCTAGTACCTAATCCTGCAGCTGGAATAACGGCCTTTCTTACTTTCATCTCGAAACCTCCAATAAATATATACTTCATTACTTTTTATATTATAAACGATATCATTATAGAATAGCAAGGCGATTTCGGTCACAAATTACTATATAACTGGACTGATGGAACCCTATTCTATGAAACGAAAATCGAGTTGGAATTGACATCCATAAATTTAATGGCTAAAATTAAACAAGATATGCCATTTAGTTAGGAGAATAATATTTTATGAACATGCGAGTTACTGAAAACAAAAGAGTCGCAATAAGTATTATCGTGCCGCTTTATAATGTGGAAGAAGTCATCTTAGAAACTTTAAAAAGTATTGAAGCTCAAACATTCGATCATTATGAGGTATTACTTATTGATGATGGATCAACAGATAGAACAATTGAAATTGTAAAAGAGTTTATTAAGAATCATAAAATGTTTAAACTGATTCAACAAGAGAATGCGGGTCCAGCAGTTGCTCGAAATCATGGACTTCGAAATGCTGAGGGAGAGTATATTTGTTTTGTTGATAGTGATGATATTATCCCAGAAAATGCACTTGATTTAATGTACCAAGCTGCTCTAGATAATCAAGCTGATTTAGTCACAGGGGCAACTAAGCGATTTAATTCCGAGAAAGAATGGTTCATACCTTCTCATGTGGAGCATAATATCGCAAAACCTGGAAATAAAACAATTTTCAAAAACCCAGAATTGTTTTACTCAATAGGACCGTGTGCTAAATTATATCACCATAAGTTAATTGAGGACCGCTTTTTCCCTGAAACAATTAGGTACGGGGAAGATCAACCTTTTGTTCTCCATGCTTTGTTAAATGCCGAAAATATTTATACGGTAGAAAAAGTTGTTTATTATTACCGTTTAAGAGACGGAGAAGGGGAGTCTTTAACACAATCCGTTTATAAAGATCCAGTGCGTATTTTGCAATCTGTATTTGATGTGTTTGACTACGGGGAGAAGGAAATTCAAAGAAGCAAAATACCTGAAAATATTGCTTTAGAGTACTATAAACGTGTATCTAGTGTTGAATTCTGGGCAGCTTTAAAAGCATCTACTGAGAGTAAAAATGCTGATATTCAAAATACATGCTATACGATGATTTTAAATTGGTTTGAAACGAAATCGGAAAAATTTTTAAATTTAATTCCATCTTTTCGTTATTTTTTATTGTATAGTACGATTGACCGAGCGAACTATATAAGAAAAAACGCTAAAGATTCCTATCGTAAATTGATTACTTATTTATGGACGAAACAAAGGGAAGAAGCAAAAGAGGCTTTTATTAAAACCTACCCAATATATTACCAAGCAGCCATTGGGATTATAACTAATGATAATTGGAAAAAAGCGAAAAGAATTTCCAATCGATTTATTGTTCGTTCTAAGTTAAAAACACCTCGTCTTGTAAATGGTTTTGCGCGAAGAATCTTATTTAAATGCGTGTCTTTCTTACCAAAAAAAGATTTTCTTGTGCTTGCGACTGAAAGAAGTGTAAAGCTTGAAGGAAATTTACTGGCGATTTATGACTTTATGTTTTACAACAACCGTACTGAACGTATATTTGTTTTTTTGAATAAAAAGCGAAGTTGGTTAGAAATATTGCAACTTTATTATGTTTTAGGGCGCGCTAAAAATATTGTATTAGATGATTATTACAATAAAATTTATGGCTTGAAATTCAGCAAACGATCAAATGTTATTCAATCGTGGCATGCTGCTGGAGCTTTTAAAAAGTTTGGCTTTAGTGCGTTAGAGGGCAATGATTCGAACACTGAAGAATTTGAGTCACGGGCGCATTCTCCTTATTCTGCTGTTTTAACAAGTTCTGAGGCTATTGTCCCGCAGTATATGGAGGCATTTCATAAAGATAAGTCTCAAATATTCCCAATTGGGGTGCCCCGGACGGATATCTTTTTTGATGCGGATTATAAGCAATATATTGAGGAAGTATACCGGAAACAATATCCCATTTTACGTGAGAAAAAAGCCATTCTTTATGCGCCAACATTTAGAGGCGGACCTGACGAACGGAAGAATTTTTCTGTTGTGATGGATATAAAAAAAATGCGTGATAGTCTAAGCGATGATTATGTCTTAATTTTAAAGTTTCACCCGATGATTAAAAATATTACAATGAATATTGATTTAGATGATCCTTTTATTATCTTAATCAATTCAACAGATGATATAAACGATATCATGCTATTTAGTGATGTTTTAATTACCGACTACTCTTCTGTTATTTTCGAGTATAGTATCATGAACAAACCAATGTTTTTCTTTGCATATGATATTGATGATTATTTTGATGAACGAGGTTTTTATTTTAACTATGAGGAAATGATTCCGGGAAATATTTATAAGACAACGGATCATTTGGTTGAAGCAATTAAATTTGACCAATTTGATTATGAAAAGTTAGTTTCGTTTAGGAAACAATTTATGTCTAGTATTGATGGTCATTCCACACGTCGCTTTATTGAAACTTTTTTAGATAATAAAGGGGAGAGAGTATGATTTCAATTATTCAAGTAGGTTCTAGGGAACAAGTAGAAGAAGTACTTCCGAAATTAAATGCGGCTGAAGGTGAATTCATCCTTTTAAATGGAAATGAATCAGATATTGTCACTTCCCAAATGCTTACGTTCGCTAAAAACTTTAAGGAAGTTATGGCAAGTGCAGATATTCATTATTTTCAAAAAAATCCTGTCTTTTTAAAAGAGACAAAGAACTTTTCTTTTGAAAAAATAGAGTTAGACGCTAGCTTAAATTATATCGATGAAGTTGAGCTTTCTGTGCCTAGCTATCTTGAACAAGAGCCCTTTTTAATCTTTGAAGAAAACTATCATTTTATGTTGATTCGTCGAAAAGAACTTTTAAACGCAGCAAGTGAGCTTGATGCTAGTGATAATTTTGAAGAGTTAATGTTTCAGTTGCTTTCAAAAAATCAATTTATCGTCAAACAAAAAGTTTTAGAATTTCTAGATGATGTTGCACCCCCGAAAAAAGCTGAAGTACGTGTGGAGGAAGTTTTTGAAAGGTATACGTTTTTAAAGTTGCGACAAGAGAAGCATAGCTCGATTCGTTTGCTGAATCAAAAATATAATATTAACACCTTGAATTATTTAATTAGGGAACAAATCGGTCCGTATTTTCAACAACTTATTCTTGAAAAAGAAATAACTAAAGCAGAAGGATTTTTAGCTAGCTTTCTAAAAAAATTAGAGCAATTAGATAAAATGATTGTGTCTGATTTAGTCTCACTTGGCTATTTTTTCGTGCAAGTTCCAATCGAAAATTATCAAAATGTAAAGAGCAATTCATCGTTTGTTCAAACGTATTTACAGTTTAGTACATTTTTATTTGATCAAATGCATTTCAATTCAAGACAATATTATTTGCGCTTTTATCGTCAAACAACAAATGCATTATACAAAGCTGTGCGAGCAAATTCTGATAAAGAACTACAAAAATGTAATGAACTGTTTTTTAGTAAATAATTTGATAACAAAGTGAAGTTAGCTAAAAAACTAGCTAGCTTCTCTTTATAGGTGAGGGGATGAATATGGAGATAAAAAAACTGAATAAAAAGTGGATATATGGGGTTAGTTTTGTCCTCCCCATTTTACTAGTCGTCATCGCACAATCAATAAACGATATGTATTTTTGGGGAACAAAGACGTTTTTGGCAGCTGATTTGAAAAGCCAATACATCTCATTTCACTATTTGTTACATGATTTACTTTATGGAAAAGCGAACTGGAGTTTCACCTTTCAAGGCGGAATGGGTGTAGGAACACTTGGAATAATTGGTTACTATTTGATGAGCCCATTTTCGTTCATCATCGCTCTATTTCCAAAGGACTTATTAGTATATCTTATTCAAATTGTTTACTGGATTAAAGTAGGTCTCGCAGGGTTATTTATGGCCATTTATTTAAAGAATACGTTTAAAAAAATTACATGGTGGATAATTCCACTTGCCATTAGTTATGCGCTATCTGGTTTTATTGTTGTTTACCAGTCGAATATTATGTGGCTTGATGTCGTGTACATCTTCCCAATTATTATGCTTGGTGTAGACAAACTAATTCAAGATGGCAAGTCTGGAATATTAATTTTTGGTGTTACATATGCACTTGTCACGAACTTTTATATTGGCTATATGGCTTGTATCGGAGCGTTCCTATACTTTTTAATTCGGATTTTTGAACTTTTGGAAAGACCATTTTCTTTTTGGAAAAAGTTCTTCCATTTCGTTTCTTCTGGAATAATCTCTGCATTATTAGCGGCACCAATTGTTGTGCCAGTTGTACTAGAAACACTTTCGGCACCCAAAAAGGACAAAGTCATTGAATGGTTTAAATTTGATTTAACTGAACCAATCCATACATTAAGTAAATTTTTAACAGGCGTTCAATATCCGCTTGTTGATGTGAATCAAAATGCGCCCAATGTTTACGTCGGTATTTTTATTCTATTATTAGTCGTTTTGTTTTTCTTAAATCGAAATGTTTTGCTAAAAACTAAATTGTTGTGGTTAGCTGCATTAATAGTATTATTCATTGCGACACAAAGCGTTGGAATGAATTATGTTTTTCACGGATTTGCAGAACCAAATGGTTGGCCATATCGTTATATTTTCATTTTTTCTGCCTTTGCAATTGTGATGGCTGCAAAAAGCATCGATGTATTTTCAGGGCTTAAAATGTATCAAATTTTAATTGTTTTATCGGCGATGCTATTATTATTTATATGGCTTTACTCGAATAATAAGGAAATCATCTCAAGTAACATTTTAGTCACCAATGCAATTATGCTTATTTGCTTAACAATAGGCCTTATTGGATTGGAAAAGTTTCCTAAAATAGCCATATCTTGTTTAGTTTTACTCGTTGCGGCGGATTTACTGATGAATACCTATCAGACGAACCGCGTCTATCCAGCAGAAACCTATGAACAATATCAACAATTTGATAAAGAAAAAAAAGCGATTGTCTCTAAACTAGCTAGTGATGATTTTACTAGAATGGATTTTACGAGCCAACAACCATTTCGAAATAATGATTCATTCCGCTATAGTTTTGATGGTATAACCAATTATAATACACTTACACATAAGCGATTGAATCAAAATTTAGGAAAAATCGGCTTTTTGACAACCCCGTCAATGGTGTGGTTACGCTATGAAGGGAACACGCTAATTACAGATTCATTGTTTGGAGTAGCTTATAACGTGCAACCTAAAAATAGTCAGATTACAAAAGAGGGCTTTAAGAAAGTGTTGCAAACAGATTCCTATGACGTGTATCAAAACCAAAACGCGCTTTCCTTAGCCTACATCCCGCAAGTTGATTATCAAACAATTAGCAGTAAACTTGAAGATTCTTCCATCAATTATTTTGAAAAGCAAAACCTTCTTTTTTCGAAAAAAGGGAGTGAACTATCGTACTTCCAAATGACGACCCCGGTAAAATGGACGACAAAAGGGCTAACTGTGTCGCGAAATAGTCAAAATTTAACGCTCAAAAAAGATCAACAAGCAACTGAAGGAAAGCTAGAAGCACAAATTGAGATCCAAAAACCATCGCAACTTTATTTATCATTAAATGGCATAACAAATAGTGCTACACCGTTACAAATATTTGTGAATGGTAAACAAGTATCGCACTCTACTTTTGAAGTAGCACCGCATATCATTAATCTTGGTGAACAAAAAGCGGGCGTTACGACAGTGAGCTTTGTAGTTCGAAACCCGGTTGAGAATATCGGGGGACTTCAATTTGCTAAATTAGATTTAGAAATGTTCCAAAATCGTGTAAATGAATTAGAAAAAAGTAACTTAGACGTAGAGAAAATACGTGAAAATAAACTAGAAACGAATTTTGTCGCGAAAGAAAAAGAAACCGTCCAATTTACAATTCCATATAGTAAAGGTTGGAGTGCGAAAGTGAACGGGGAGAAAACAGATATAACCCCACTTTATAATGAAAGCTTTGTTGGGGTTACGGTGCCTAAGGGGAAAAACCAAATTGTGCTTAGCTATACTCAACCTGGACTTCTTGCTGGATGCCTTGCGTTAGTCGTTGGCGCTATGCTCTTATTTTGGTTAAGATTTAGAAGAAGGCGTTCCTAAAGTTTATACGGAGAAGGATAGCTTCTTTTTACAATCTTTTATGTTACAATATAGCTGTATGAGCTTTCAAACTTTAGAAATAAAGGAGAATAAAGAAATGATTTATGCTGAAATTCTTGCCGGGGGTAAAGGTACCCGAATGGGAAATGTGAGTATGCCAAAGCAATATTTACCACTAAACGGTAAACCTGTTATTGTGCATACAGTTGAAAAATTTATTTTAAACGCGCGTTTTGATAAGATTTTTGTTGCTTCACCAAAGGAATGGATGAATCACACTGAAGATGTTCTTAAAAAACATATTCATGATGACCGAGTCGTTGTGATTGAAGGCGGCACAGACCGCAATGAAACGATTATGAACGGAATTCGTTATGTAGAAAAGAATTTTGGCTTAAACGACGATGATGTGTTAATCACTCATGATGCTGTTCGTCCGTTCTTAACGCACCGAATCATTGAAGAAAATATCGATGCAGCTTTAAAACACGGAACTGTAGATACGGTAATTACGGCAACGGATACCATTGTTGAATCAACTAATCATGAATTTATTACAGACATTCCAGTACGAGATGTAATGTATCAAGGCCAAACACCACAAAGTTTTAACATGAAAATGATTTATGGCCACTATAATGCGCTATCTGCTGAACAAAAAGAAATTTTGACAGATGCTTGTAAAATTTGCTTGTTAGCTGGTGAAAAAGTGAGTTTAGTAAAAGGGGAAATCTTTAATATTAAAATTACGACACCATATGATTTACAAGTAGCGAATGCGATTATACAGGAGCGGATAAATAATGATTAATCAAGTATATAGGCTCGTGTCTGAACGACAATTTGAAGTTGCAAATATTGATGAAACATTGACGGAGGATGTCGTTGTTGTTCGCCCCACATATCTTTCGATTTGTGCGGCCGATCAGCGTTACTATACTGGTTCACGTGGAAAAGAAATTCTAGCTAAAAAACTTCCAATGGCACTCATCCATGAAGGTGTCGGTGAAGTCGTTTATGATGCGAAAAAAGAATTTCCAATTGGCACAAAAGTTGTCATGATTCCAAATACACCCGTTGAAACAGACCCTGTTATTGCAGAAAATTATTTACGTTCAACGAAATTCCGTTCAAGCGGATTTGATGGACTCATGCAGGATAATGTTTTCATGCGCCGAGATCGTCTTGTTGAGTTACCAGAAGATATGGATATGTCAGTTGCCGCTTTTTCAGAGCTCATTTCAGTAGCCGTTCATGCGCTACTACGCTTTGAATCACGCGCCGATCAAAATCGCTCTTCTTTTGGTGTTTGGGGAGATGGAAATTTAGGTTTCATCATGACATTACTTTTAAAAGATAAATACCCCGATGCAAAAGTCTATATTTTTGGGAAAACACCGTACAAACTAGATTTCTTCTCGTTTGTAGATGGCGCATACAATATTGATGAAATTCCGGAAGGGCTTGAGATCGATCAAGCGTTTGAATGTGCAGGAGGCAGAGGTAGCCAGTACGCAGTCAGCCAAATTATTGACCTTATCAAACCAGAAGGAACTATATCGCTACTCGGCGTATCGGAATATCCGATTGAATTTAATACACGTATGGTGCTCGAAAAAGGACTTACTGTTTACGGAAGCAGCCGTAGCGGACGTGTTGATTTTGAAGAAACTGTTCGTTTCTTACATGAAAATAAACGTGCTGTTGAATACTTAGCCAATTTAGTTGGAGAAATCCATGATATTCGTAGCATTCAAGATGTCATCGAAGCATTTGAATCTGACTTACGGAGCCCGTGGGGGAAAACGGTTATGTCGTGGAACATATAAGAAAAAAGGCGTCGCTACGGCGGCGCTTTTGTAAAAGGGACAAAGAATCTGGAGTGTGATGAAAATGAAGCGTATGTTAGCTTCCGTATATATGAGTTTCGTCAAGGTAATTGCCTTCCTTTGTCGCATGTTTAAACGGCAAAATAAAGTGGTCATGCTGATTACTTTTCCTGATAGCCCAGAACAAATTGCAAAAAAAATGGTAGAACTTAAAGTTACGCCTGAAACAATCGTTTTTTACGATCCTCGTTTAGATACAACAAAAATCGCTCAAAATTTCATGCAAATGATTCCGATGACAACGAAAACATTGTTACGACGCATTTATCACATGAGCACAGCAAAAATCGTTCTTGTCGATAATTATTTTCCCGAGCTTGCAGCAATGAAATGGGCAGAAGGAACAATCTGTGTACAAATTTGGCATGCAAGCGGAGCACTTAAAAAGTTTGCTTGGGAAGATAAAAGCGTTGCAGGGCGAACTGCTTCGGAGCAGGCGAGGTTTAAACGCGTTTACGCGGCGTTCACTCATGTGGTAGTGGGGTCTGATGTGATGGCCGATATTTTCAAACGGTCTTTCTTAATAGACGACAGCAAGCTACTTAAAAGCGGTGTGCCAAGTACCGATTACTTTTTTCAAAAAGAAGAAGTAAATGTGATGCATGAGCGCTACCGCTCGAAGTATCGAAAGAAGACGATTTTATATGCACCAACTTATCGAGACGGCGAACTCGGTGCTGCCAAACTGCTAATTAACGTAGCCGTGATGCGCGAAAGATTGGCGAATGAATACGTGTTACTTTTAAAACTGCACCCCGCAATTGCGAGCCAACTTGACGTCTTAGAAGATGATTTTGTACGTGTGGTACCAAAAGCGGAATCAATGAAGGAAGTTTTGGCTGGCAGCGACATTCTTGTGACCGATTATTCGTCAACACCCGTTGATTTTGCATTACTTAATCGCCCAGTTTACTTCTATACGCCGGATTTAGAAACGTATGACAAGGAACGTGGCCTCGTGACGGGATACCTCGATTTAATTCCAGGGACGCCCTATCAAACGACCGAGGCACTTTCAGACGCTATTTTAAAAGAGGCTGCACGTGCTGAACAAATTGAGGCATTTAAAAAAAGTTGGAACAAATACT
Source organism: Listeria tempestatis (assembly GCF_963575625.1). Classification (NCBI taxonomy): domain Bacteria; kingdom Bacillati; phylum Bacillota; class Bacilli; order Caryophanales; family Listeriaceae; genus Listeria; species Listeria tempestatis. The sequence goes on from NZ_CAUYTK010000002.1 coordinate 349,267, forward strand.
CGACAGGAAACGCAAGTGCAAACCTCGTTTCTTTTATTAAAAAAAATCTTTAAAAAAAGAGGGACGTACGATGAAAAAAGTGATAACTTACGGCACGTTTGATTTGCTCCACTGGGGACACATTGAGCTTTTAAAGCGGGCAAAAGCCCTTGGCGATTACTTAATTGTCGCTCTTTCAACAGACGAATTTAATGCGCTAAAACATAAAGAGGCCTATCATAGTTACCCGCACAGAAAATTAATTTTAGAAGCCATCCGTTACGTCGATGAAGTCATTCCAGAAAAAACATGGGAACAAAAGATTGACGATGTCAAAACGCATGACGTTGATACTTTCGTAATGGGAGACGATTGGCGCGGCGAATTTGACTTCCTAAAAGATTACTGCGAAGTCATATATTTGCCTCGAACAACAGGCATTTCAACGACACAAATTAAAGATGATTTAAGCTGAAACTTGTGCAATTTTTGCGCAGGTTTTTTTGCGTTCATAAATTCACGGAAGTAGTCACCCACTTGTTTTTATGCTATGATGGGGTTATTAAATTTGTTTCTGAATGAGGATAGGAGAGAACGATGACAAACTTATATCAAGATGACAGTTTAACCCTACATACCGATTTATACCAACTGAATATGATGAAAGCGTATTTTGACGATGGCTTACATGAATGTAAAAGCGTATTTGAAGTTTTCTTTCGTGATATGCCATTTGATTCTGGCTTCGTCGTTTTTGCAGGCTTAGAGCGCATTATTTCGTATATGCAAAATTTGCGTTTTACAGAATCTGACATCACCTATTTACACGATGAATTAGGATTTGATGGTCCATTTTTAGAGTATTTACGAAACTTTAAATTTAAAGGTACTATCCGTTCGGTTCGTGAAGGTGAATTTGTTTTTAAAACAGAACCAATTGTGCAAGTGGAAGCGAGCTTAGCAGAAGCACAGCTCATTGAAACGGCACTTTTAAATATTGTAAATTTCCAGACATTAATCGCAACAAAAGCGGCACGAATTCGTGAAGTCGTGGAAGATGAAAGCCTGGCAGAATTTGGAACACGGCGGGCACAAGAAATGGATGCGGCGATTTGGGGAACTCGTGCGGCATACATTGGCGGCTGTGATTCAACAAGTAACGTGCGTGCTGGAAAGATTTTTGGCATTCCCGTTTCTGGAACGATGGCACATGCGATGATTCAAGCATACCGAGATGAGTATGAAGCATTTAAAAGCTATGCGGAAAGTCATAAAAACGCGATTTTTCTAGTAGACACATATGACACGCTTAAATCAGGCGTACCGAATGCTATTCGGGTAGCGAAAGAACTAGGCGACAAGATAAATTTTATTGGCATTCGTTTGGACAGTGGGGATATGGCGTTTCTATCTAAAAAGGCACGCCAAATGCTTGATGAGGCAGGATTCCCGGATGTTAAGATTTTCGCGTCAAGCGATTTAGATGAACATACGATTCTATCTTTGAAAGCACAAAAAGCGAAAATTGATTCTTGGGGTGTGGGCACGAAATTAATTACAGCATATGATCAGCCAGCGCTTGGTGCAGTTTATAAAATGGCGGCTATCGCAGATGAAAACGGTGTGCTACAGGATTCTATTAAGCTGTCGAGTAACACGGAAAAAGTTTCCACCCCTGGTAAGAAAAAAGTGTATCGTATCATCACGACGGACGAAGGTTTGAAGGCGGAAGGCGATTATGTAGCGCTTTCGGATGAATCTTTGGATGGTGTGGAGGAACTAACGATGTTCCACCCAGTGCATACGTATATTACGAAAACGGTGCGCCATTTTACAGCACGGGAGCTTCTTGTACCGATTTTTGAGGACGGGGAACTCGTATATGAAGTGCCTACTTTAGAAGAAATTAAGCAGTATAAAGAAGACAATTTGGCACTACTTTGGGATGAATATAAACGGACAGTGCGTCCAGAACAATATCCAGTTGATTTAAGTGTGAAATGCTGGAAAAACAAAATGAGAAACATCGAGAAAGTACGCAAAAGCGTTCAGCTTCATTCACCAGTCGATTTAGATATACCATTTTAAACAAACACGAGCGACTTTCTTTTTCTAAAAGTAGGTCGCTGTTTTGATAGGAGGATTTTTATGTTGAGAGAACAAATTATACGTGAGATGCACGTTTTACCGGAAATAAACCCACAAGAAGAAATTCGGAAAAGTGTTGATTTTTTAAAGGCTTATTTGAAGAGACATCCGTTTTTAAAATCGCTTGTTTTAGGTATTTCTGCTGGTCAAGACTCTACTTTAGCAGGGAAACTAGCTCAAATGGCAATTACCGAACTTCGCGCCGAAACAAATGATGCATCCTACCAATTTATTGCCGTAAGCTTACCATATGGCAAGCAAATTGATGAAGCTGATCGCACGGATGCGCTCGCCTTTATTGCGCCTGACAAAACGATTACCATTAACATTAAAGCTGCCGTTGATGCGAGCGTCAGCACACTGGAACAAGCTGGTGTGACGCTTTCTGATTTTGCTAAAGGGAATGAGAAGGCAAGAGAACGCATGAAAGCTCAATATTCCATCGCAGCGATGTATCAAGGGACGGTTGTTGGGACGGATCATTCTGCGGAAGCTGTAACTGGTTTTTATACGAAATACGGGGACGGCGGGACGGATATTAATCCGCTTTTCCGCCTCAATAAACGACAAGGTAAGGCTCTCCTTAAGGAACTAGGATGTCCCGTACATCTTTATTTAAAAGAACCAACAGCAGACCTTGAAGATGATAAACCTGCGCTGCCGGACGAAGTAGCGCTTGGCGTATCTTATAACGAGATTGATGATTACTTGGAGGGACGCACTGTTACAAAGGAAGCTGCACAAAAAATTGAAGAGAGATATATAAAATCCATGCATAAACGTCATATGGCGATTACGATATTTGATGATTTTTGGAAATAGGAGGCATGTAAAATGAAGATGGGATTTGGATTATTCACGACTTTTATAGCTCATCCAGGTCAGCAAAAAGCGCTTGCAGAAATTTTACTTGAAAGTGCTTCTGCTCTTGAAAAAGAAGCGTCTTGTCTTTCCTACATCGTTGGCATATCTGAACAAGATGAAAATATTGTTTATGTGACTGAAATTTGGACGGACGAAGGGCATCACCGCGCTGCGCTTGAAAACCCAGCTACGAAAGCGGCAATTGAACGGGCGATGCCACTCATTGCAAATGTGGAACGCAACAAGGAACTGGATATTATTGGTGGAAAAGGATTATAAAATGAAAACGATTATGATTGTTTGTGCAGGCGGTGCTACTTCAGGCTTAATGGCACAATATGTTGTGAAAAGTGCGAAAGAACAAAACTTAAACGCCGTTCTTCTTTTTCCGGAGGATGTAAAACGGAAAGTTGATTTTTTTCAAAAAAATAAAGATCGTGATGTTGTGTTTTTCATGGGTCCTGTGTCGGCAATTACGAGTGCGCACTTTCGCGATTTTAAAGAACAAGTGGACGCCGTTTTGGTTGCCCCGCAAGTGAGCTATATGTATTCGGAGGTGGAGAAAATTTTGGGAGAAATAGGGATTCCGAGTGCGAAAATAGATTCACTTGCGTTTGGTCGCATGCAGGGCAATAAGATTTTAGAGCAGGCGCTCGAGCTCGCCGGTGAAATCTAGGGTTGCAACTTTTGATACAAGACGTTAAAATGTAAGAAGAATGAAAGGGCAAGCGATTGTCCTTTTCTTATTTTGTGGTTTGAGCCGACTATCTCGGCTTAATTTTATAGATAAGGTGGTTTTGGAAAAAAAGATGAAAGAATTTCTAGAGCAAGAAAAGATTATCGTTTTGGATTTTGGGAGTCAGTATAACCAATTAATTACGAGACGTATCCGCGAATTTGGTGTTTATAGTGAGCTTCATCCGCATACGATTACGGTAGAGGAAATGAAGGCGCTAAATCCAACTGGTATTATTTTCTCAGGTGGCCCAAACAGTGTTTATGATGAGGGAGCATTCCGCTGTGATGAGGGCTTGTTTGAAATGGGAATTCCGATTTTAGGTATTTGTTATGGTATGCAACTTATGACTTTACACTTTGATGGTAAAGTGGAACCTGCAAAGGACCGTGAATACGGAAAAGCAAACGTACATCTAGAAATTCCAAACCATTTATTTGCTGGTATTCCAACTGATCAAACGGTCTGGATGAGCCACGGTGACCTCGTTGTTAAAGCGCCGACCTCGTTTGACGTTATCGGAACAAGTAAGTCTTGCCCAGTTGCGGCGATTGCTGATGAGAACAAAAAAATGTACGGTGTCCAGTTCCACCCGGAAGTGCGCCACTCAGAATACGGCAACGACCTGCTTAAAAACTTTGCTTTAAACATCTGCGGTTGTAAAGGCGACTGGTCGATGGAGAACTTTATTGATGTAGAAATCAAAAAGATTCAAGAGCTTGTTGGGGATAAAAAAGTGCTCCTAGCGCTCTCTGGTGGGGTTGATTCTTCTGTCGTTGGCGTTTTAATCCACAAAGCAATTGGTGATAAGCTTACGTGTATTTTTGTTGATCATGGCTTACTACGTAAAGGTGAGGCTGACCAAGTTATGGCAACCCTTCAAGGCGAGTTCAACATGAATATTATTAAGGTGGACGCAAAAAAACGTTTCATGGACAAACTAAAAGGCGTTTCAGATCCAGAACAAAAACGTAAAATCATCGGCAACGAATTCATTTATGTATTTGATGATGAAGCAAGCAAACTAGATGGTGTGGAATTCCTTGCACAAGGTACGCTTTATACGGATATCATTGAAAGCGGCACAGCAACGGCGCAAACAATTAAATCGCACCATAACGTTGGTGGCCTTCCAGAAGACATGCAATTCCAATTGATTGAGCCACTCAATACGCTTTTCAAAGACGAGGTTCGCGCTCTTGGAACGGAACTCGGTATGCCAGACGCAATTGTGTGGCGCCAACCTTTCCCAGGTCCTGGCCTCGGTATTCGCGTACTCGGTGAGGTAACGGAAGAAAAACTAGAAATCGTCCGCGAATCCGATTTTATCCTAAGAGAAGAAATTAAAAATGCTGGTCTTGAACGCGAAATCTGGCAATACTTCACGGCTTTACCAAACATCCGAAGCGTAGGTGTCATGGGTGATGGCCGCACATACGATCATACCGTTGTCCTTCGTGCTGTAACAAGCATCGATGGCATGACCGCTGACTGGGCTCGCATTCCGTGGGACGTGCTGGAGAAAATTTCCGTACGTATCGTAAATGAAGTGAAACATGTAAACCGCGTCGTGTATGATGTGACAAGCAAGCCACCAGCGACGGTGGAGTGGGAATAAAGAGCCAACATAAATTGAAGTGAGAATGCCTATTTTAACGCATTTTTTGGAATGTAAAACGGATAAAATGAATTAAAAATAACATAGTTCCCTGCCAAAAACCCTGCCAAGATATTTTCTTAGCAGGGTTTTAGTTATAATAAGTTATACATGCTATAGGGGATACCAGTTTCTTTTATTATATGCTCTTTAGTTATAGTTTCGTGTTCGTAGTAAATAAGGTTGAATGTAAGTAATTTAACTGCAAATTCGTTTGCTTCACGCTCGTATTTTCCTAGTACCTCATGTGTTTCTTGTATAAAAAACATACTACTTTCTTCGTGAAGTAGACAGTGCCCTAATTCGTGCGCACAAACAAACTTTTTTTTATATTCATCTAAAGAACTATTGATTACTATATGAGTTTCATTTAGATAATCAATAACTATTCTCTCTCCTTTTATACTTGATGGGAGTTCGCTCTCGGTAATAAAAAAGCCTAGCTCCTCGGCGATTATATATGGATTATTTGTATCAAATGAGGAGACTATGTCTTTTACTACAGAATCAATGTATTTACTCATGGTTATACTCCTGTATGTTTATTTGTTTTCTCTCTATTGATTTCTTTTTCTATGTGTTTCTAATCTTTCCCAAAATAGCCCTTCAAGGAATCCTTTTAATTTTGCTTCATCTTCTTTCGTGAGCTTAACGCCGTCATAGCGCATTTCTTTATTTGAAGTTAAGAATTTTTCAAGCTCGAGAACATCGGTTTTTGTTGCCCATTCTGGAATCTCGTTTTCTAAAAAAGGGTTGTCAGTTCTTTCTAATAAATAATCTGTTGAAACATTAAAGTAATCTGCCACGAGTTGAAGTTTATCGCTTGAGGGCGCTTTAGTACGCCACGCATAAATTGAATTTTCGCCAATTCCTGCGGCTTTTGCTACTTCTTGTAAAGATACTTTTTTTTCATTGGCTAAAGATTTTATACGCGAAAATGTAGACATATCAACCATCCTTAAAGCCTTAGAAAATAATTTTATTAAATTTGATAAAAACATTTGACTTTTATTAAATTTAATGATAATATTTATTTACAGGCTAGTTATTCAACTTAATAAGACAACAAATAAGAGCCGAAAATTTACGTTCCCCAACGTGTTATGGCAAATTGTTTGCTTATTTTGTCATGGTTTTATTTTATCAAATTTAATAAAAAAAGTCAATATTAAGTTGAATGATTAGTCAATATAATAGAATAGGAATATTTAGGGTGGTGAAAACTTTGAAAATACATACCTATGAAGTAGAAATTTATGTGCGATTCAATGCTATGGATTGCCAAATCTTTAATGTGACAGTGAAGTTATTTGAAAAAAATAAAGATAAAGCAATTAAGGTAGCTAAGAGTAAAATCATTGCTCGGTTCAAGAAAGAACAGAAAGAATTTAAAATGATTCGACTTGTTTGGATAGATTACGAGGGTTATGAAGAAAAGACTCTATATGATTGTTTTGTTGATTTGAAACAAAAAGAATTGTCAAAAAACACAATTATGAAAGTGATGAAAATTACTTATCATGAGTATTGCTATTTCAATAATTACTTCGAAGGAAAAACTAGAAAATTGACTAAACAGAAATATAAGGAATTAAGCAAATTTATGTCAGATGAAAAAATCAGACGTAAGCATCAAATTCCGAAAAGTGAGTTCATAAAATTTTTAAAAACTAATTAAAACTGAATAACTTGGAGGGTGTCACTCCAATATCAACGGCACGGCGGTTACAACTGGTTAGGAGAAACAAGACTATGTGCAAACATAGAAGCAACTCATGCGGTTGGGCGGTTCTAACAAGCTATTTTTAGCTTATACATAAAATTTCTAGGGGTGAAATGATGGAAACTAAACTAGAAAAAAGAAAACGAAGAAATGAGCAAGTGAGTTTCATACGTGCCATGATGTTTTTAAAAACAGAACAGGAATTACATGTTGCTAGAAGATTGTATAAAAAACGATTTGGGAGGTCTATCAATGAATAATGTACTAAAAAGATTTATTATAGATGATTTTGGTTATGAAGCCTTAGAAAGGTGTCGCACAGTTTCTAATTTAATTAATGAAAGTGTTATTGTGAATACGCTTAATGGTAAAGTGTTAGTGTTCTTGAATCCTGATAATGAGAAAGAAGTGATTCAAGTTTATCAACATTATAAAGAACCTTTTCTGATGGTTTATAATGGCTGTTTTTGGGAAATGCAGTCTAACTTTAAGTTCAGTCAAAAACTTATGCAAGTTTTAGAAAGGTTTCATGGTGAAGATAATGAGGTATAGCACCCATTTAGTTACAAGTTTAGCCATTTCAATGCCAGTATTGATGTTAACAGATAATGTTGAAGTTATGGCAATAAGTGGTTTGACATTGGGTGCTTTGTTACCTGATATTGATGAACCCAGAAGTTTTGTTGGAAAAAGAATACCTTTCTTGCCTCATGTAATTAATAAAATATTTGGGCACAGAGGAATGACGCATTCATTAATAGCGATATTACTAATGTTTGGGATATACTTACTTTGCTCAAATATATTTACATTAATGTTAGTCTTGGGTTACTTCTTACATGTTTTAGAAGATACATTTAGTGTTTCGGGTATTGCTTGGCTGTTGCCTTTTTCGGATAGAAAGTTAGCATTTAAATTGTATAAAACGGGTGGAATATCTGAAAATCTAATATTTATAATTATGTTGGTAGTTTTAACATGTACGATTTATTTTGTTATGTGAGGGATTTAGAAAACAATAACATGGATTAATGAAACAATGTTATACTTTAATAAATAAACAAAAAAGGGTGAGCAGAATGAAGATGACGAAAAAAAATAAGATTATTATCGTAGTTTTGAGCGTTTTAATTTTAAGCGTGGGTATTGGAATTTTTGTATCGTATCAAGAGAAAGCAGAAGAAGCGAAACAAGAAGAATTGCAAAAACTTAATGCTGAAATGGATGCTGTGCAAAAAGAATTGGATTCATTTTATACAGATACGAGCAAGGAATTTATTAAAGGTGATGTAACTCTTGATCGAATTGATAATTTAGCTAAAAAGAAGACTTTTGAAAGTGAGGAAATAGATTCTGAAATTCAAACAGTAAGAAAAATGGTAGTATTGCGTGATGAAGTGGCGACACTATTAGATGATAAACAAGCATTGTCTGAAACGGTTGATATTGAAAAAGCTGAAAAACAAGCAAAAGAGTTAAGAACAGAGAAAGAAGCTTTTGTGAACGAACAGTTTAAAGTCATTAATGAAGCGAAGTCACAAAAAAAGCAAATTCAAACAGCAATTGACAAAGTGAATCAATTGTTCACAACAGTTGAGAAGAAAGACGTTAAAAATGATGTAACATGGGATATTTACAATATTGCTGAAAATGAAGTGGGTAAAATTAAACAAGAAAAAGCTAAAAATGAATTAACAACTCATCTAGCAAAAGTGTTGGATAAACTTAAAAAGCAAGATGAAGAAAAAGCTAAAAAAGAGGCAGAACAGAAACAACAACAAGAGGTACAGCAACAACAAAATAATGTGTCAAAAAATAATTCTTCTCAATCGAATAGTTATTCAGGAAATGGGAATGAGAGAAAGTCACAGTCCAATAATTCAGCTTCTAGTTCGAGCCGTTCTAATGAGAATTCAGGAAGTAGTTCTAGCTCTTCGAATAGCACAACGCCTAAAAAAAATAATAGCGGAAATTCTTCGAGTAATAGGAGTTCGAACAGTTCAGGTTCTTCAAGTCCTTCTGGAGGTAGTTCTCAAAATAATAGTGGTGGTACAAAAAGTAATAATGGTACTGTTGAAAATCCAAATAGTGGTGGAACTTCGATTTTTGAAGGTTGGGATTAAATTAATAAAATATTGAAAGGTGCTTATGAAAAAAATGAGTGCCTTTTTTTGTGAGGTGAAAAAGATGAGTATACGTTCTCCGACTGTAATAATTAAATAATTTGAATTTTATAAAAGAAAAGGAGAAACTTATGAAATTAAACAATAAATGGAAAATTGTGCTATCACTGATTACGGTGGTAGCTATTTTTATGCAAACAATTATCGCACCTTTGCTAGTTACAGCTAAAAGCACAGAAAGTAATTCTTATTTATTAGGGAAAACAGATACAGGGAAGGTAATTACCAGTTCGTCTAATCCACATCCGCTCCTTAAATCAACTGGTAATAGTTCGGGTAAGTGGAGTGCTTGGTACGGAGGATATGAAACTTCTACTTCGTTTATTACAGTAGGCGGAGAAGTTGCTTTTTGTATTGACCCTGATTTGCCATTTCCAATAAATAGAGAATATGCAGAGCAAATTTATCATGATGAAGCAATTTACAATATACTTTATTACGGTTACCCAAGGAATGGCACGAGTGAAAAAAATTATGTTGATACCTACGTAGCATTAAATGTTTATTTAAATAATTTTACGAGTCCTGCAATGAAAAGTGATTCAGGAGTTAAATATTTGCTAGATAAAGCGAATGCTAAAACTGCACCTACAGGAAAATTTGATATAACCAATAAGGTTCAAACAGCGTCTTGGAATGAAAGTACTAAGCGTCAAGAAACAGGTTGGTTTAATACTGTTTCAGAAGGAAACAATAATAAATACACGTTGAATTTACCGACAGGAATTACTGCAATAACAGAAGATGGTAGAAGCTTTACAGGTATGGCTAAAATCGATGTCAATCAAAGTTTTAAATTAGTTGCTGACGCTTCTTATGATGGGACTGTTTCGTTTGACGTTCCAACCGATGTACTTGCACCAACTGCGTTAAAATTTATTCCGAAACAAGGCGGAGTACAAAGTTTGCTGTCTGCTGGAACTGTTCGTGACCCGATTGAGGTACAAGGAATAAAAGCAATGTTTAAAGCTCAATTAGGAAATATTGAAATTACTAAAACCAGTGAAGATAATAAGGTGCTAGCTAATGCAGAGTACGATATAAAAGATTCATCGAATAAAGTAGTGGCACATGTTAAGACTGATGCGAACGGTAAAGCTACCGCAAAAGATTTAATGATGGGGAATTATTCTGTCGTTGAAACAAAAGCGCCTAACGGATTTACAATTAACACAACACCGCAAAAAGCAACGGTTAAAGCTAAAGAGACAACAAAATTAACTTTCAAAAACAAAGAGGTTTTAGGGCAGTTCAAAATCACAAAACAAGACAGTGAAACAGGTGCTAAAGCACAAGGCGATGCAATGTTCAAAGGTGCAACTTATGGTATCTACTCGGATTCTAAAGCAACGCAAAAAGTATCTGAAATCACAACTGATGCGAGTGGTAAAGCAGTATCTGAAAAACTTAAACTAGGCACTTATTACTTCAAAGAATTAAAAGCGCCACAAGGTTATAATTTGGATTCGCAAATTCACGAAGGTAAGTTAACTTACGCTAACCAAACAACGGAATTGGTATTCACTAATACAACGCTTAAAGACAATGTCATTAAAGGTAATGTGGAGTTGGTAAAATTTGCGGACAAACCTCTTTTTGGTATTTTACTAGATGGACAAAAACAAGCGCTTGAAGGTGCAGAGTTTACGCTCACGTTAGACAGCGATGGGCAAGAGTTTGGTAAAACCATTAGTGATAAAGATGGTAAAGCTTCGTTTGAAAATGTTCCATATGGCACGTACACCGTTTCAGAAACGAAGGTGCCACAAGGTTACAAAAAAGTAGCTGATTTTAAAGTCACTATTGATGAACAAGGACGCACGTATCACTATATCCTTGAAGATAAAGTATATAGCGCAGATGTGAAATTTGTGAAAAAAGATGCTGAAACGGGGAAAGTTATTCCACTTGCGAACACAGAAGTGAAGTTCCTTGATAGTAAGGGTGAGGTTGTGAAACAAAATATTAATTATCCAACTCAAAAAACACTTGAAAGCTTCAAAACAAGCGAGGACGGTACTTTAATCACACCTGAACCTTTTGTTTTTGGAGATTACACAGCTGTAGAAATTAAAGCTCCAGAAGGATATTTGATTAACACTCAACCGACAACATTTACTATTGATGAAATGAATGCGGATAGTGTTGTGGTGGTTGAAATTTCTGACATGCCAGTGAAAGGGAAAATCCAAGGACACAAAGAATTTGAAGTGATTGACAATGAAAAAACAGAAGTTAATAAGTCTGTTTACAAATTCATAGATGCGAAAGCTGTTGAATTTGATGTTATTGCAAAAGAAAATATCATGACTCTTGATGGCACCATTCGTGTGAAAAAAGGTGAGAAAGTAGACCATGTTATAACGGATAAGGAAGGTAATTTTGAAACATCCAAAGAGCTTTATCTTGGTAAATACGATTTGGTAGAAACTAAAACGAATGATGATTATGTTTTAGCTAAACCTGTTTCTATTGAACTCAAATACAAAGACCAAAATACAGCTATTGTTTTCGCAAATGTTAATGTGAAAAATTACTTGAAAAAAGGGGACATGGAGTTCACGAAGAAAGACATCACAAACGGAAAAGAGCTTCCAGGAGCGAAAATCAAAATTTACGACCAAGATAAAAAAGTCATCAGAGAGGGCACGACAGACCAAAACGGAAAAATTTACTTCAAGAAATTAAGCAAAGGTAAATACTACTTCCAAGAGTCTGGCGCGCCTGAAGGTTACCAGCTAGATGATTCTCTTTATTCTTTTGAAGTAAAAGAAGATGGTGAAATTGTGAAATGTGAAATGACGAATAAACCTACTGAAAAGTCTTTTACTATTATTCCTAAAACAGGAGATAGTGCAAATATGGGGCTCATTATTGGTGGCTTAATTCTAGCTTTTGCAGGTGGTATGTTCTTGATTGGCTCATATGCTAATAGTCGTAAAAAGAAAAGACAAACAAAATAATTTGAAAGCTCTTGAGTGATATCGAGAGCTTTTTATTTTGAAAGGAATTGGGGAAAGTGAAAGTTTTATTTAATATTTTGTTGTGGCTTATTGTTATTGCAACAAATTTGTATATCGTTATTTTAGCACTCACGTTAGTTTCAATTTCGTTTCAAGTGAACGTATGGGCAACACTTTGCTTGGCGATCGGATTGTTGATTGTCATAGTGCTATCTTTACGAGGAACTTACGAAGTCACAAGAAGTAAGAAAGGGAATGTGATAAATGAATAATGTTTATTTAGTAAAAGCAATGGTACATGGTGAAAGAATAGCCTATATTATTACCGCTCGTACTTTTACATTGGCGTATAAAGAAGCTCTAGCAACAATTGGGGCTAATAATGTAGATTTTACACTGGAATGTGTAAATAAGATAAGTATTAAAGAAATTCATGAAAGAATTATTCATTTCATGGTCGGAAAAAATATAAAATTAGCTGTACAAGCTAACTAATCTAAAGAGAAGAGGAATTTAATATGAAAATCAAATTAACAGAAAACCAAGTAAACGAACATTTAGGAAATGTGTATTTAATTAATGCAAAAGTGAATGAGAATTTCCAAACCAAACAAGTTGAAAGTGTTGTGTATCATGTTGCGGGTGATAATCCAGAACTAAAAGACGGCAGTTATGCGATTAAAATTGAAACAAACCAGCGTCCCAATATCAAAACTCTAGGACGAGTGAAATTAGTTGGTGTTGTTTATGCTCCAAGGGCTCAATCTGGCGCAATTGAGGGGCAAGGAAATGCACGTGCTACGGCATGGGCGAAAATTGTGGATACTTTTGAAGCTTCGGAAGTATTGCCATTTTCTGATGCGGATAAACTCGCAGATTCAAATGGCGAACGAGTAACGAATAAAAAATAATGATGACAGAAAGAGCATGAGCGAAATATAAGCCATGCTCTTTTATAATAGTGGGGGGAAAGTATAATGGTGGAGTTGTCTAAGAAACAGGAAAGAGTGCTGAAAATATTAAATTATGTAGCGAAAATGTTATGTTTGGTATTTACGGGAGTCGTGCAAATGTATTTTATGTTTTTTGGCATGGTTCATCTTTTTCTAGGACATTCAATAGTTTTTTATAGTGCGATAGCAAGTTGTTTTGTGTGCATTCTATTTCAGAATTACATGGCTACATCAATTGATAAATCGCAAAAATCGCAAAAGGTGCTAATGCGATAAGCCAAACTGTACCATAATGTTTAAATCTTTGTTCTAAATCATTTGTTTTTATTTGTACAATAAATGTTTCTTTTATAAGATGTATAGACAAAGCCATTAATTGGATAATTTGAAAGAGAAACAACATCGGTGCTATGTAATTTAGAAAATCAGAAAAACTTTGTATACTAGGTGTATTAGCTTTAAAGAGAGTTGTGAAGTCAATGTTTTTCCAAGTGATGTATGTTAAGGTCGTTCCGATAACATATAAAATGTAGATAATCATAACACCTTTATTTTGTGTACTTGTTTTAAAAAATAATTTGATGCCATTTACCACAGTTAGACCGATTGCGACAATAATAAGAAAAATGCCAGCATTCTTGATAGAAAGGTAAAGTAGGCTATTTAATTTTTGCGAAAAATTCATAATATCAATATTTTCAAGTTTAAAAGTGTCTAGGCTGTAAACGTTGTAAACACATGAACCAATAACCACGATATAAACAAGTACTATAAAACTCTTTTCTAACATTTTGCCTAGAAATGCTCTGTTTTTATCCATTGAAATGACATCTTCATACGTAATATTTATATTCGTTTGAGTAGTTTGAAGCATTGCTTTCTCGCTTTTTTTTCTGTCTATCAGTTGGAAAATAAGACTAATTAGAGATATTACTATTCCTATCAATACAGTAATGATGTTGAATAATTCTATTGTATAACCCTCCAGTTTTTTCGCAAAACTCCCGTTAATTATATTATATTCTAAAATTATTGATAAATAAAGCCTGAAAGGAGTTGTTTCGTGATTTCTTTAAAATATAGAGGTGTGAGAATTATGCCATTTATGAAACACTACATCAGTTTTTTGGTATTAGGTATTTTTGGCATAGTATTTCTTTCATTAGAAGTGAGATTATTTTTAAAGCATTTTGATGTACTAAATAACCATGTATTGCTAAAATACTCGATGCTTAATTTGTTGTATTCTGCATTTATTGTTCTTTTGATCGCTTTGATTCTATTTCCACGTTGGCGGCATATTTACTATATGCAAAGACTTTCCCAAATGATATGGCAAAGTAAATTTTATCAAGTGAATGATGTGGGGCAAGAAGATGGCTTTGAGGAGAAACCGAATTTCAAAGTGAAACGTGAGATGTCTACATGGGCAAAAATTCGTTTTAAGTTAAAAGGAGATACATTTAAAGTTAGTTGTTTTATGGGGGGGTATTCTTTTCAAGAACAATTACGAACACTTGCCCCGAAACTAGAAGAAATGTTTAATGCAGATTTGGTGTGCGAAGAAAAGGATGGCTATTACTACACGTATACCTTGCAGTTGAATCCCGAGAAGAAAAGAATTCAAATTTCAGAGATGAAAGTTAAAAAAAATAAAATTTTGCTGATGAAAGGCCTAACGTGGGACATTGTTAAAACACCTAATGGTTTAGTAGTTGGGGAAGTAGGGGGAGGAAAAACCTATTTTCTATTGAGTTTGGTCATGGCTTTACTGAAAGCTGATGCTAAGTTAAAAATTTATGACCCTAAAACGGCAGATTTAGCCGATTTGCGAGATGTTCCGAAATTCTTAAACAAACATGAAGTATACACAGATTATAATCAAATTGCTCAGTCGTTGCGTATTACCGTAGAACAAATGAATGCCCGATATGTGAATGTAAAATCTTTGCCGAATTATAAGACAGGAAAAAATTACGCATATTATGGGCTAGAACCTGTTTTTATTATTTTTGACGAATTTGTGGCTTTCATTGATAAAATCGATAAAGTGAATGAAAAAGCTAAAATAAATGCGCATTTGTCTGAATTAGTTTTAAAAGGCAGACAAATGGGCTTTTTTGTTATTTTTGCAACTCAAAGACCCGATGCGGAAGCGTTAAAGGGTAGTATTCGTGACCAGCTTGGAGCGCGATTTGCTTTAGGGGATATGAGTTCGGAAGGCTATCGTATGACTTTTAAAAACATGCAGAAAAGTTATGTAAACAGTGGAGTACCAGCTCGGGGGTATTGTCATATCAAAGGTTCTACAAAAGTAGTGAGGGAGTTTTTTGCTCCTTTTGTACCTGAAAAATTTAATTTTCTGGAAGAGATAGAAAAGCTACTGCCTGAGGCGCAGGGCGCGTGGGCACAGGATAGTGCCGGCGGAGCCATAGCGCACCAAGCGGAAGGCTTCAGCTCGGGCGAAGAACGAGCTGAAAAGGAGGACATTCATGAAAAAGAATAAGCGAAGCGCCCCCCTTACTAATAGGGGGGTAGAGAATGCAAAGTGAAGACAGGCACGCGTTGACTGCGTGCATTGACTGGCTTTCCTTAACGGTTATGGATTTGTCTTTTGAAGAGATTTGCGAGAAGCTTTTGAAAATTCCTATTCACTTAATGCGTGATGACCTTGGCAGTGGGATTCGTGGTTACCGCGCATTTAAGAAATCTGATGACATCAGAGTTCTAGAAGGCGGAGGAAAAGCCACGGATTTGCATTATCATGTATTGCTGACAGGGAAAGGCTGTCGGCAATTTGAAACATGGTTAGAAGGTCGCAATGAAACATGGTTTGATTTTTTAAAAGACGCGATGAAATATGCTTCTAATGTTCCTCGCTTAGATTTAGCGATAGATGATAAACGTACGTATTTTGATATTAAAGATATTATTGAAATGGCTGAAAATCAAGAATGTATTAGTAAATTACGTGCGGGTGTTGATTATGGGAAGTTTAATTTAAGTGATGGAAAACGAGAAGGTCGAACAATTAGTTTTGGCTCACGTGAAAGCCTGTTATACATCGTTTTTTATGAAAAAAATTATGAACAAGCGGAAAAATTGAATTTGACAGATGAAGAGATGGAAGAAATGCTCTCTCAATCTTGGAATCGTTATGAGCTCCGTTTTCGGCAAGAAAAAGCAGTGGCAACGGTGAAAGAATTGTTACAGCATCAAGATGTGTCAAAAGTGGCGCTAGGTACACTTCATTATAATATGCGTTTTGCGCAAAGAAACCCTAACGACTCTACTAAAAGTAGATGGAAAACTTATCCATTCTGGGAAAAATTTATGGAAGATATTAAAAGTATTCGTTTGGTTATGAATCCGAAGCAAAAAGATTACATGCAACTGTTTTGGTGGATAAAACATTTTATTGCTCCGTCCTTAAAAATTATGAAATCCATTGATAATATTGTAGGCGGAGATAATCTAACCATGTTAATTGATAATGCGAAATTGACACCTAAACATAAAGATATGATTGAGGATTATGCGATACAATATTTCCGCAATAGTGAGATGGATAAAGATACGATAGCGATGAAAGTTCAAAAAGAGTTTCAAGAAAGTGAGTATTTAAACTTACAAGCAAGTGCCCAAGAATTTATTGAACTGGGAAAAAGACAAGATTTGTTGCAACTTCAAGAGCTAATTAATGAAAAGCTAATAGGCTAATTGGAGGGGACTTCATTCAGTCTTTTTTTTGTAAGAAAAGGAGGAGGTTATGAGATGTATATTAGTACAGTGTGTATTTTGATTACTTTGATTATAGTTTCATTATTTTTGAAAAATAAGGTAGCTATCGGAGATAGGGAACTAGAAAAATTGCTTTGTAACAAATTTCAATGTAAGAGGAATGAGTTATTTGTTTTGAGAGAAACAAATAATGAATGCACAGTAATTTTTAATGATTGTTATTATCAGATTATCATATCTAAGCGTCGTCCTTTTACAATCGTATCTTGCTTGGAAGTTTAAGATGTATACGACTGATTTTGATAAAAAGATAAAAGATATGGGCTTTTTGAAGGGGAATGTTGCGAAGCCTTCAAGGAGTTTGGAAAAAGGTGTTAGTAATTATACATTAGTCTATTTCCAAGATATTGGGAAGTATACTACTCTATTTGTGGAAGGGCGCACAACAATTTACCAAGAATTTGGCTCACACCGAAAACAGGTAAAAACCTATTCTTCTATCCGTTTTACTTTTTATAAAAGCTCCTATAATCCTAAATTTAAGCAAATGAATAATACAAAAGTCTATTGTGTAGATGTGGATTCTATAGAATTGTTAAAGAGATTAGAAAATTATCTCTTTTTTATTCATCATAATCGGCTTGTGAAATGAGGGTGAGAACATGCAAAATATCATGATGGGAATAACACTTATTGCGTTGTTCGTTTTCCTAGTGATTTATATGGCTGTTGCTTTGGCCAATAAGCGTCAAATAAAGAAAATTGAATTGTTACTAGAAAACAAGGTTGAGAATGCTGTTAGAGATAGTTTGGAACGAATTTTAAGTGAGGAGTGAATAAGGTGGACTTATGGCAGGCTCGACAAAATGAAATCAGATTTACAGGTATGACGCATGATTTAAAAATTAAACCTGAATACTTCGAACAAGTCCAATTAGGATTTAAAACGTTTGAAGTTCGCAAAAATGATAGAAATTTTCAGGTTGGAGATAAATTATTGTTAAAAGAGTGGTCAGGCGGTTACACAGGGAGGAAAATAGAATGTTTGGTCACATATATCACCAATTTTAAGCAGAAAAGGAATTATGTTGTTTTGAATATAGGTAAGGTGGTGTGACGTATTTAAATTAGGAAAACGAAATGAAGCAAGGAACTAAATAGAAGGTTTTTTTATTGAAAGATAAGGAGGAAAAAGAAAAATGAATTTCGGACAAAATATATTTCAGTGGATAAGTACAAATTTACAACCAATCGCACTTGTTGCGATTATTCTAGCAGGCGTTTGGTTATTTTTAAAACGATCACTGGTGCAAATCATTACATTTGTGATTGTTGCAATTATTGGTGTTGGCTTCGTGTTTGCGCCTGATGTTGCCAAAGACATGTTTTTAAAACTATTTACACAGTTCTTTAAGTAGGGGTGAAAGTGTTGGAAGAAAAAAAGAAATACCGTGATGTTAAAAGTTATACGAATATATGGAACGTGGAAATGGTGCTTCATGCGTTGGGAGATATAAAGTTACCCTTCGCAGTCACGGCATCACAACTTGTTTGGTTTGTATGCTTATTTATGGCGATGCTATTGCTTGATGATGTACCGCCGCTTTGTTACATCGAGAGTGTCTTATTTAAAAATGTTGCGATTCCGATTTTAATTACATGGTTTGTGAGTAAAAAAACGTTTGATTCAAAAAAACCGTATAGCTTTTTGTTTGCGGTGATTCGTTATCACTTACGGCATAAGAAAATGAAATCAAATAAGCAATTCAAATTGAAACGAAAATATGTAGTAGACGAAGAAATCATATTTATTCAAACAGTAAGGAGGTAAACATGGCTTTTCCAATAAAATTTATAGACAATAATTTAGTGTTTAATCATAATAATGAATGTTATGCCTACTATGAACTAGAAGCGTATAACTACAATTTTTTAAGTTCTGAACAGCGTTTTTCCATCTATGATTCTTTACGTCAATTAATTGCACAAAGTCGAGAGGGTAACATGCAATTGCTAATTGTATCAACTGAAAAAAGTATTCGAGATACTCAAGAGAAAAGTAAAAAGCATATTAAAGATACAGAACTAAAAGATATTGCAATAGAACACGTCAATAATGTAACGGAAGAACTTGTGAATAGTCTGGGCGAAAATGAGCTTGATTATAAGTATTATGTGGGCTTCAAATTAGTATTAAATGATGAACAAAGACCACTTTCATTTAAAACATTTTGGTCAGATGTTAAAAATAATGTAAAAAGCTTTTTTGCAAGTGTGAACAAAAATCTATTCAATGATTATACTTCTATGGATATAGATGAAATTGAGCGATATGCGAAAGTAGAACGACTTTTATATAGTAAAATTAATCGCCGTTTTCGTTTAACCCCTTTAGAATCCAAAGACGTTGCTT
This sequence comes from Listeria tempestatis, assembly GCF_963575625.1. NCBI lineage: Bacteria > Bacillati > Bacillota > Bacilli > Caryophanales > Listeriaceae > Listeria > Listeria tempestatis. The sequence goes on from NZ_CAUYTK010000002.1 coordinate 368,627, forward strand.
ATCTTATTCGCCATCACTATGGACAAAAAGGTGTGGATTACAATAATTTTAACTATTCATTTGATACTCAAGTAGAAAAGGATAAAAAATTGATTAAGACATATGACATTTTGAATTTAAGTGATACCTTAGTTGAAGAAAAAGAACGATTCTTAAAATTAACCAATGCGGATACTGAAGAATATGTGGCGTATTTATCTATCGCAAATATTACATCAGATTTAAGTTTCCCTGACAATGAAATTATCTATTATCAACAACAACAATTTAATTTTCCTATTGATGTATCGATAAATTTAGAATGTATGGGGAATAAAAAAGCATTAACAACGATTCGGAATAAAAAGAAAGAACTTAAAAATTTAGATGAACACGCGTTCGAGAATAACAGTGATTCAACTCGGAATTTATCAGATGCGAGAGATGATGCGGACGAGTTAGAAGCCATATTAGACAAAACAAAAGAAAGCATGTATAAGCTAAGCTATGTAATTCGAGTGTCTGCGGATTCCGAAGAAGAATTGCAAAAACGAGTGACCCAAGTGAAAGATTACTATGATGATTATTCTATTATTTTAGAACGCTCCTATGGGGATATGGACGGACTTCATAAGGAATTTATTCCGAGTTCATCACGTTATATGAATGATTATGTGCAATATGTGACGGCAGATATGATAGCAAGTTTAGGTTTTGGTGCAACACAAGCGCTAGGCGAAGACACAGGTATCTATGTTGGCTATAACATTGACACAGGAAAAACAGTCAGAATTCAGCCATGGGCGGCGGCACAAGGAATAAAAGGAACAGTGACTAATGCCCTTGCTTCTGCTTTTATTGGTTCGCTTGGTGGTGGGAAGTCGTTTAATAATAATTTGTTAGTGTATTATGCGACCTTATTCGGAGCTAAAACTTTAATCGTTGACCCTAAAAGCGAACGTTACAACTGGCTAAATGATTTAGTGTTTTTAAAAGATAAGTTAAATATTGTTAATTTGACGAGTGATGAAAAAAATAAGGGGTTATTAGACCCATTTGTTATTATGGAAAATCGAAAAGATGCAGAACGTTTAGCCGTGGATACTATTACTTTTCTAACAGGTATTTCGGTACGTGATGCGGTGAAGTTTCCTCTGCTTTTGAAAGCAGTACGAAATGTGAGTAAGATGGATAATCCAGGCATGATGCATATTATTCATGAATTAAATGCTTCTGATGAAGAGATAGCTCATAGTTTAGCAAGTCACATTGAAAGTTTTGTTGACTATGACTTTGCACATTTGTTATTTAGTGATGGGCAAGTAGATAATACAATTAAATTGGACAAGCCACTTAATATTATCCAAATTGCCGATTTAATATTACCTAGCGAAGATGATAAAATTGAGGACTATACAACGATGGAAATGCTAAGTGTGGCGATGATGATTGTAATTTCTAGTTTTGCGCTTAAATTTATTCAAACAGATAGGGCAATATTTAAAATAGTAGATTTGGACGAAGCTTGGACAGTTCTACAGGTGGCACAAGGAAAAGCATTGACTAATAAATTAGTACGTGCTGGACGTGCGATGAATGCAGGAGTATATTTCGTTACACAAAATACGGATGACCTGTTAGACGAAAAAATGAAGAATAATATTGGTATGAAATTTGCGTTTCGTTCTACTGACCCTATCGAAATTCAGAAAACATTTGAATTCTATAACCTTGAAAATACGGAAGAAAATGAACACCGATTGAGAAATCTAAATAATGGCGAATGTCTGTTTCAAGATATTCGAGGGCGGACAGGCATTGTAAAGTTTGATGCCGTTTTTGAAGACTTATTTAAGGCATTCGATACACGTCCGCCAATGGATATAAACTAGGTGGTGAAGATGTGAACTTTAATAAAATTTGGAAGGGGGTAAGCGTGGGGCTTGCTCTCTTTTTTGTGCTAGCTATTTTCTTTTTGAATTCGCCTATCAGTGCTGATGCAAATGCATGGATAGAGGAAACGAAAAAAGTAGTTGCAGAATATACGAAATATCCCATAGACAATTACCAATTAGATTTTTATGTAGATACTTCTTGGGATTGGTTACCATGGCAATGGGGGGAAGGAATCTCTAATACAGCCTATTATGCATTGTATTTGATGACTTGTTTTATATGGTCGATTAATGTCGTGTTAAGCTACTTGGTTGGCTATGTGGTGGAACAAGCTTATTCATTGGATTTTATTTCTGATGTCATTTCAGCTTTATCCAAAAATATGCAGAATCTAGCAGGTGTTAATAAACACGGATTTATGAATAGTGGTTTATATCCGTCTTTAGTTCCTATTTTAATTCTAGTTCTAGGTGCTTATGTTATCTGGGTGGGTATGCTGAAAAAACAATTTCAAAAAGCTTTATCAGCAGTGCTTATTTTCGCCATGTTGTTAATTGGCTCTATGGGGTTCATTGCCTATTCGGATAAATATTTAGGTGAACTCAATACGTTTTCTAAGGAATTTAATACAACTATTTTAGATATTGGGGCGAATATGACCTTTACAGGTAAAAAAATAGACGCACCAGGATACACGGACAAAAACAAAAAATCAGAAGTGAAAATGCGTGAATTGTTGTTTGATATTCAGATTAAAAAACCGTATTTAATTTTACAATACGGAACAATGAACGAAAATAAAATCGGAGAGGAGAGAATCGATAAGCTTCTTTCAGCAAATCCTTACGCCAATGATAGTAAGCGTGCAGATGTTGCTAAAGAGGAAGTAGAAAAGCAAAAAAATACCAATATGGGGTTTCAAAAAGTCACTGACCGCTTGGGTATGGTTAGCCTTGTATTGATATTAAATTTAATCATTAGTATTTGTGTACTCATCTTGTCAGGCATTATGATTTACTCACAAATTATGTTTATTGTGTATTCAATTTTCTTAGTCGTGGGATTAGTATTTGCTTTGATTCCGAACCGTCAGAAGTCAGCTTGGTACGCTAGTTATAAAGTAATTAATGCGCTTTTAACTAAAACGGGAATCACGTTAATTATGACCGTGATGATGTCTATTTCTGCCATGATGTATAGCTTAACCGCAACGAGTAGCTTTTTGTGGCTGATTTTTATTCAAATTATTGTATATGTCGGAACGCTATTTAAAACGACAGAACTCTTAGGTTATATGAGTTTACAAGGTGAAGGTGTAAAAGGCATTACTGGATTTGCCAAGAGCGCATTAACTTATGGCGCTTTGCGAAAAATGACGAAACCAATGGGAAGGCGCAGAGTTCGACCTCAATCCCAAAATGTAAGGCGGAAAGGGAAAAGTCAACTAGAAAGTCATAATAATGACCCGCATACACCACAATCGAAATTAGAGAAGCTAGGGAAGCGTTACGGCGACTTAAAAGACATTAAAAACAAACCACAAGATGTTAAGGATAAATTGAAAAAGAAACTTGGCGATACGCCTAAATATGCGAAAGATGGATTACAGAAACAAAAAGATAAATTTAATACTGGTGTGGCTAATCGTGAAACGGAACTGTTTAAAAAACGTAATGCATTACAGAAACAGCGTAAGGAAGCAGAGGCAAAACGCAGAGAAGAACTGGCTCATAATAAAGATAGACTAACGCAAAGAGGAAAAACAACCAATGAAAATCCTATTCTTACAAGTGCTAAAACGAACTTAGATAGAACTTTGGCAAAAAGAAAAATACCGCAAGCAACCAATGAACAAGTGGACAAAGTAAATGCACAATTAGCTAATGAGAAGTTTACGGAAGCGATAAAAAATAAACATCTTCTTCCTACCGGGGCAGGAAGAAAAGCAGAGTATTCACTTAGTGAACGAGTAAATAATGACTCGATTTCTTCACCGAATTTAGGGTCGCAATTTTATAAAACAGGCTCTTCGTCTGTTGCGACTTCTCTAAAAATGAGAAAACCTGCTGGAGCGAAAGCCCCATCTGTTCCTAAAACGAGTCATCAACAGCCGAAGGTAATTCAGAAACCGAAAGTATCAGCAGAATTTGAACACTTTAAACGTGCGACTGGTAAAGATGTATTATACAACTGGCTAGAAAAGGATAAAAAAGACTAATGGCATATATCAAATATTTGAAATGGCTGTTAGTTCCTTCTTTTTTAGCAATCAGTTTTTGTGCGATTATGATTTTTGGGATACTTGCTATTATTTCGGAAAATAAGGAAGAAGATAGTGGAGTTGCGGGAAATGTCGTTTCTATGGGGATATCGCAAGAAGTTTTAAGTTATAAACCACTTGTAGAAAAATATTGTAAAGAATATGGGATTAAAGAATATGTGGACTATCTGCTTGCAATTATGATGGTCGAAAGTGGCGGTAAGGGAAGTGATGTCATGCAGTCATCAGAAAGTTTGGGATTGCCCGTTAATTCTTTGCAACCAGAGGCATCTATTAAACAAGCATGTCAATATTTTGCGGACTTGATTAAAAGCTGTAAAAAGAAAGGTATTGATGAATTAACCGCAGTTCAGGCTTATAATTTTGGCGGTGGTTTCGTTGGCTTTGTAGAAAATAAGGGGAAAAAATATTCTTTTGAATTGGCACAAGAGTTTTCTAAAAATAAAGCAAGGGGAAAGAAAGTTCCGTACTCGAATCCAGTTGCAGACAGTCATGGGAACTTTCGTTACAGTTATGGGAATATGTATTATGTGAAGCTAGTTCAGCAATATCTTAATCCTGTCAATTTTTCAGATGAAACGGTTAAGAAAATAATGACGGAAGCCTTGAAATATCAGGGGTATCCGTATGTTTTTGGAGGAGCTTCCCCAAGTACAAGTTTTGACTGTAGTGGGCTCACTCAATGGTGTTATGGTATTGCGGGAATTAATCTACCGAGGACAGCGCAAATGCAGTATGATGCGACCAAACACTTTAAATTAGAAGAAGGAAAAGCTGGGGATTTAGTGTTTTTCTCGGGAACTTATAATTCAGGAACCCAAATAAGCCATGTAGGCATCTATTTAGGAAATAATAAAATGTACCATGCAGGCGATCCAATTGGCTATGCAGATTTAACTTTACCTTATTGGCAACAGCATCTCGTAGGTATAGGGCGTATTGAAACAAACTAGAGCAGATTCTTTTGAGTCTGCTTTTTGATTGGAGGAAATTATGAAGGAAAAAAAGAAGCAAAATAAAGTATTGAAGTTATCTCGCCAAAAGTTCAAAAAAACAATGTTGATAACAGGGTGGGGGCTACTAAGTACAAGCATTGTGTTTGGTGTTTATAACAATTTTACGGCGGTTGACACACATACAATTAATGAAACCAGAGTTATTCAAGAAAAAACGAACGATATTTCAGGAGTTGAACAATTTGTTGAAAACTTTGCGAGAGAATACTATGCATTTGATGTCTCGCCGCAAGCGAAAGAATACGAGAAAACACAACTAGAGAAGTATTTTCAGAAAGATTTAATTCAAATGAATTATGAAATATTAAATGAAGCAAAAGAAAAAACAGAAGTTAAGGAATTTAAAATTTGGGCAGTTAAAAACATTTCAGAAAACAAGTCCAAAGGTAAAGATTATAAAGTTACCTATCAAGTTCGGCAACATCTGACAAAATCGAAAAAAGACTTTTATACAACGTATGTTGTCCATGTGCACAAAGATAAGGACTCTTACGTGATTACTAAAAATCCAGTTGTGACCGCAAGTCCTAATAAATCCAATTATGAAGCTCAAAAATTAATTAATAATGGGGATATGATTTCAGCGAAGGAAACGAAAAAAATTCAAAGTTTCTTAGACACTTTCTTTAAGTTATACCCAAAAGCGACAGACAAGGAAATTGTTTATTATGTCAAAGATAAAGATGTAAAGCCTATTGATAAAAATTATACATTTGTTAAAATTGATAATTTGGTTATTAATAAAGTCAAAAATGGTTATGATGTCCATTTTTATTGCCAGTATAAGGATAATGATACAAAAATGTTAATCATGAATGAATACAATGCGGAGCTTACTAAACAAGAATCTGGTGAGCTAGTTATTAAGAGTTTGGAGTGATTTTTATGCGCAAAGTGCTCATATTGATTAGTGTACTCCTTGTTTTTGGGTTAGGCTATTATACTCATTTTGCGATTTCTGAAAATGCATATAAAGATAAATTAAAACCTTACGTGAAACAGCAGGAAGAAGATAGAAGCGTGATGGAAGCTCAACAACAGCGCTTAGGTGACTTGGAAAAAGAAGTAAATGAATTAGAAAAGGAAAACGAAAATGTTAGTAACAGAGAGAGTTTGCCTGATGGAATTAATGATTTGGTTATCAATTACGTAAGAGATCAATTTAATTACACAAGTACGATAATGCGCAACGAAAATCTACAACCATATATTACAGCTGAAATGGTAAGCTACTTTAATAAAAGTGAAGGAGTTAGCGCAAATCAATCATTAAGACTGGAAAGTAAGTTACAAAAGTATGAGATAGGTAAATATTATTTGGAAGATGCGACTTGTAAAATGACGGTTCGTGTATGGACATCTTTTCAAATTGAAAAAAATCCTAAAATGGTGAATCAAATGTTGTTGGATTTGGAACTTGTTAAAAATGATGATGTTTGGTTAGTAAATAAGCAAGAGGTTGGAATTATAAATTAATTGAATTTGTAGGATTGAAGGAAGGTGAAGAAAGTGGTTAGAAGTACAGTTTCAAAAAAAGAATTACTAGTTTTAGGGTATCGTCCTCACACAGCTTCAACGATTATTAGACAAGCTAAGCAAATTATGGTACAAAGAGGATATTCGTTTTACAATAATAAGCGTTTAGGATATGTACCGAAAAATGTAGTTGAGGAAATAATAGGTGTTTCTCTTGAAGGAGAGAGTATTAATGCCTAAAACAAGATATACAGGTGTCTATACTGATAATAATGGAAAATTTTTTTATCAGGTAGAACTTGGGATTGACAAAATAAGCGGAAAAAGGATACAAAAAAAGGGGAGGAAGGATCAAAATGGTAAGCCATTTTCTTCAGCTAGAGAAGCTTATAAGGAATTAACTAGGTTAAAAAATGAGTATCTTGTTCTAAATGGGTATTCAAATTATGATTTAACTTATTATCAGTTTATGGAAAATAATTATTTGCCTTTTTATAAGTCAAATGTTGAACGTAGTACATGGAGTTCTCGTGAAACTGGATTATTAAAAATAAGAGATAGGTTTGCGGGAAAAAAGGTGAGAGAGATTTCAATTGAAGATTGTGAGTTATATAGGATTTGGTTATTGAATGATAGTGGATATTCACAAGCCTATAGTTCTCTCTTATATGGAATGTTTAGAAAAACTTTAGATTATGCTGTTAATATGCGCTATTTAGATGAAAATATTTCTAAACGAACTAAAGCCATACCCAAAGGGAAATCGGTAGTTTCTTACTGGACAAAAGAAGAATTTCAAAAGGTTCTGGCAGTTATATACAAAGATGATTTCTATGAACATATGTGTTTTATTATGATTTGGTTGTATTATATGACGGGTATTCGAGTAAGTGAAGGACTGGCTTTGAATTGGAACGATATAGATTTGAAGCGAAAAAAAATGAGAATTCATCATACTTTAGATATGATTAATCAAAAAGAATTTTTCAGGAAACCATATACTAAAACAGAAAATGGAACGAGAGTTATTTCTTTAGATGGGGACACAATCAAACTGTTAGAGGATTGGAAGAAGGTTCAACAGGAACACGGAATTGAGAATTATATTATAAGCTATACAGATTTACCCTTATACCGTTCAACCGTCCAAAGGGTAATAGAAAGATATGCAAAAATAGCTAAGGTACCAGTCGTTCAAGGAAAAGGATTACGTCATTCACATGTAAGTTATCTAATTAATGAATTTAACGCAGATATATTAGTTGTTTCCAGACGATTAGGTCATTCTAGCCCTGAAATTACACTTAAACATTATGCTCATTTGTGGAGTAGAAATGACGAATCTTTGGCGGAACAAATGAATGGAAATATAAGCTTTACATTTGCGGAAAGTTCAAGTATAGAGTTTAATGGAAATCAAGTAGTGAAAAAAACCCCTGCCAAACCCCTGCCAAGTTAACTTTTTTCTTTTAGAAACGTTGATAATGTAAGGATAGGAGAGTAGTGGTTTACGTGGAGTGGGAATAATAATCAAAGAGCTCTAAACTCTGCATTCATAAGAGTTTAGAGCTCTTTTTTATTCCGTTTTTCGAGTGCTCTGGACTAATTAAGATCTTGATTTTGTATTTTAATCATTGTATAAGGAATTTCATTAATATATGTTTTTTTGGATCTTACTTTGATAGACGAATAAAGTATCCATTCAATCATTCCCCGCACTATTCACTCTAAAAGTTACTTACGAAATTTTTCCGACATGGTCAAGAAACTTACTTCTATTTTCTTCGGTTGTTTTTGTTATACTCCCTTGATGAAGCCATTTCACATTTTTTATCCCCATATCTTTAAATACACGATTTTTTAATGCCTTTATTGGATTACCTGCAAAATATTGTATATACCATTTAGGTGCTTCCGCAGTGGTTATCACAATGGTTTCCTTAATGTTGCTCATTTTTCCAATCAACCGACCTTTTTCTTCGCGATAGGCAAATCCCTTTAACATGACCTTATCAAGGAATCCTTTATATATCGCTGGAAGTCCGTACCACCATATGGGTGTTATGATAATCAATTTGTCAGTATGGGATAAAATTTCCTGATATTTTCCTACAAGAGGATCTGCAAATTTCCCCTTAGAAAAGCCAGCAAGGTCATTTGATAACATAGCAGGATTAAAATTATCTTCTACTAAATTTATTACCGTTGCATTCGTTTTCAATTTTACTTTTTCTAAAATTGCATAATTAAAACTCTTTGAGTATGGGTGTCCTATTAATATTGTCGTCTTCATTTTAATTCTCCTTTATAGCTTTTTTAAATATTGAATCAACTTGTTTTTCTAATGCAAGTTGACTTTCTGGCGTAGTCTTAGCAGTAGCTAGGGGTTTCATCATATCTAACAATGCTACAACTTTTTTATAGGTATCAATTTTCAGTAGCATGTCATTCTTTTTCTTTGAAATTATTTGGTTTGTTTCTCTAATGCAATCATCCTCTGGAACTTGTTCGCTATTTAAAGATAATAATTCTTTTATTTCTTGAATGGAAAATCCAGAGTGTTTCATCACTAAAATAAGTTTTAATTTTTTTTCATCTTCCAAACTATATTCGCGGTAGTTATTTTCTTTCCTATGAATAGCTAGTAGTCCTTTTTTTTCATAGTATCGAATTGTTGAAACAGAAATATTCAGTTTTTCCGCAATTACTTTTATTGTACTCATGAGCATTGCCCTCCTTTTTTTAAGAATAACATTGAAGCTTGGTTTAATGTCAACTCTAGCAGTCAAAAAGATGCTTTTCCAGCTTGAATGTTGCTTTTTAAACACAAAAAACCAAAAGAGCGACAAGGCCAGTTCGCTCTTTTGGTAACTAGGTGGGGCAGTAAACAACAATTTGCTGTTTACCATAGAAATATAGTACCACGAGAACGTGGAGAAAATATGGAGAGCACATCTAAATTCTCCATATTTTCTCCATAGAGATTTGCTAATCTATACGTATAAAGGAGGGATGAGGTTGAAAAAAATTTTAATTTTGAGTGTCGTCATTGGCGTTTTACTTCTTACAAGTAGTTTATTTATTGGCTCTCGGTTGATAAATAAAAATATGTTGGTAAATAAACATCGAGATATGGATACGAGGAGCATGTTTATGGGAGGAAAAGATAAAGTTGTTGCCTTAGAAGATATAGATGAAGAGGCAAATCCTCTAAAAATACCAGATATACTTGAACCATCGGAAGCTAATGGTCGACAAATAGTTTATGATATTGAAGCAAAGACTGGTAAGTCCGCTATTAAAATAGGGGAGAAAACGAGGACACTCGGTTATAATGGGGATTATTTAGGTCCTGTTATTCGATTGAAAAAGGGGGAGAAAGTTACTTTTCGAACAAAAAATAGCCTGAATGAGGAAACAAGTTTTCACTGGCACGGCCTTATTGTACCCGCTATCTCAGACGGAGGACCACATGAAATTGTACCTAAAAATAGTGAAAAAGAAGTTCGTTTCACTGTAAAGCAAGATGCGGCGACGCTCTTTTTTCATCCCCATCCAGAAGGAAAAACGGCAAAACAAGTCTATCGAGGCCTTACTGGCTTCATTTACATTGATGATGAAAATCAAAAGACTAAAAACCTTCCTTCTATTTACGGGGAAAATGACTTCCCAGTTCTGATACAAGACCGCAATTTTACAGCAAACAATCAATTTGATTATGAAAACGATCAAAATAGCGACGGAACGCAAGGGAAAAACTTAGTTATTAATGGGACAATACGTCCATATCTTGATGTGAAATATGATAAAATTAGACTAAGAATGGTGAATGGTTCCAATGCGCGTTCATATAAATTTGCGCTTTCAAATGGGGCAAAAATGACGCAAATTGCAACGGATGGCGGACTTCTTGAAAAACCAGTTTCACTAGCCAATTTAACATTATCGCCTGGTGAGCGAGCTGAAATTTTGATAGATTTTACGAAAATGCAAAATAAGAAAGTGGCGTTAAAAGATGGTGAGGCAACCATTTTAAATTTTAATGTAGCAAATTCGCTCATTCAAACGAAGAAGCAGGAAAAAGTCCTTAATCAAATGCCTTCTTTTGTAACTGATGAGGATGTGCAGGCGGAAAAAATGACGCTTTCTGGGATGGGACATATGGTAGCAATTGATGGGCAAAAATTTGATATGAATCGTATTGATAAAATAGTAAATAAAGGTGAGGAGGTCATTTGGGAAGTCAAAAATGAAGGCGGCATGATGGGAGGAATGGATCACCCATTTCACATTCACGGGACTCAGTTTCAAATTGTAAGCCGAAACGGAAACCTTGCTTCGGGCAATGAACGAGGGCTTAAGGATACAATTTTGATTGCGCCAAATGAATCGGTCAAGCTAAAAATCCGCTTTAGTCAAAAAGGGGTGTTTATGTATCATTGTCATAATCTAGAACATGAGGAAAACGGTATGATGGGACAAGTCAAGGTGCTTTAAAAATATAAATTATCAGCACGGGGAGTGTTCACATTGAAAATCTTAATTGTAGACGATGAGCCTAAAATTTTAGATGTAGTGGAGGCCTATTTAGTTGCCCATGGCCACCTGGTATTTCGAGCGGATTCTGGTGAAACCGCATTCAAGAAGTTCACTTTAACTAATCCAGATTTAATTATTTTAGATTTGATGTTGCCTGATAAATCTGGTTTGGAAATTTGTGAAGAAATCCGAATAAGTGGTGATGATACGCCCATCATTATGCTTACGGCGAAGTCAAAAGAGGAGGATATTTTAACGGGATTACAATTAGGCGCAGATGATTACATTGTAAAGCCATTTAGCCCGAAAGAGCTTGTTATGCGGGTAGAGACTGTTTTAAGGCGAAGTTCCATGAGTAAAAAGAACAACAATAAATTAGCCTTTGACCACGGAAATTTCATCGTTTATCCGGGTTCTCGGCAAGTATTTTTACATGAAGAAGAGGTTTTTTTGACTAAAAGTGAGTTTGACTTGCTCCTTACACTGGCGGCAAACCCAGCACAATATTTTCCGCGTGAAGCGCTTGTCGAGGCACTGTATGGTTTTGATTCAATAAATTCTGATAGGACAATTGATTCACATATTAAAAATTTGCGTCAAAAAATAGAAGTCGATTCGAAAAAGCCAAGATTTATTCTAACCATATACGGAAAAGGCTACCGGTTTGGATGTGCAGAATGAAAAAACGAACAATCAAGACACAACTTATTTTTGGATTCGCGGCACTCTCTGTTTTGATTATTGGGTCAATTAGCTTTATTACAGCCTATTTAATGAACACGCATTTCGAACGCTACATCAAGGAAAAGCAGACTGAAATGTTGGAACAAACCGAACATAGCGTTTTACTGGCTTACAATGAAAGTGAAAATACGTGGGATACAAAGCGGCTTAGGCAAATAAATGAATCGATTGCTTCTAAGGGACAATGGCTCATTTTATTTGATGTGTCGGGAAATTCTATTTTCACACCAACAGAAAGCGAGCAAATTGAAAGTCAGAAAGAGATGGAAGCGCTGCGAGAGAAAAATCCAACTAAAACGGAAGAAATGACGAAAGTATTTGACCTCGATGATTCAAATGGGCGAGAGATTGCAACGTTAGATATTCATTATGTAGGTCCGTTAAATTATACGAAGCATGACCTTGCTTTTATGCGCGATATGAAAATGAATTTACTAATAGTCTCAATTTCCGCTTTCTTCTTACTCACCTTTATTGTGACGTGGATGTCCAGGCGGTTAAGTTATCCACTCGTTCGCTTAAATGAAAAGACGAAAGAGATTGCAGAAGGTAATCAGCTTGAAACGATGCTACCGGAAAGTCCTACAATTGAAATTAATGAACTTGTACTCTCCATTAATGAGCTTTCAAGACGTCTTAGTAAGCAAAATGAATTAAGAAATCGCTTAACAACAGATATTGCACATGAGCTTAGAACGCCTTTAACGACTGTAAAAGCACATATTGAAGCAATGCTTGACGGGATTTGGTCAGTGACCCCGGAGCGTCTTAAAAGCTGTTATGATGAAGTTGATCGCCTCACTCGCCTCATTGGCAGCATTGAACAAATATCGGCAATTGAAAGCCATATTGAAAATCTTGATATACGTCATTTTGATTTAAAGCGGATGTTACTAACTTTGCGTGATAATTTTGAGGCTCAGTACGGGGCAAAAAAAGTGAGACTAGAAATTATCACTCCTGAAATTGAATTAGTCGCAGATGAGGATAAAATTCGCCAGGTCATAACGAACCTTTTAGCAAATGCTTTAAAATTTACACCTGCTTTAGGAAAAGTTATTGTACAGGCTGCGGATACGGGGGATGAGGTTATTATTAAAGTGATGGATACGGGTGAAGGTATTCCAATTGAAGAACAAGAGTACATTTTCAATCGATTCTATATGACAAATTTAGCTCGGAATAATGGTTCTCGTGGCAAAGGTATTGGGCTTGCTATTGCTAGATCAATTATTCGGGCTCATAAAGGGAATATTCGCGTAGAAAGTGAACTTGGCAAGGGAAGTATTTTTATCGTCCAGCTCCCTAAATAGAATTTCATATATCGATGTATGGATGTTTGAATCATTTTTATGTTAAGAAGACGTTATATAGATATTGTGATATGCTAGAATAAAATAATTTCTTTCCGAATTTAGATTGGAGTAAATATGAGTCGCTATAAAAAATGGATTATCTTACTGGCTGCGTTAGCATTATTTCTTGTTATAGCTACCATGTTGAAAATGGAGCTTTCATCAGAAGAAAGATCATTTTTAACCCAGCTACTGCGTAATATATTTTAAATATATGTACAAAAGAGAGTTTGAAACACTACCGAAAAGAACCAAAAACATTTAAAGCCTATTTTAAATGTTTTTGGTTCTTTTATTTTGTTATAGCTACCAATATGATTTATGACTTAAAATCTGTCAACCCTTTTCCACTTAAGATTTTTGGAATATATTTTTCAACACGGGCTGTTTTTGTTTTAGATTGTTTTGGTTCTGCAAAATGGCGGATATAGCCGCGTTGCCTACCAGGTGTGAGCGCAAAAAAAGCTTCGTGCAGTTCAGGGTTTTCATCAAGTTTTTCTTGGAACTCTGCCGGAATTGGAATCTCTTCTTTTTCTTGCTTTGGAACTTGTAAACCTGCTTTTTCTATCTCGATTGCTTGGGTCACATATGCTTTGATAGAGCCTTCAAGTTTTTCAACTTCTGCTAGGGAAGTGAAGCGAATTTGGCGTCCGACAACCGTATTTTCTCCCGTTTTTTTAAGAATGCCATCTGGATCTTCCAATAAGGCTCCTTTAAAAAAAAGAAGTGCCATATAAGCTTTAAAACCTTGAATAATGACAATGTTTTTATCATCAAAGGTATAGCAAGGCTTGCCCCATTTTAACTCCTCTGTCAAGTTACACTCTAAAAGAATGGAGCGCAGTTTCTCAGATTCAGCATACCACTTTTTCACATTACTTAAATACTCATCAATTCTCGGGTTCATTTTGCTTTTGGTCATGAAAAGCACCTCGTTTCTTCAATATCATGTTGTTTCTTTAGCCAAAAGTTTGGAAAATAAAACATTACCCGAAAATTATAGCACAGAATAGGGAATTTGTAAGTTAATAATGATGTGGTAAAAATTTGGTAGTGGAAGAGAGCATAGACTTAATTTCACTAAAATCGTTGGCAACTGGAATCGAAGCGATCCATAAAAGGGAGAAAACGAGTATAACAATTAGTAGAAATTTGCAAGAGAATAAAAGAATCTTCATAAGCTACCTCCTTAAATGAAATAGGCAATTAGCGTTCTTTAAAATTTTTATAATATGGTGTGTCCTCACTGAAAGCTTTAAATTGATAACCTTGTTGTTTTAATTCTTTAATGATAGGGGGGAGAGCCTTTAGCGTACTTTTTTTCTCATGAAATAAGATGATGAGAGGATTGTTAGAATCTTCTAAGTTTTTAACTTGGGATAAAACAGTTTTTATGATTTGACTAGTGTCATCTTTGTAACGCCAATCGTTGCTATCGACATTCCAATCAAGCAAATGGAAGCCTTCCTCTTTTGCCCTTTTATATTCAGCATCAGTTAAGTAAGTACTACCGTAAGGGGCACGAATAAGTTTAGTAGAAATACCTGAAAGTTCTTGAAGCTGTTTTTGCATTTTTTGCATCTCACTTAAAAAAGTTGGCTTATTCTTGCTGTAAAGTAATTTGGCATCGTGTGTATAACTATGTAAACCAACTTTGGAAGGAGAGCTTTTTAAACGTTGCAATGTGTTTTTATCAGCTTGATGCAAATTATTACCGACAAAAAAGAATGTTGCGGGTGTTTTTTCGGTCATAAGAAAATCCAAAAACTGATTTAAAAAAGGCGTCGGTCCATCATCGAATGTGAGGAAGACCGTTTTACCGTCTATTTTTTCCACAGGAGGTGTTTCAGGTTTTTCTTTTGAAACAGGATTGGATTTTGTTTGTTTCGGCTCACTGGAAACTTGTGTATTTTCATTTGCTTGACCTGTTAAGTAGTTTGGTAATTTCCAAACTAGAAGTAACAGAATCATACAAAGTGGAAGCAAGAGAGCCAGAAAACGTTTTCCGACTCGTTTTTTATCTAATCTTTTCTTACGCATTTTAAAAACTCCTTTAGTAAATATACTTTGTATTCGTTAGTTCACCCTGAATAACATCTGTTGGAATAACAAAGGAGATGGGTCCCATATAACCAGGTGCAACATCGTATTCATCGAAAATGATAACAAGTTCATTATTTCGATCGATATAAAAATGATTTTCAAAGTATTCTTTCGTTAAAATAGGCACTAATTCATGTTCATCCCAATAAATTTTATCTGAATTTTTAGCTGACATTTCTTCTTTCATCAAGGTTGTAATATAGTTTTGTAAAATTACGGCGTAGTCATCATCTTTAAATAAATCATCTAAACGTACTAATTTTTGACTTTCTTTATCGAGTGTAATGTATTCATTTTGAACATAGCTACTTGCCATTGTCTTTTCCACAGTAAAGCGCACTACAAGTAGCTTATCGGTGTTAACAAGTGTGTCATAGTAGCTTGTAACACTGTAATGCTCTCCTTTTTTTGAAACATAGTCCTTATATTCCTTGTAGAGCTCTTCGCTCGTTTGAATATACGTGTTATTAATTTGTTTTGCGAAGGCATCATTTGAAAGCCCTTTTATTTCAGGCGTTGTAATAGAAGCTTCCGTTTTTTCCGTTTTTTCCTTCAATTGGCTAC
Source organism: Listeria tempestatis (assembly GCF_963575625.1). Lineage (NCBI taxonomy): Bacteria > Bacillati > Bacillota > Bacilli > Caryophanales > Listeriaceae > Listeria > Listeria tempestatis. The sequence continues at coordinate 384,580 of NZ_CAUYTK010000002.1, forward strand.
CTGTAACAACCGCAATCACGTGATTTAAGATGGGGACATTTCGCATTGCGTTTGCAACAGTTGAATTCGTCATCACAACAATGGAAAACAGTAAGCAAACGGCTAAAGCACTACATGTGCTCCAAGCTAACCAGTGGCTTTTTTTCTTCGATTGAATTTGTAAAGCACTTTCTACACGTTTATTTAATTCATTTGGGATAGGGACGTTTTTATAGGCTTTTTTTAGTCTTTCAAAATCTTTATTTGTCATCGAATAAATCCTCCTTGCGAATATCCATGCGAAGTAACTGCAAGGCTTTGTAGAGCCTTGTTTTAGTTGTGCTACTAGTTTTGCCAATAATTTCGGCAATTTCATCAATCCGCAAATCTTCAAAGTAACGCAAAACGATGATAGTTTTATATTTAATAGGCAACCGTTCGAGAGCTTTTGTTAAATCCATATCTTCATAGCAATCCACATGTTGCTGGCTCATTAATTCTAAAGTTTCGCCATCAACTAGTTTTAATTTTTTGTTTTTACGCAAAAAATCTATGGCGGTTCGAATGACAATCTTATAAAACCAGCTTTTTAGCGCTTCTGGTTTTTGGATCGTATTTAAATGTAAAAGCGCTTTTTGAATTGCATCTTGGACAATATCCAGTGCATCCGCTTCATTTTTTGCATAACTATATGCCAAACGATAAAAGTCTGCTTGGTAGGTTGTTATGCATTCAACAAAATGAGCGCGTATTTCTTCTTTCATCGAACAGGGGCCCCCTCAATATGCATATATCTAATAGACGATATAGCATAGCAAAAAGTTTGTTTTTTTTACAAATTTTTTTATTACGGTTAGCGTAACAAATTTTCACAGGTTTTCATATATGATGATATGTGGTAACTTAACTAAACATATAGGTAGACAAAAAAAGGTAAGCCTCACCCGCTTTTTTGACGAAATGAATGACAGGAAATATAATGAAGGAGGAGTGAAAAAGGTGGGGTGAAGATGGAAAAGAGTGAAAACCAATTTATTATTCAAACAGCTCTTTTAACTGGGAAAATTTTACTTGAAAACGGAGCAGAGACTTCTCGTGTGGAAGACACGATGGAACGGATTATTCGCAAAAGTATGGGGGAAGTGGCTGCCAAAAGTTATTATACATATGTAACACTTTCCGGTGTTTTTGTGAAGACAAATTTACTTGAAAGTAGTTTCTTACGAATTGATACACGTGGCTATAATTTGGAAAAAGTTGTCATAGTGAATCAAATCTCCCGTGACTATACAAGTGGTCAAATTTCGCTTTCTGAAATGCATGATAAGTTAAATAAACTCAATTTAGATGGCTCAAATGATGCCATGTGGAAGCAACTACTTTTTACAGGACTTTTAAGTGGCTCGATTGTACTTATTTTTGGCGGCAATTGGACGGATTTACCAAGTAGCATCATTTCAGGAATGTTAGCCTATTTTATTTTTCAAAAGCTAACCAATTTAGCAGATTATCCATTTATATTTGAGTTTGTTTCAACATTTATTGGCGGGTTAGTAGGGTATTTAATTTATAATTTGATTGGCACAAATATTAATTTGACGATGATTGGAACGGTTGTACCACTTGTACCAGGAATTGGTATTACAAATGCCATTCGTGATTTGATGGCGCGTCATTATATTTCGGGCATCATTCGACTATTTGAAAGTTTGTTTGTCGCAGCTGCACTTGGCTGTGGTGTGGCGCTTGTAATTTTAATCGTATCATAAGGAGGGCATTAAAGTGGCGTTTACAATCATTTATCAGTTCGTTTTTAGTTTTATCGCATCTTGTTCGTTCGGCTTTTTATGCCGTATTCCAAAACAGACGATTATTGCAGGGGGGATCGTTGGCGGCGCGGGGTGGCTAGGTTATTTTTTCCTCAGCACAAATGGATTTGGCGTTTTTATTACGAGCTTCTTTTGTTCCCTTATTTTGAGCACATTAAGCTTTACATATAGCTACATCCGGAAGTATCCGTCAACCGTTTACTTTATTCCAGGGCTTGTGCCAGTTGTGCCGGGAATTACATTTTACGAAGTTTTTAAAGAGCTGTTTATAGGGGAAACGGCATCCGCCGCCGCTACATTTTTCGATGTTGTTAGTTCGGCGGTGGCGCTTGCGTGCGGGATTACGATTGGAAATATCTTGTTCTTGCTTATTTTTAAACCGGCTATTAATAAAATGGCAAAAAAATCAGACTGAGGTAATCAGTCTGATTGATGTGTGTTAACTTATTTTGTCAAAGCAACAAAATGAATTTCTTTCCCGGTTACGTCAAGAAAAGGGAGCTTAACACGCGTATCTAAACAAAATGCATTGTAGAAGAAGGGGTGCAGCGTAGTTTCTTTACTGTCAATTGTATCTACAAAGCTTCTAATTTCCGCATATAAAATTTCAATATTTTTTAGCTTGCCAATTTTTGAATCAATACGATTTTCACTTACATTAACATTTGAGTTTTGGATTTTTTCATCAAATTCACTGTTAATTGCGGCGCGAGTTTTTTCAACACGTGTGTATCTTTGATCATCCCAATCGGTTTCAATGATATGGCAGTCTTCTAGATGTATAAAATCACCAACCCAAAGTTTACCATCTATTTCGACAACCATTTTTGTTTCTGAAAAGATTTCCTTGTTGCGATATTTTTTGAGTAAATAATCGTACATTTGCATGTGTGCTAGACTTTGGCACATGTGAATCATCTCCTTATAAGTATAGGATATCATAATGTGAAATTTTGAACAATTGTTTTTTAGGAAATCCATCAAAAGAACTGTCAATTTTTTTACTTTCTATGCAAAAGACCTAGAAAAAGCTAAAAAGATACATGCTATAATAAAAAAGGGAGGTGGCGTTATGTATAAGGAAATGAAGTTGAAAACGCATGACCATTCATCCTTGCACCTTTATGTGTGGGATGAGGTGGAAAAACCAATTGGTATTGTGCAAATTGTTCACGGGATGTCTGAACACGGAGCTAGGTACAATTTATTTGCGGAAACTTTGAACAAAGCGGGGTATATCGCTTTGGCTGATGATCATAGGGGGTTTGGCAAAACGGCTTTAAACAAAGAAGGACTTGGGCATATTGAGCCGAGTGATAGTGTACGGAAATTGGTTCTCGATGAGCGAGCTGTGCAACTTTACGCGCAGGAAAACTATCCAGAACTGCCTTACTTTATTTTTGCGCATAGCATGGGAAGTTTTATTATTCGTCTTTTTATGGCGGAATTTAAGACGAACGGCATTATTCTTTGTGGCAGTGGGCTACAACCGCCGTTACTTTTGACTGCAGCAAAGTGGATTTCAAGTCAGAAAATCAAAAAAAATCCATCAAAGCGCAGTGAGATGCTAAATAAATTAGCTTTTTGGGGCTATAATCGTACATATCATGAACCATCGAATTTTAGCTGGCTAACACGCGACCGCAACATACAAAAAGCTTATGAAAAAGATCCTTTCGGAGGACCAATTGTCGGAACAACAGGTTTTTTCCACACACTTTTTACTATGATTGCTGCGTCACAGGCGGAAACAGCTTTTACGTGCGTTCCAGCAAATTTGCCACTACTTTTATTATCAGGGACAGAAGATCCAGTCGGTCACTACGGTAAAGATATTCCAAAACTTGCCGTTACTTTGGCTAAAAATGGCGTGTCTGATGTGACTTACAAGCTATACGAAGGCGCCCGCCACGAATTAATTAACGAAACATGCAAGGAAACCGTATTTGTAGATATTATTCGCTGGCTTGAGGCGAAAAGGTCAGACAACTAAAAAACAATATGTGCTTATAAACGTTTGTGCAGCAAATTTTTTGTTGAAAAAAGAGGCGGGGATTTCCCCTGCCTTTTTTTATCTGATTTGTCCTTCGCCAAAAATGATGTACTTAGTGGAGGTGAGTTCTTGTAAGCCCATTGGACCTCTGGCGTGCAATTTTTGTGTGCTGATGCCAATTTCAGCACCAAAGCCAAATTCAAAACCATCCGTGAAGCGCGTTGAAGCATTAATATAGACAGCGGCTGCGTCCACTTCATTTTGGAATTTTAGTCCAGTAAAATAGTGATTTGTCACAATCGCTTCCGAATGCCCCGTACCATAGCGATTGATGTGCGTAATAGCCTCATCTGTGCTCTTCACGATCTTAACAGCTAAAATGAAGTCCAGAAATTCAGTTTCGAAATCTTCTTCAGTTACAGGCACACTTTTTGTTAAAAAGGAGCGCGCTAAGTCATCGGCTCGAAGTTCAACTTGAAACGGCGCAAGCGCCGTTTCGATAATTGGAAGTAGCTCTGAAGCAATAGCCTCATGAATTAAAAGTGTTTCACAGGCATTACAAACTGATGGGCGCGACGTTTTAGCATTCACTAATATCCGTGTAGCCATCTCAAAATCGGCGTCTTGATCAATATAAACGTGACAATTTCCTGTCCCCGTTTCAATAACCGGAACCGTGGCTGTGTCAAGCACGGTCTGAATAAGTCGTGCTCCACCACGCGGAATGAGTACATCTAAATATGTATTTAGGCGCATTAAATCGCGGGCAGTTTCTCGCGACGTATCTTCCACAAGCTGAATTGCCGTTTTAGGGAAGCCGGCAAGTTCAATCGCTTGCCGCAAGATGGCGACGAGCGCTCTATTCGAATGAATGGCCTCACTTCCGCCTCGTAAAATGACAGCGTTCCCTGTTTTAAAAGAAAGGGCAGCTGCATCAACGGTTACATTTGGTCTTGATTCATAAATAATCCCAATGACACCAAGGGGAACTCGTTTTTTCCCAATTGTAAGCCCTGCCTCATTTTGGAACATCTGGTCAACATGACCGATTGGATCCGCTAATTCAGCGATTTGCAAAATACCGTTTGCCATATCATGGATTCGCTCTTTAGTAAGGCGTAAACGGTCGAGCATCGTGTCTGCTGTTCCATTTTGTTCCGCATCTCTAATATCTTTTTCGTTAGCAGAAAGAATAGCTTCGTAATGCGCGATTAATCCGTTTTTCATTTCAACAAGTGCGGCATTCTTTTGTTTCGTACTAGCCAGAGCTAAGAAACGGCTAGCGTCTTTTGCGAGTTTGCCTTTAGTTTGTAGTTCACCCATTTAAGATATCCTCCTTTTTTTGCGCGAAAAGCGTTCCAACTTGATCACCAGAAATAATGGAATAAATAATTTCGGGATTATTCCCGTTTGTGAGTACCATTTTTTGATTGTTTTGTAAACACAGACTTGCAGCAGTAAGTTTTGTAAGCATACCACCAGTACCAAATTCAGAGCCTTTTCCACCAGCAAGTTTTAAAATATCAGCAGTGATTTCATTGATTTCGTTAAACATCATAGCATTAGGATTTGTAAGTGGATTCGTATTATAAAAGCCATCAATATCCGAAAGCATAATGAGTAGCTCAGCTTGAATGAGTTCAGCGACAACAGCTGATAAGCGGTCATTATCACCAAATTTTGTAATATGCTCAATTTCTTCCACCGCAACCGTGTCATTTTCATTTACAATTGGGATGGTCCCTTGTGAGATAAGCATTTCAAATGTATTGATTACATTTTCACGGCTAATAGGGAAGTCTGTCACGTCGCGCGTCAGTAAAACTTGTCCAACAGTGTAGCCATATTCACCGAAAAGTTTGCTATAAATATGCATCAATTCGCTTTGACCAACAGCCGCAATCGCTTGCTGTTCAGGAATTGTTTTTGGACGTTCTAAAAGTTGCAATTTTCGACAACCGACGCCAATCGCACCAGAAGATACGAGGACAACTTCCTTACCTTCATTACGAAGCTCAGACAAAACGCGAGCTAGTTTTTCAATAGTTCGCAAATTAATATTGCCATTTTCATACATAAGTGTACTCGTTCCAACCTTCACTACAATTCGTTTACACTGCTTTAAAGATTCACGCATTTTTCGTTCTCCTTCTTAAAATAGAATAACTCTATTTTACTATAAAATGGAGTTTTTACCAGCTAATTTTCACAAAAAAAGCTAGCCTCCATATTAGAAGCTAGCTCAGATAGATTGTGCGCAAAACGTTTCAGCTAACAAGCTATAGACTTTCTAAGCAGAACGTGTCGTTTTAGGCTCTTTCCCAAGTCGTGAAACCTGTCTTAGTCCCGTACTCATAAGAGTCAAGATAACAACCCACGCGACGATAATAAGCACAATTTGTTTAAACGCGATTTGAGGTAATGGATTGAGCGGGCAATCCCATAAAAAGTGGAGGACAATTGGAATGATAAACAGTTTCCAAAACTGTCCAGTAAATAAGTGCTGCATTTCCAAATTTTCGCTGCCTTTTTTAGCAAGAACAATCGCTGCACCAGTAATTGCAGCCCAAGCTACATGTCCACCAATCGACTGCCAACCACGTGAGAAAATAATTTCGAGCATCGTATCGCTTGCGAAAGTAACATTTTTGGTTAAAGCAAATGCCTCAAGGCTATAATTGAACGCATATCCTAGCGATTCAAACGCTGCAAAGCCAGCCCCAACAGCCGCACCAATTAAAAGACCATTTAATACATACTTAGAACGAAGTGATTTAATGAAGAGTGCAACAATGACCATTTTTCCTGTTTCTTCAATAATTCCAACAAGTAAAGCATTAAAATAATTTAGTTTCCCAACAGGAATAATGCTATACAAAATTAGAGTTGCAACGAGAGCCGCAACGCCCCCAATGAAAAACATTTTCACAACGTCAAAAATACTAATATTTCGCGGCGCATTTGTTTCAAAGAAGAAAACAAGTGCAGAAAACGGTACCGTAAATGAACCAATTACCATAAGTCCAGGAATCGTATTCGCATTTCCAAAAATATATGTACACGCAAGAAGTAATCCATAAGTGATAGCGAGAATAATAAATACTCGGGAGTATACCCAAGGTTTTGGCCATGAAGCAGAAATCATATTTTCAGAAGGAGTAGTACTTTCTGTCCCAACAATGAAAATCTTATTCGCTTCACCTTTCTTATGTTTTTTAAAAACATCTCGAAATAAATCGCCAACCTTTAGATTTGCATGTTCCTCTTCACCAGTTAAATGATCAATACTGCTTAAAACCCCGTTTCTATGCTGTTTTAAATGAGATTTAAGAGAAGATTCCTGTAAAGGCTGCCAGTCACTTTCTCCCTCTTTTTGAACTTCAGTCAATTCATTTATTTGATGTTTTCGGAACAGTGTTTCCAGTTCGGCTTCAGTATAGGGCCCTTTTTTCTGCCCATCTTTATTTACATACCAGCGTTCCATAAATTCTCCCCCTCGTTTGTTAGTCATAAAGTACATTCCACCAATCTTTAAAATTTAAACCAAAAATAAAAAACACCTTCCTTTAAAAGTGTTTTTTATTTGGCAAACAATTAAATTTTATTCAATTTTTCTGCTTGCTTAAGAGCAAATTGTAAACTTTCAATTAAATAATCTTTAGCAGCTTCAGAAAGCGCCTTTTTACCTAAAAGTAAGTTTTCTTCAAGTTCCAATTTTTCACAGACTGCTTCAACATAAATGGTTATGTCAGGAGAAACTTTCGCATGTTGTTTTTCATAAGAGGGAAGATCATTTTCGCCAAGTAAGTAATCAACACTTACACCATATAATTTTGCTATTTTAGCAATCATTTCCAAGTCAGGCTGACGCAAGCCATATTCCCAGTTTCCATAAGTGGATGGGGCTTTTAAACCAATTCGTTTTGCTGCCTCAACTTTTGACCAACCCTTTTTTTCGCGTAGAAATTTAAGTCTTGCACTTAAATCCGCCATATATACCACTCCTAGTCGGTGATTCGATTTATTAATTCAGCGTTATCCAAAATAAACTGGATATTTTTTCTAAGAAATTCAGCACTATGAGGTTTTAGTGGTTCATCTCCAAAAGCCAACTCATTCGCATCTAATAATTTCTCAGATATGTGCTCAAGTTCAAGTTTAATATTTTTATTTGGGTTTTGTTTTTTGTTTTGTACCTCATCATCTTCACCGATTAAATAGTCTACCGTAACATCATAAAGTGTTGCAATTTCTGCTACTGTCGATAAATCTGGTTCACGTATCCCGTATTCCCAATTTCCATATGTAGAAGGGGCATTTAAGCCAAGACGCTTTGCAGTCTCTCTTTTTGTCCAACCGCGTTTTTCTCGTAAGTTTGTCAACTGACGGCTTAGTTTTGTCATGTTTTTCATCTCCTTTACACATATTATACAATATTATACACAAATAAAGTATAAAACAACCCGATACGAATTGCAAATAAATTGACATACACTTTAAGAGTTGCTAAAATGTTGTTATAAACTCATATTGTGTGAAAGGAGACTTACTAAGATGGAACAGTTAAACACCAAAAATATCAATGTGAATAAAATTAGAGAGATTCGCCTTGGTAGAGGTATTACACAAGCGTTTATATCGCGGGAGATGGGCTATAAATATACAAGTGGCTATTCCAATGTTGAAAAGGGTTTAGTCAGACTATCTTATCAAAATGCGCTAATTCTAAGCGAAATATTAAACTGCGAGTTAACAGATTTCTGTGACTAAAATAAGGAAAACAATGCAGTAGTAAAAGATAATTGAGCTAAACTAAAATACTCACACATAATAAGGCTGTTGATTTATCATCAGTCCAGAAAAGTAAGCGTCTCTACAATTTAAAAGAGGCGTTTTTTATATGGTTGACAATGCGCTTAAAATCACATAGAATGAACCAATCTATTGAAGGACAGGAGCTGTAAGGATGAAGAAGAACAATGATTCGCTTCCAACGATTATCCTTAAAATGATGCAGGAGCGAAATTATGAGCTAACACTTGAAGAAAAAAACGAAGCATTTCAATATCTCGAAACACAACATACACTAAACCCAACTAACCTCAAAATCACTCATGCATTTATTCGCCTTTTAAATCAAAGAGCAGAATATAAAACGGCTAAATCAATTGGTCAAGAATTTTTAATGATGACAGGCTACAACAAAGAAATTTTAAGTGAGCTGGCCAGTACATATCAAAATTTAGATGAAATGGATCAATATTTTATGCTCGTTCGACAATTCACAAGTGAAGAAAATCGAATGCAACAAGAAATAGAGAGCAGAGACAATATTATTCCATTTCCTAAAAAGTTAATTGCTAGAAAACCACAAGCTGATTTTCTTTCTTTGAATAGCCAAGACCAACTTGTTTTCTTAAGTGAAGTTAACAAGTCTGATATTGAAACACATAAAGCAAATTTTACTGCTACTTTATCGGATAAAAAAGCTTCGCCGTTTGTACAATCTGTCATTTTTGAACTGTTTCATGAATGCCAAATTGATGAAAACGTTTTAGTTTGTAAACTGGGTGAGGAAGCTGTTTTTAATCCTAAGTCCTTTGAAACGGATTCTTTTTTGGACGAACTGGAAACAGAACTAGCTTTAGTTTTGGAAAATGATAATCCGGTATTATTCATGCAAATTTTTCAAATGGTGCAACATCATTACTTCATGTTATTCCCATTTTCCTTTAAACCTAAAAATGTTTCTTTATGGGTAGAGTGCTATATTCTTTGGGCAAATGAGCTATATAATCAAGAAGAAGGAACAATAGCGAGTGATTTATCTGAAGAAGTTGAAAATGGCCTTAATTTCATCCGAAAATTAGAAGCAAGTGGGCAAAATTATTTATTTTAATTTGTTTTCAAAACATATGTTTTTATGTTATTATGGTTGAGTATGGCTGAATCTTGTCATGAAATGAATTTTAAATCGAACTAAATAGATGATGGAGGGAATATGACCATGTCAGTAAAATGGGAAAAAAAGGAAGGTAACGTAGGTACACTTTCTTTTGAAATTGATCAAGAACAAATTAAATCAGGTTTAGATAGAGCTTTCCAAAAAGTTCGCAAGACGCTAAACGTGCCTGGATTCCGTAAAGGTAAAGTTTCTCGTCAAATCTTTAACCAACGTTTTGGGGAAGAAGCACTTTATCAAGATGCGCTTGATATTCTCCTTCCAGAAGTTTACACGAAAGCTGTTGAAGAAGCTGGAATCGATCCAGTAGATACACCACAAGTTAATATCGAGTCAATGGAAAAAGGCGAAAACTGGAAATTGTCTGCTGAAGTGACTGTAAAACCAGAAGTTAAACTTGGGGACTATAAAGGATTGGAAGTTGAAAAACGCGATTCCGAATTGACTGATGAAGAAGTGGCAGAAGAACTTAAAACTTTGACTGAGCGTCAAGCTGACTTAGTTGTAAAAGAAGAAGAGCCAGCAGCAGATGGGGATACTGTAGTCATTGATTTTGAAGGTTTCCATAACGAAGAACCTTTTGAAGGTGGTCAAGCGGATAACTATTCATTAGAATTAGGTTCTGGCCAATTCATTCCAGGATTCGAAGAACAATTAATTGGTGCAAAAGCTGGCGATGAAAAAGAATTAAGTGTGACTTTCCCAGAAGAGTATCATGCTGAAAATTTAGCTGGACAACCTGTCGTGTTTAAAGTAAAAGTACATGAAGTAAAAACAAAAGAAGTACCTGAACTTGATGATGAACTAGCTAAAGATATTGACTCAGAAGTAGAAACAGTTGCTGAGTTAACGGAGAAAGTAACAAAACGTTTGAAAGAAGCTAAAGAAGATGCTGCTGTTCAAGGAAAACAAGATGAAGTGATTGCGAAAGCAGTTGAAAATGCAGAAGTAGACATTCCACACGCAATGATTCATCACGAAGCGGATCATTTGATGAACCATTTTGCTCAAGATTTGCAAGCGCAAGGTCTTACTCCAGAATTGTACTACCAATTCACTGGACAAACAGAAGAAGCAATGCATGCACAAATGGAAACAGATGCTGAAAAACGTGTGAAAATGAATCTCGTTTTAGAAGCTATCGCGGAAGCAGAAAACATTGAGCCTACTGAAGATGCTATTGATGCTGAAGTAGCTACTCTTGCAGAAAAATACGGAATGGAAACAGATGCTGTCCGTGCTGCTCTTGGCGATTTAAGTGAACTTAAATCTGACCTTAAAATCCGTAAAGCCATTGATGTTTTAGTGGAAAGTGCTGTTGAAAAATAAGCAAACAGTCATTTGAAGCAAAACAGCCAAAAGGGCATGAGAATCTTCTCGTGTCCTTTCTTTATAGTAAATGAATAACTAGAATTTCTTTTTCTATAGTGCTATGATAAAATCATAAGGTCGAAAAGATTTCGGCTGAATAGAACGAAGGGGTGAAGAAGATTTGTTCAAATTTAATGATGAAAAAGGCCAATTGAAATGCTCCTTTTGTGGAAAATCACAAGATCAAGTTCGAAAACTTGTTGCCGGACCTGGCGTCTATATTTGTGATGAATGTATTGAGCTTTGTAATGAAATCATTGAAGAAGAATTAAATGTTTCGGAATTCGTTGATTTTGGTGATGTTCCAAAACCTCAAGAAATTCGACACATTTTAAGTGATTATGTAATTGGACAAGAACGTGCAAAAAAAGCATTATCTGTAGCTGTATATAATCATTATAAACGAGTCAACTCTAATGAGTCTTCTGAAGACGAGGTAGAGCTTTCAAAAAGTAATATTTGCTTAATCGGTCCGACGGGTAGTGGGAAAACACTCCTTGCTCAAACACTTGCACGCATTCTAAATGTACCTTTTGCGATTGCCGATGCAACATCATTAACGGAAGCTGGTTATGTTGGAGAAGATGTTGAAAATATCTTATTAAAACTTATTCAAGCTGCTGATTATGATGTTGAGAAGGCTGAAAAAGGCATTATTTATATTGATGAAATTGATAAAGTAGCGAGAAAATCAGAAAATCCATCCATTACACGAGATGTTTCTGGTGAAGGTGTTCAACAAGCACTTCTTAAAATTTTAGAAGGAACTGTTGCTAGCGTTCCGCCTCAAGGTGGTCGAAAACACCCACATCAAGAGTTTATTCAAATTGATACGAGTAATGTTTTATTCATTGTTGGCGGGGCATTTGATGGCATTGAGCAAATTGTTAAGAACAGAATGGGTGAAAAAGTAATCGGCTTTGGAACGGAAAATGAAGTTCTAAAAGAAGAGGAAACTTATTTATCAAAAGTCGTCCCTGAAGACTTGCTTAAGTTTGGTTTAATTCCGGAATTCATTGGGCGTCTTCCAGTTATTGCTACTCTTGAACAATTAGACGAGGAAGCGCTTATCTCCATTTTAACTAAACCAAAAAATGCTCTTGTTAAGCAATATCAAAAAATGTTGGAACTTGATGATGTTGAGTTAGAATTTGAAGAAGAGGCGTTGCGTGAAATTGCGAAAGAAGCCATTCATAGAAAAACTGGTGCCAGAGGACTTCGCTCGATTATTGAGAGTATCATGCTTGATGTGATGTTTGAAATTCCTTCACGAGATGACATAGCAAAATGTATCATCACAAAAGATGCTGTGACAGGTGATGAGGAACCTAAACTGCAGTTAGAAGATGGTTCTGTCATTCCGATTAAAACCTCTGCTTAAGTAAAAAGCCGGTATTCTTATAGAATACTGGTTTTTGCATATTAAAGGGGCATTTTATTATAGCTTTCAAACTTTTTCATGCTATAATCAAGAAAATGAAATGGATGGAATGAGGGGTCTTATGGAAACGAAGAACAAAGAACCTAAGTCAGCCATATTTGGATGGCTAAAGGTCATTTTATTAGCGCTTATTATTGCGTTTGGAATACGCTACTTCCTCATCTCACCAGTCACTGTTTATGGGGATTCTATGGATCCAACTTTACATGACGGGGAACATTTATTTATTAACAAGATGGCTAATCCCGATCGATTCGATATTATTGTTTTCCCAGCCCCCGATGAAGAGGGAGCTGAATATATCAAACGTGTCATTGGTCTACCGGGTGATACAGTTGAATATCGTTCAGATGAGCTTTATATTAACGGGAAAAAATATGATGAACCATACTTAGATAGTGAAAAAGAAAGTATCACAAGTGGATATTTAACAGAGGATTTTAAACTAAGTGAATTGCCTGCTTGCGGTGGCGTGAATAAAGTTCCAAAAGGTGAACTATTTGTTTTAGGCGATAACCGCCGAATAAGCAAAGATAGTCGCTATATTGGTTTTATTAAAGAGGACGATGTTCTTGGTAAAGTAATTTCGTTTGGCAACACTTTACAAAGATAAGCTTTATATGACTTTACATCAAAAAAAATAAATGGGATAATAGGTCATGTTGTCTATTTAAGGACACAATATTTATTATGTATGTGCATGAGAGGAAGTCGCAAATGGAAGAAAATGAAGTGAAAAAGAAATCAAAAAAACAGCAAATTTTTAGTTGGGTACTTGTTATTGCTGCAGCGTTAGTAATTGCACTTCTTGTTAGAACTTTTGTTTTTGCTCCAGTAAAAGTAGATGGATTATCTATGTATCCAACATATGAAAACGGGGATCGCGTTTTTATTGAAAAAATAACTGGTCCTGATCGCTATGATATTGTTGTGTTTGATGCACCGGTTTCAACTGGCGACGAGGGGAAATACTTCATTAAGCGTGTTATCGGCATTCCTGGTGACAAAATTGAGTTTAAAAATGGTGAGCTTTATCTAAATGGAAAAAGGCATCCAGAAACTTATCTTGCGGACGGTATGAAAACATACCGAGAGCCGGGGGACGGGGACGGGGATTTCACTTTAGCAGATGTAACTGGTAAAAGTGTTGTACCAAAAGGAAAGCTGTTTGTTTTAGGTGATAACCGTGAAGGAAGCATGGACGGACGCATGTTTGGCTTTATTGATGATTCATCGATTGATGGTGTTGTGCTCCAGTTTTCAAAAAAATAAAGTAAATCCGCGAGATTATCTCGCGGGTTTTCCTATTCATGGCTATTTTTTTCGTATATAATGAAAGTATGGAATTAATTAGTAGGCGGTGCAATAAAGTTGAAGGAAAAAAATCTTAAAAGATTATGGGCATGGATCTGGGCGGCGGTAGTTGCGATTATACTCGCTTTATTTATTCGCTTTTATTTTTTTGTTCCAATCATTGTAGACGGTGTTTCGATGATGCCAACATTAACAGATGGTAATCGCGTTATTATCAATCGTTATGGCTCTGTAGACCGATTTGATGTAGTCGTTTTTCGCGAAGATGGAACGGATTATATAAAACGTGTCATTGGGTTCCCAGGTGATGTCGTTGAATACAGAGGAGACACACTTTATATTAACGGAAAAAAATATGACGAACCATATTTAGACGAGTATAAGAAGAAAATGAAAGATGGTTATTTGACGGAAGATTATAGTACAAAAGAGATGCTTCCAGATGGTAAGGTGCCAAAAAACACTTATTTTGTGTTAGGTGACAATAGGAGAGCAAGTCGAGATAGTAGAATCATTGGACCAGTTTCAGAAACGAAGATGGTTGGGACTGTTCCTGTTTGTTACTGGCCTCTTGCAGATGCAAAATTTATTGAGTAGGAGTAGACATTTCATGACAATTCAATGGTTCCCAGGTCATATGGCGAAAGCTCGTCGAGAAGTGACCGAAAAATTAAAACTTGTAGATGTGATTTTTGAACTAGTGGATGCTAGAATCCCACTATCATCATCAAATCCAATGCTTGAAGAAATCATTCATCAAAAAAAACGCGTGATTATCCTAAATAAAGCGGACGCAGCAGACGATAAAATAACAAAGGAATGGATTGCCTATTTTAAAGAAAAAGGTTTAAAAGCAGTTCCTGTCAATGCGCAGCAAGGCAAAAATCTCCATGCAATTGAACGTGCAGCCGAAGAGCTTATGGCTGAAAAATTTGCACGTCTAAAGGAGCGTGGAATGCGTCCAAGGGCTATTCGTGCTATGATTTTAGGAATCCCTAATGTAGGAAAATCTACACTTATAAATCGACTAGCCAGAAAAAACATTGCTAAGACGGGGAATAAACCAGGTGTCACAAAAGCACAGCAATGGATAAAAGTGGGCAAAACACTTGAATTACTTGATACACCAGGAATTCTTTGGCCGAAGTTTGAAGATCAAGAAGTAGGGTTTAAACTAGCACTTACAGGTGCAATTAAAGACGATCTTTTAAACATGGAAGAAATTGCCTTATACGGTATACATTTTTTAGAGCAACATTATACAACAAAATTAACAGAATGGCTGGATTTCGTTAGTGCAACAGACGATACAGAGATATTAGCCCAGATTGCTACAAAAAATGGTTATTTTGATAAATATCATGATCCTGATTATGGACGCGGAGCAGAGTGGATAGTGCGCGAAATTAGGCAGCAAAAAGTCGGCAAAATCTCCTTTGACTTACCAGAATTGGGTGATAAAAAGTGAGTCACTCAATAAACGAAATAAAACAGATTATAAGTGAAGTTAATACAGAAAAGGAACTCTCTCCTTTTCTTCAAGATGAGCGAATAGGGGTTAAAAAGCTCGTTGAAAAAGCGCGTAAACGGATTGAAAAAGTATATCAGCTTCAAGAAAAAATGCGTGAGATGCAAATTTTTGAAAATGAGGCTCGGCAAAAAGGTTTTCGCTATGTTGCGGGCGTCGATGAAGTTGGTCGTGGTCCGCTTGCGGGTCCTGTTGTTGCGGCAGCTGTTATTTTGCCGGAGGATTTTGATGTGCTCGGAATAAATGATTCCAAGCAACTTAGTGAGACAAAACGAGAAATTCTTTTTGATGAAATTAAGAAAAAAGCCATTACCTATCATGTTGGGATTGTTTCGCATTCTATTATTGATGAAGTCAACATTTATGAAGCAACTAAAATTGCGATGAATAAGGCAATTGACGGACTTTTGCCGTCGCCTGATTTTACTTTAATTGATGCGATGCCATTAAAACGCTCATCTACTGAACAATCAATTATTAAAGGTGATAGCAAAAGTATCTCAATTGCGGCTGCTTCTATTTTGGCTAAAGTTACGCGGGATCATTTAATGAAAGAATATGATAAGAAATATCCAGGGTATGATTTTGCTCATAATATGGGATACGGAACGAAAAATCATTTAGAGGGGTTATCGAATATCGGTCCCTGTCCGATTCATCGAAAGACATTTGCACCTGTAAGATCGTATTTTTAAGTTTAAAGTAGCTTAAAATAAGTTGAACAGATTATGAAAAGAGTATTTCTTAGGAAGTACTCTTTTTTTATGCTTGAAAAAAGTTATTTTTGCCATTTGTCAAATTATAACTTTTACGTAAAATAGAAAAAAAGGAGGCTAAGATATGGATTTACTTAATAAAAACACATGGCAGGAATTATTGTATTTGCCTGCAGTTCTTAGAGCAAGAATTTGGCAATACTGTTTAGATAAAGAATGTTTCTCTTATGAAGAGCATGAATTTCAAACATTATTTTTAGAAAATGAAGAGGGGTTAGGGGTCGAAGATATTACAACGGAACTTTCAGAGTTTGAAGACTCTGGAGGTCAGTTTCTGTTTTATTTTGATGAAGAGTATCCAAGTCAGTTGCGTGAAATTCAAAACGCTCCACCAATTCTTTTAATCTACGGAAATATAGCACTACTCTCCAAACCTTCTATATCAGTCGTTGGAACACATAAAATGAGACATTACGGGAGAGCGGTAACTAAATTTTTAACAATAGGACTTTGTAAACAAAATATAGTAGTTGTAACTGGGATTCTGCATGGTGTCGAAGAAACTGCGACGAGGAGTGTTTTAAAGGCAGAAGGGCACTTAATTTGTGTGTTACCATCTGGTTTTAATGTACCATATCCCCATAACAATGAAGAATTATTTGAAAGAATAAAAGTGGGAGAAAATGTTCTAGTTAGTGAATATTTACCAAGCCAGCAAGCTAGAAAAAGTTTTTTTGAAGAACGTAGTAGAATCATGAGTGGATTGGCAAAAGGTGTGCTCATTACAGAGGCGGAAGAAAAAAGTGGCTCACTAGTGACGGCAAGCTATGCACTCGAGCAAAATCGAGAAATTTTTGGAGTTCCAGGAAATATTTTTGCAACTGGGTCTAGTGGAACAAATGGCTTAATTTTGGAAGGTGCGAAACTTGTCTCACAGACTATGCATATAATAGAAGAAATTAACTAAATATGAAGAATTTATAACTGAGCGAAGTGATTTGGCTTGCAATTCCTGTTTTTTTGATATAAGTTTGCTTAAGAATGGTCGAAAAATAGCGTATTTTAAAAAAGCGGATTGACAAAAGTTTTTGAAAGAGCTATTATTGACTACTGAATTGGATATCAATTTAGAAGAAGTAAACGATTAGCGAGGCAGAAAATAAGAAATCATTATTTAGCCCGCTTATTTGACCCAAATCAGGGAGGAAAAAGCCAATGGCGGATTATTTAGTTATCGTAGAATCACCAGCAAAAGCAAAAACAATAGAAAAGTATCTAGGCAAAAAATTCCAAGTAAAAGCATCCATGGGACATGTACGTGACCTACCAAAAAGTCAGATGGGTGTTGATGTAGATCATAATTTTGAACCGCGTTATATTACAATTCGCGGGAAGGGGCCAGTGTTAAAAGAATTAAAACAGGCAGCAAAAAAAGCGAAGAAAGTCTATCTTGCAGCCGATCCAGATCGCGAAGGAGAAGCAATTGCTTGGCATTTAGCAAATAGCCTTGAGCTT
Organism: Listeria tempestatis; assembly: GCF_963575625.1. Taxonomy (NCBI): domain Bacteria; kingdom Bacillati; phylum Bacillota; class Bacilli; order Caryophanales; family Listeriaceae; genus Listeria; species Listeria tempestatis. Next base: position 402,228 of record NZ_CAUYTK010000002.1, read on the forward strand.
GATCAGTCTGACGATTTACGAGTAGTTTTTAATGAAATTACAAAAGATGCTGTAAAAGAATCCTTTAAAAATCCACGGAAAATTGATATGGATTTAGTAGATGCGCAACAAGCAAGACGTATTTTAGACCGTTTAGTCGGCTATAATATTAGCCCAATATTATGGAAAAAAGTAAAAAAAGGACTGAGTGCTGGGCGTGTTCAATCAGTAGCACTCCGTCTTATCATCGATAGAGAAAAGGAAATTAACAACTTTAAACCCGAAGAATATTGGACGATTGATGGCAATTTCAAAAAAGGAAAAAAAGCCTTCCAAGCCAATTTTTATGGTGTAAATGGTAAGAAGAGGAAGCTGAGTAATGCAGATGATGTAAAAGAAATTATGGGACAAATTAAAGGGAAAACTTTTGAAGTTATTGATGTAACTAAAAAAGAACGACTTCGCAATCCCGCTGCTCCTTTTACAACCTCTTCATTACAACAAGAAGCTGCTAGGAAACTAAATTTTAGAACCCGTAAAACCATGATGCTTGCTCAACAACTCTATGAAGGTATTGCGCTTGGGAGACAAGGAACTGTCGGGCTAATAACGTATATGCGTACTGATTCGACTAGGATTTCTGATACGGCAACGAATGAAGCTTATTCCTTCATTAAGGAGACTTATGGAAATGAGTTTGCAAGAAATAAGAAGCGGAATGATAAAAACCAAAAAGGCTCTCAAGATGCACATGAAGCCATTCGTCCTACTAGTGTTTTACGAACACCGCAAGAAATGAAAGAATATTTAAGTCGTGATCAACTTCGACTTTATAAATTAATATGGGAACGGTTTGTTGCAAGTCAAATGACTCCAGCTGTCCTAGATACGATGCGAGTTGACTTAGATAATAATGGTGTCATGTTTAGAGCAAATGGTTCAAAAATTAAATTTGCTGGATTCATGAAAGTGTATGTTGAAAGTAATGACGATAATAAAGAAGAAAAAGAAAATATTCTTCCAGACCTAGAAAAAGGCGACAAGGTGAACTACGAAACGCTTGAACAGCGTCAACACTTTACTCAACCACCTCCCCGCTATACAGAGGCGAGACTCGTTAAGACGCTTGAAGAAATAGGAATTGGACGACCATCCACGTATTCGCCTACACTAGATACTATTCAGCGTAGGAACTATGTATCTCTTACTAATAAGCGTTTCATGCCAACAGAGCTTGGGGAGATTGTAAACGAGCTAATTGAAGAGTATTTCCCTGAAATCCTTGATGTTAGTTTTACGGCAAATATGGAGTCTGAATTAGATGAAGTAGAACATGGAAAACAGCAATGGGTTCGAGTCATTGATGAATTCTACAAGAGTTTCGAACCAAATGTTGAACGCGCTGATAAAGAAATGGAAAAAATCGAAATCAAAGATGAGCCTGCTGGGATTGACTGCGATGTTTGCGGAGCTCCAATGGTTTTCAAAATGGGTAAATATGGTAAGTTTCTTGCATGTAGTCGATTTCCTGACTGTCGAAATACTAAACCGATAGTGAAAGAGATTGGTGTTACTTGTCCAAAATGTAAAAAAGGACATGTAATTGAACGTAAGAGTAAGAAGAAGCGTATTTTTTATGGGTGTGATCGTTATCCTGAATGTGATTATGTATCATGGGATAAACCTGTTGAACGTCCGTGTCCAAAATGTGGCGAACAGGCCTTAGTTGAGAAAAAGTTGAAAAAAGGTATTCAGATTCAATGTACGAATTGTGATTATAAAGAAGAGACACAAAAATAGCAGGATAGAGCCAATTTCAATTGTGAAGTTGGCTCGTCCATCTATTTATAGGTTAATGGAAGGGGAATTTTTGTTTTGGAAAAAAGAGTTAATGTCATTGGAGCTGGGCTAGCTGGAAGTGAAGCAGCTTGGCAACTTGCAAAAAGAGGAATTGCTGTAGACTTGTATGAAATGCGACCGATTAAACAAACTCCGGCGCATCATACTGATAAATTTGCGGAACTTGTATGCACCAATTCACTCCGTGCTAACGGTTTGACAAATGCTGTAGGAGTTATTAAAGAAGAGATGCGTATGTTGGATTCTATCATTATTGAATCAGCTGATCGTGCCTCAGTTCCAGCAGGAGGAGCGCTTGCAGTGGATCGTCACGAATTTTCTGGTTATATTACCGATAAGGTGAAAAACCACCCTCTCGTAACTGTTCATCTTGAAGAAGTGACAGAAGTTCCTGAAGGCACTACTATTATTGCAACAGGTCCATTGACAAGCGAAGCATTAGCAGAACAAATACAAAATCTTACTGGAGAAGAATATTTGTATTTTTATGATGCTGCTGCTCCTATCATCGAAAAAGATAGCATTGACATGGACAAAGTTTACTTAAAATCACGATATGATAAAGGTGAAGCAGCTTACTTAAATTGCCCAATGACAGAAGAAGAATTTAATGCATTTTATGAGGCGCTTGTAACTGCTGAAACTGCTGAACTTAAAAAGTTTGAAAAAGAAGTATTTTTTGAAGGGTGTATGCCTATCGAAGTCATGGCAAAACGTGGAATTAAAACAATGCTATTTGGTCCTTTAAAACCCGTTGGCTTAGAAGATCCAAAAACTGGTAAGCGACCATATGCGGTTTTGCAACTGCGTCAAGATGATGCGGCAGGAACACTTTACAATATGGTAGGATTTCAAACACACCTTAAATGGGGCGAACAAAAACGTGTCTTTGGACTTATTCCAGGATTAGAAAATGCTGAAATTGTTCGTTATGGTGTTATGCATCGTAATACATTTATTAATTCTCCAAAAGCAATGAAAAATACGTATCAACTTAAAACACGTGAAAATCTATTTTTTGCTGGTCAAATGACAGGTGTAGAAGGCTATGTAGAGTCGGCTGCTAGTGGCTTAGCTGCTGGAATTAATGCAGCGCAATATGTATTAGGAAAAGAGTTAATAGAGTTTCCATCTGAAAGTGCGATAGGTAGTCTTGCCCATTATATTACAAATGCAAATACGAAAACTTTCCAACCTATGAATGTTAACTTTGGCTTATTTCCTGAGCTATCCGAAAAGATTAGAGCGAAGCAAGAACGAAACGAGCAGCTTGCCAATCGAGCATTAAATGCTATAAAAAAAGTTGCAGAAGTACTTGAAAACGATTATAATAAATGAGGCCGAACTTCGTGTTCGGTCTTTCTTTTGTAATAATATTTCGGAAAATGCAACTTTAATTTTTTGAATTATCCCACATCTAATAAAAGCTGTTTGAGTCTAAGTTGAAGTAGTTAAATTGAAGTGGATTCTAGTTTAATTGGAAATGTTGCGAAAAATGCGTGAAATCATTGCAACTTGTTAGTCCTTATGATACTATGGTAGTGTTTGAAAGGTGTGAATATCGTGAAAGAACAGCAAATTATGGAAATGTTTATGACATATATCCAAAATGAGCGGAATTATTCAGATAACACTGTAATTGCTTACCATGATGATATCTTGGATTTTCAAACTTTTTTGAATCAACAGCATATTTTGAATTATCAAGATGTTGACTACTTGTCGATTCGATTGTATTTAACTGAACTTAAGAGGAAAGAGTATTCAAGAAGTTCCGTTTCTAGAAAAATTTCAAGTTTGCGTAGCTTCTACAATTTTATGCTACGTGAAGAGTTTGTGAGTTCAAATCCATTTACTTATGTTTCACATGCGAAAAGTGAGTTAAGGCTTCCGAAGTTTTTCTATAATGAGGAGATGGAAGCTTTATTTCAAGTTGTGTATGAGAGTGATGAAGCGCTTACACTTCGAAATCGTGTTATCCTTGAACTTTTATATGGAACAGGAATTCGTGTGTCAGAAAGTGCTGATATTCAGATGAACGATATCGATCAATCCTATCAAGCCATTTTAATTAGGGGAAAAGGAAATAAAGAAAGGTATGTGCCTTTCGGTTCTTTTTTTGAGGATGCCATGCAAGAGTATTTGGCTAAAGGGCGAAAAGTTCTCATGCAGAAACATCGGAAAGAACATAATTTTTTGTTAGTTAATCATTACGGGGATCCTCTAACAGCTAGAGGTATCCGCTATGCGCTAACGAAAGTGATAGAAAAAGCATCTCTAACAAGAAAAATTCATCCACATATGTTGCGTCACACATTTGCGACAGATTTACTTAATAACGGGGCGGACATGCGTACAGTTCAAGAGTTATTAGGTCATGCTAGTCTTTCTTCCACGCAAATCTACACACATGTTACAAAAGAACATTTGAAAGCAACCTATATGAAGCATCATCCGAGAGCATAAAATTAGGAGGCGAAAATGATGGAAATGCATGCTACAACAATATTTGCTGTTCATCATAATGGAAAAGCTGCGATGGCTGGGGACGGACAAGTCACACTTGGCGAGTCAGTCATTATGAAGCACAATGCTAGAAAAGTAAGACGTTTATTTCATGATAAAGTAATTGCGGGGTTTGCTGGTTCTGTTGCCGATGCTTTTACATTATTTGAAAAATTTGAAGGTAAGTTAAATGAATATGGTGGCAATTTAGAACGTGCTTCCGTTGAGCTCGCTAAACAATGGCGCAGTGATAATGTTCTACGGAAATTGGAAGCGATGCTTATCGTGATGGATCAAGACACTTTGCTGTTAGTCTCAGGTACGGGTGAGGTTATTGAGCCAGATGATGGTATTCTTGCAATTGGTTCAGGGGGAAACTATGCGCTTAGTGCAGGTCGAGCTTTAAAAAGGTATAGCGGGGAACATATGGAAGCGAAGGAAATTGCGAAACATGCACTTGAGATCGCCTCTGAAATCTGTGTTTTCACAAATGATCATATTATTGTTGAAGAGCTATGAAGGAGTGATGGATGGTGAATAGTTTAGATACTGTAAGTTTAACCCCGCGACAAATTGTTGAACGACTTGATCAATACATTATTGGTCAAAATGGCGCCAAGAAATCCGTTGCTGTTGCGCTTAGAAACCGCTATCGACGTATGATGATGGACGAAGAAATGCGGGATGAAATCATTCCAAAAAATATTTTAATGATTGGTCCTACAGGTGTAGGGAAAACTGAAATAGCGCGTAGAATTGCTAAAATTGTTCGAGCACCTTTTACAAAGGTCGAAGCAACAAAATTTACTGAAGTAGGTTACGTTGGCCGTGATGTTGAGTCGATGGTGCGAGATTTAGTTGAGGTGTCAGTTCGTTTAGTAAAAGAAGAAAAAATGCAGTTGGTTCGTTTTAAAGCAGAAGAAAATGCGGAAAAACGTATTGTGAAGCTGCTTGCGCCGTCTCAAAAGAAAAAACAACAAACAACTCAAAATCCTTTTGAAGCACTTTTTCAAGGGGCTGCAACTAGTCAGGACGAGCAAGAAGTTGTGGATGATGAGTTAAGAGAAAAACGAAATAAATTGGAATACCGCATCAAAACTGGTGAGCTTGATGATGAAGTTGTGACGGTTGAAGTGACTGAGCAACAAAATCAAATGTTTGATATGCTCAAAGGAAGCGGCATGGATCAAATGGCGGGTATGCAGGATGCTTTTTCAGGGTTTTTCCCTAAGAAGAAAAAGAAACGCAAAGTAACTGTTAAAGAAGCGAAGAAAATTCTTTTTGAGGATGAGGCGACAAAATTGATTGATCAGGAAGAAGTTTCTTCTGAGGGAATTCGTCGTGCTGAGCAGATGGGAATCATTTTTATTGATGAAATTGATAAAGTGACAAGTCAAAATGGTAACGGTAATGCTCAAGTTTCTCGCGAAGGTGTACAACGAGATATTTTACCTATTGTTGAGGGGTCGCAAATTGCAACAAAATATGGTACGGTAAACACAGAATTTATTTTATTTATCGCAGCAGGAGCTTTTCATATTTCAAAGCCATCTGATTTGATTCCTGAACTTCAGGGGCGCTTTCCAATTCGCATTGAACTTGATAAGCTTTCGCAAGAGGATTTCATCAAGATTTTAACAGAGCCAGACAATGCGCTTATTAAACAATATAAAGCGTTGCTTAAAGCCGAAAATATTGATTTAATTTTTACAAAAGAAGCAGTGGAAAGGTTGGCAGAAATTGCCTTCCAAGTGAATCAGGAATCTGATAATATTGGTGCCAGAAGATTGCATACAATCCTAGAAAAATTACTTGAGGACTTGCTTTTTGAAGCACCAGATATTACACTTGATTCTGTTACAGTCACGGAAAGTTATGTTAATGAAAAACTAGAAGCAATTATGCAAAGTAAGGATTTAACACAATTTATTTTATAAATTTTAGGAGGATCTAATAATGACTTTATTAGAAAAAACAAGAAAAATTAATGCAATGTTACAAAACGCAGCAGGGAAAACGGTAAACTTTAAAGAAATGGCAGATACACTTAGTGATGTGATTGAAGCAAATACGTATATCGTAAGTCGTAAAGGGAAACTTTTAGGATATTCCGAAATTTTGCCAATTGAAAATGAACGTATGAAGCAAATGCTGACTGAACGTCAATTCCCAGAAGAATACACACAAAGTTTATTTAATGTGAACGAAACATCTGCTAACCTTGAGGTTTCCAGTCAATATACAGCCTTTCCGATTGAAAATAGTGATTTATTTACAAAAGGATTAACAACGATTGTCCCTGTTGTTGGTGGTGGAGAACGCCTTGGAACATTAATTCTTTCTCGTTTAGAAAACAAATTTACTGATGATGACTTACTTTTAGCAGAATATGGTAGCACAGTTGTAGGTATGGAAATTTTACATGAAAAAGCAGAAGAAATTGAAGAAGAAGCGCGTAGCCGTGCGGTTGTACAAATGGCTATCAGTTCCCTTTCTTACAGTGAATTAGAAGCAATTGAACATATTTTTGATGAGTTAAACGGCAAAGAAGGCTTACTTGTCGCATCTAAAATCGCTGACCGAGTTGGCATTACGCGTTCGGTAATCGTAAATGCGCTTCGTAAATTAGAAAGTGCGGGCGTGATTGATTCCCGTTCACTAGGTATGAAAGGTACGTTCATTCGCGTTTTAAATGATAAATTCTTGGTAGAGCTGGAAAAATTAAAAAATAACTAAATGTGTGGACTGATAATACCAGATATTTTGACTGGATTTATCAACCTATCATGAAAGCTCTCACATATTGTGGGAGCTTTTTTCATCCTAATTGTTTCTGTTTTGGTGTGAAATTTGCTAAAATGTTAGTAAATACGGGTTTTAGGGGAGATAAAAGATGACTTTTACGGAAACAGAAATTGAAGTTCGCTATGCTGAAACAGATCAAATGGGTGTGGTTTATCATGCGAACTATTTAATTTGGATGGAACTGGGAAGGACTCGTTTTATTGAAAGTTTGGGACTGCGTTACTTTGATATGGAGCAGCTCGGTTACTTATCACCAGTTATTGATGTGGCCATTCATTACGGGAAGCCACTTCGGTACGGACAAAATGCCATTGTTAAAACATGGCTTTCGAAATATGATGGCGTGCGTGTTACTTATGGATATGAAATTCGTTATGCGGAATCAGGTGAAATAGCGATTACCGGCGAGACGAAGCATGTTTGTGTGACGAAGGATGATTTTAAACCAGTAGCTTTAAAACGAGTGTTAAAAGATTGGCATGAAAAGTATGAACAGGCTGTAGAAGGAGCGAATTAATATGGCATTTGGTGTGAAACGTGCTGAATTAAATGCTTTTAAAGAAAAAGCAATGCGCGGCGAGATTGCCATTTTAACGCACTACTGGCTGGATGAGCGCTTTCCTAGTTCGAAGACGGTGACAAAAGTGGCTAGCTCGGATATAGATGTATTAAAGGCATGGGGAAAGAAGTACCAATTGCCGGAAGCCTATATTGATTTTGGGCATGATCATTTACCACATTTTGATTTATTTGGAGAAATTCAACTTTCGGTTTTAAAAAATGAAGCGAAGTGGGATCAGATTAACAGATTTCACTTGGAGGGAGAAAAACATGATTAAACTTGAGAATGACTCGATGCTTATCGAAATTAAGGAAGCGGGAGCAGAGCTTACTAAAATTTATAATAAACAAACGCGGCTAGACTATCTGTGGAATGCGGATGCCGCATTTTGGGGACGACATGCCCCTATTTTATTCCCAACAGTTGGGAGGCTTGTAGATGACACATATTTTGTCGACGGCGAGGCATTCCATCTACCGCAACATGGTTTTGCGCGTGACCGCGAATTTAAAGTGATCGAGCTTTTGCGAGATAAGTGCGTTTTAGAGCTTTCTGCGGATGAAAAATCAAGTTTGGTGTATCCATATGCGTTTCATTTGACGGTCAGCTACACGCTGCTTGAAGACGGCGTGCATGTTGAGTACCAAGTTGAAAACACGGATGAAAAACGAATTTACTTTTCAATTGGTGCGCATCCCGCGTTTAATCTCCCGCTTGTTGAAGGAACTGAATTCGATGATTATTATTTAGATTTCCATGCGAAAGAGGAGCTTGAATCATTGCAGCTAGAAGGACCATATCGCTCTGGTAAATTAAAACGGGTGACAGAAGAAGAAACGGCTGAACTGCCAATTAATTATGAGCTGTTTGCGAATGATGCCTTGATTTTTGAAGGACTTAAAGAGAATAAAATTGCGATTCGTTCTAAAAAGCACGCACATTTTATACAAGTTGACTTTCCAAATTTTCCTTTCGTTGGTATCTGGACAGCAGGAGAGGGGACGCCATTTTTATGCATTGAACCGTGGTACGGAATTGCTGATGGTGTAGGAAGCCCAGTTGAACTTCGAGATAAAGCGGGGATTGAACAACTAGAACCGGAAGCTATTTTTACAGCGAACTATACGATTCAAGTTGGATAACTAAAAATGAGTTTGGGAAATAAATAAGCAAAAATCCAGTAAAATCCATTTTTAAAAATGAATTTTACTGGATTTTTTTATAAAACAAAATCTAATTATGTTTTGAACTCGTTTTTTACATCCATTTAATTTTTGGTTCAGTACCTTCTTTGATGCGTTTAAGATTGGCTTTATGGCGCCAAATAATGAAAATTGCGAGTGCTGTAATGAGAATGATTAAGATTGGGTCGCCTAAAAATAATGAGATGATGAAGGCAGAAGCGGCTGCAATCATCGAACTAAGCGACACATATTTACTGATTTTAAGGGTTAAAAGGAATACGAGGACTGCCAGTATAAATAGAATTGGTGCGTAGGCCAAAACGACACCAGCCGATGTTGCAACGGCTTTTCCCCCGCGAAAACTTGCAAAAATAGGAAAACTATGACCAATAATGGCAAATACACCTGTTAATAGCATGTAATGGTGGTCGATGTTTGGGAGAAAAAAGAACGGAAGTAACGTGGCAATAGTTCCTTTTAAGATGTCCATAACAGTTACAATGATGCCAGGCGTTAAGCCTAAAACGCGAAATGAATTGGTGGCACCCAAGTTGCCACTTCCGTGTTCACGAATATCCTTTTTGTAGAATAGTTTTCCAATCCATAAGCCAGAAGGTATAGAGCCGATTAGATAGGCAAGGATAGACAATAAAATTAGTTTGGTAAGCATGTGAAAACTCCTCTTTATAAACTCATAATAAGAATTATAGCATAAAAAAATTAGGATTGGTGAAAAATCGTTCTGTTCTTTACTTTCATTCAAGATAGCGATAGAATAAGGAATGAAGCACTTTTTAAAAAGGAGCGATTTGGATGTATCAAGCGACAAAAGAAGCGCGTGATAAAATTTTAAAGGATGCAAAAACCATTGCGGTAGTTGGTCTAAGCGATAAACCAGAACGTACAAGTTATCAAGTTTCAAAAGTCATGCAAGAAGCTGGATATAAAATTATTCCGGTCAATCCAAAGGTCGATGAAATTCTCGGGGAGAAAGCTGTGGCACGTTTAACAGACATTAAAGAGCCTGTTGATATTGTTAATGTTTTCAGACGTTCTGAATTTTTGCCAGAGATTGCTCGCGAGTTTTTGGAAATCGATGCGAAGGTATTTTGGGCACAGCTTGGTATTCAAAATGAAGAGGCATATGAACGCTTAGAAGAAACGCATCCAGTTGTGATGGATTATTGCATAAAAATTGCTTACCAAGAGCTAGCTGAATGAAAAGACATAAAGCAGGTTCAAAAAAGAGCCTGTTTTTTCGCGGTTTAAGAAATATACTTCCCATTTTTAAGAGTTAATGCTATTCTGTTAGGGTAGCTGTTTGAGGACTGCTTGATAATTTAAGGGATAATGCACGAAAGGAGTTAAGAATAGATGCCTAAAAATGTTTACAATGATGATTCTATTCAAGTTTTAGAAGGGTTAGATGCAGTTCGAAAGCGTCCAGCGATGTATATCGGGTCAACGGATGTTAGAGGTTTGCATCACCTTGTTTATGAGATCGTTGATAATTCCGTCGATGAAGCTCTAGCTGGATTCGGCCATGAAATTAAAGTCGTCCTTCATGATGACGGTAGCGTCAGTGTAGCGGATAAGGGGCGCGGTATGCCTGTTGGGATGCATAAAACGGGGAAGCCGACCGTTGAAGTTATTTTAACCGTTCTTCACGCGGGAGGAAAATTTGGTCAAGAGGGCGGATATAAAACAAGTGGGGGCTTGCACGGTGTAGGTTCTTCCGTTGTGAACGCACTTTCGGAATGGTTGAAAGTGACCATTTGTCGTGACGGCGCTATCTATGAGCAGAATTTCATTCGTGGCGGTAAGCCTGATGGGACGCTTAGAAAAATCGGAAAATCAAAAGAGACGGGTACAACCATCCGTTTTAAGCCAGATGAAAGTATTTTTCCTGTCACTTCTTTTAATTATGAAACCCTTTCAGAGCGTTTACGCGAATCAGCATTTTTATTAAAAGGAATGCGGATTGAACTAATTGATGAGCGTGTTGGTATGGGAGAAGCTTTTCACTTTGAAGAAGGCGTGAAAAACTTTGTTGAATATATCAATGAAGGAAAAGATGTTTTGCATCCTGTCGTTTCCTTTGAAGGGGAAAGCGGTACGATTGAAATGGAAATGGCATTTCAATTTAACGACGGTTATTCGGAAAACATTTTAAGTTTTGTTAACAATGTGCGTACAAGAGGCGCGGGAACGCATGAATCGGGTATGAAGGCGGCAATGACGCGCGTCTTTAATGAATATGCAAAACGTGTAGGTATTTTAAAGGAAAAAGATAAAAATTTGGAGGGTAGCGACATTCGCGAAGGTTTGTCGGCTGTGCTCTCTGTTCGAGTTCCAGAAAATCTTCTGCAATTTGAAGGGCAAACGAAAGAAAAATTAGGGACAGCAGAAGCACGTCCAGCGGTGGATGCTGTCGTAGCAGAGCATTTAGCATATTTTTTAGCAGAGAATCCTGATACTAGTAGCCTATTAGTGAAAAAGGCTGTTAAAGCGCGTGAAGCGCGTGAAGCAGCCCGTAAAGCACGTGAGGAAACACGTAATGGCAAAAAACGGAAACGTTCAGAAACCTTGCTTTCTGGTAAACTTACACCTGCTCAGTCGCGTAATCCGAACAAAAATGAACTGTATTTAGTCGAAGGAGACTCGGCTGGTGGTTCTGCAAAACAAGGGCGTGACAGAAGATTTCAAGCGATTTTGCCGCTTCGAGGAAAAGTGATTAATACGGAAAAAGCGAAATTACAAGACATTATGAAAAATGAAGAAATCAATACGATTATCCACACAGTTGGGGCCGGGGTTGGTTCGGAATTTGAAGTAGAGGATTGTAATTACGATAAAATTGTCATCATGACCGATGCGGATACAGACGGTGCACATATTCAAGTGTTACTCCTAACGTTCTTCTATCGCTACATGAAGCCGCTCGTCGAAGCAGGAAAAGTTTACATCGCACTGCCCCCTTTATATAAAGTGAGTAAGGGTTCTGGGAAAAAGGAAGTTGTCGAATATGCCTGGACAGATGACGAGCTTGACAGCTGTATTAAAAAAATTGGAAAAGGCTATATGATTCAGCGCTATAAAGGTCTTGGTGAAATGAATGCTGACCAATTGTGGGAAACGACGATGAATCCGGAGTCACGGACATTGATTCGCGTCCGCATTGAAGATGCTGCTCGTGCTGAGAGAAGAGTTGCTACATTGATGGGTGATAAGGTAGAGCCGAGACGGAAATGGATTGAAAATAATGTTGAATTTAGTTTAGAGGATGATCAAAGTATTCTTGAGAACGAAAATATGATTAGTCAGGAGGTGCGGGAAGTTTGAGTACACCAGAACAACATATTCAAGACTTAGCGCTTGAAGAAGTAATGGGCGATCGTTTTGGTCGTTATAGTAAATATATCATTCAAGAACGTGCGCTTCCTGACGCAAGAGACGGCTTAAAACCAGTACAACGTCGGATTTTATTCGCGATGAACGAAGAGGGAAACACAGCAGAAAAAGGTTTCCGGAAATCAGCTAAAACAGTTGGTAATGTTATTGGGAATTATCATCCGCACGGTGATACTTCTGTTTATGATGCGATGGTTCGGATGAGTCAGGACTGGAAAGTACGAAATGCACTTATTGAGATGCACGGGAATAACGGTAGTGTGGACGGAGATCCTCCTGCTGCGATGCGTTATACGGAGGCGAGATTATCACCAATTTCTGCGGAACTTCTGCGTGATATTGAAAAAGAAACAGTTGATTTTGTTCCGAATTTTGATGATACATCGAGTGAACCAACCGTATTACCTGCACGTTTCCCTAATCTTCTTGTGAATGGCTCAACGGGGATTTCGGCGGGGTATGCGACAGACATACCGCCACACAATCTAACAGAAATTATTGATGCAGTTGTAAAACGACTCAGTAGACCAGATTGTGATTTAGATACGCTTCTTAAAATTGTGAAGGGGCCTGATTTTCCAACTGGGGGTATCATTCAAGGGGCAGAAGGCATTAAGAAGGCATATGAAACGGGAAAAGGCCGTGTTGTTGTTCGTTCAAAAACGGAAATTGAGGACATTCGCGGCGGACGCAAACAAATTACGATTCATGAAATTCCTTATGAAATTAATAAAGCGAATTTGGTGAAACGAATTGACGAGCTACGCATTGAAAAGAAAATCGAAGGCATTTCAGAAGTGCGTGATGAAACGGATCGTACGGGTCTTAGAATTGCGATTGAGCTAAAAAAAGATGCCAATGCTGAAGGAGTACTTAATTACCTATTTAAGAATACGGATTTACAAGTCAGTTATAATTTTAACATGGTAGCGATTCATAATAAACGTCCTGTTTTGATGGGACTTACTGCGTTATTAGATGCTTATATTGCGCACCAAAAAGAGATTATTACAAAACGATCGGAATTCGACATTCGGAAGGCGCGAGCAAGGCAACATATTTTAGACGGTTTAATCAAAGCCTTGTCAATTTTAGATGAAGTGATTAAGTTGATTCGTGGATCGAAGGATAAGCGTGATGCAAAAATCAATCTTGAACAACGTTATGAGTTTAGTGAGAAGCAAGCGGAAGCGATTGTGTCCTTGCAACTTTATCGTTTGACGAATACAGATATTACAGAGCTACGTACTGAAGCAGAAGAACTGACTGAAAAAATTGCATTTTTAGAGCGAATTTTAGGTAGTGAGGATGCGCTTATCGGCGTCTTAAAAGAAGAACTTGCGGAAATTAAGAAGAAGTATAAAACGCCGCGTTTAACAGAAGTGCAGGCGGAAATTTCTGAAATTAAAATTGATACGGAAGTGCTTGTTGCGAGTGAAGATGTTGTTGTTTCTGTCACAAAAGAAGGTTATGTGAAGCGGACAAGCATCCGTTCCTATGCTGCCTCAAACGGACTTGAACTTGCGATGAAAGATGCTGATCATCCTATTTTTATTGAGAAAGTGAATACGATGGATACGGTTCTACTCTTTACCAATAAAGGGAATTACATTTATCGACCTGTGCACGAGCTTCCAGAAATTCGCTGGAAAAATATCGGGGATCACATTAGCCACTTAGCAACTGATATTAGTCAAGGTGAGGAAATTATCGCGGCAAAAGTTGTTCAAGAATTTGATGAAGCACATTACTTCTTGTTTGTAACAAAAAATGGCATGATTAAGTCATCACTTATGACAAATTATAAGCCGCAACGTTATTCAAAATCGATGATGGCAATTAAGTTAAAAGAGCGTGATGAACTACTTACTGTATCGCTTATCTCAAATACAGAAGATGTATTTTTAGCGACAAAATTTGGTTATGGTCTGCGTTACAATGTAAGTGAAGTACCGGATTCTGGGGCGCGTACCGCGGGTGTTAAGGCGATTAACTTAAAAGCAGACGATGAAATTATTGGTAGCTTTGTAATTCGTCCTGATGAAACGAGAAATATGGTTCTTGTGACGCAACGCGGGTCGTTAAAACAAATGAAACTTTCGGAATTTGAACCTATCACACGAGCAAAACGTGGATTAATTATGCTTCGGGAATTAAAATCAAACCCACATCGGTTTGTGGCGATGATTTTAGCAAGTGAAACAGATAAAATTATCATTGAAACAAATAAGGAACAACTTGTTGAACTAGATGTTCATAATTTGCGGCTTACAGATCGCTATTCAAATGGTTCTTTTGTGCTTGATGAAGCGATGGAAGGACAACCAATTGATATGTGGACGCTAATACCGGAAATTACAGATAGTGAAACATCGGAATCTTAATGAATAGGGGGCTACCAGACATGACGGAAAAAATGAATGTGGAAAGCTTTAATTTAGACCATACAAAAGTAAAAGCACCATATGTGCGGCTTGCGGGAACAAAAACGGGCTATCATGGCGATGAAATCTATAAGTATGATGTGCGGTTCAAACAGCCGAATAAAGCCCATATGGAAATGCCAGCACTTCATTCGCTAGAGCATTTAATGGCAGAACTTGCGCGAAATCATACGGATAAAATCGTTGATATTAGTCCGATGGGATGTCAAACAGGCTTTTATGTATCATTAATCAATCATGATGATTTTACTGATGTACTACGTATTTTAGAAGCAACCTTAAACGACGTTTTAATTGCAACCGAAGTGCCTGCATGCAATGAAGTCCAGTGTGGCTTTGCAGCTAGTCATAGTTTGTCTGGCGCACAAGAATTAGCTCGTGAATTTCTAAGCAAAAAAGATAGTTGGGCGGATGTTTTTGCCTAATAAAAAAAGTACTGATTTTGCATGAGACGTTTTGTTTTGCGGAAGTTTTAAGTTTTTCTACAAGTTAAAATAAAGATAAATAAAAAATAGACAAAAATCCAGTAAACATGCCATTTTCAAAAATGGAGTTTACTGGATTTTTGCTTATCGCTATCTTTTTTATAAAACAAAATCTAATTATGTCCCAAGTTCTTTATTTTTTCATGACACTAAGCGCTAAATTGACATAGGCTTGGGAGCCTGTTTTGGTTAGGTGTACGCCGTCCGTGCCAAAATAGTTACTATGTTTTACAGCAACTGAGTACCAGTCGATGACAGTGACATTTTCACGACTTGATGCATTTTGGATGGACTGGTTTACCTCTGATTCCCAACCGCGCGGCACGCGTGTATTGACAAGATAAACATCAGCCTGATCAAAGCGGTCTAAAAGTTTGTTTAACTGAGTCTCAGTAAACGGACCGTTTGTACCAAGCTCAATTAAAACGGCACTACCCTTTGTGTTGAATTTTTTAGAATAGCTGTAAGAAACATCAATGGCATCGATAAGCTGTCGACCAATTTTCCCGTCGATAGTCACGTTTGGTATCGCTTCTTTTAAATAAGGCTCAATATCAATCATAATCGAGTCGCCTAATGCTAGCGTCTGGGTGTATGTGTATTTTTTTGGAGGAATAGGGGCTGTAGCTTTTTTTGGTTCCTCTTTTTGTTCAGTTTCTTGCTTTGTAGTGGATTGTTTTTCTTCGTGCTTACTTTCTGTTTTTTCATTACTAGTAGACGTTTTTACTTCAGTGACTGTTCGTTCCGCCTGTGTTTTAATGGGAAGAATACCGGACATACCAGTTGCAAAAATTCCTATGGAAAGAACAAGTGCCGAAATAGCTGCCCAAAGTCCAATTGGTTTATTTTTAATTACAGTATAATTTTTATGCTTAAAGCCTTTCACATAAGCTATGAACCCTTTTTTGCGAATCGGAGTTTCTACAAAACGGAAGGAAAGCTCTGCGATAATGAAAGTGGCAGTTACCTGGAAAAAGGCTCTCAAAAGACTCGGTTGTCCGATTTCTGTGACAGGAGTTGTGAGTGTGATAATCGGATAATGCCATAAATAAATACCATAAGATCTCGTCCCAATCCAGCGAAGTGGTCGAAAACTAAACAATCTGCTTAGATAACAAGAAGGATGAGCGGTAGTTGCAATCATGAAAACACCAAGAATCGCAACAAGCAGCAGTCCTCCACGATATAAGAATGGTTGATATTCGTTCATTGTGTAGACGAGTATGCAGAATAAAACAATGCTTATCGTCCCGGTAATATTTAAAGCAAGTTTACTTTGCCGCGGTATTTTCGGACTTAATCGATTAAATGGCCAAACAAATGCTAACGCACAGCCAACAAGTAAATCGAATAAACGTGTGTCAGTGCCGTAATAAACGCGACTTGGATCAGTTCCAGGTGTATATAGGACCGCCATTAAAATTGCAGACAAAAGTGCGAGAATTAAAATGATTCGCAGTAACCATTTAGGATTTCGAATCCATTTTAAGAAACCATATAAAAATAAAGGCCAAACCAAGTAAAATTGTTCTTCAATTGCAAGTGACCATAAATTTTTAAGCGGGGAAGGCAATCCAAATGAGTCAAAATATGATACATCGTGAAAAATAAACCACCAATTGCTCATATAAAAGAATGAAGAAGTAGCATCACCGCGTAAAGTAGTAAGTAGTTCGCGATTGAATAAGACAGCAAAAATCACAACAACAATTATCATCAAGTATGCAGCAGGAATTAAACGCCTAAAACGCCGCAACCAAAATTCTTTTAAGTGAATTGTATTTTCATTTTCCCATTGAGTAAGTAAAATGTTTGTAATTAAATATCCAGAAAGAACAAAAAATATATCAACGCCGATAAAACCGCCTTGTGCCCATGAAAAGTTTAAGTGATAGGCAATAACAGCTAGGACAGCAAGTGCACGAAGTCCATCAATACTTGGAACATATTTTCTACTGTATCGAGCTGTTCTTCTCAAAATAACATCTCCTATTAGTGTTATATCTTTGTTTGTTTCTTGAAGTCATGTACAATAATAACATACAAATATTTCACTGTAACGCATAAAACCACGTCTTTAAAGAATTTTAATAAATTTGAGCCATTTGGAATAGTAAAAAAGAAAGGAGTGTCACAATATGTTTGAAATCTACGCACATAGAGGCAGTTCTGGCTCATTTCCAGAAAATACAATTCCCGCTTTCCAAGCTGCCTCACTTTCAGGCTGTGAAGGTGTTGAATTTGATGTTCAGCTCACAAAGGATAATGTTCCAGTCGTCATTCACGATGAAAAAGTTGAGCGCACAACAAACGGAACAGGCTACGTGAAAGACATGACTTATAAAGAGCTACAAGCACTTCGGATTAAAAAGGGCGGGGCGGACGCGTCAAGCTTGCGCGTGCCTAGACTAGATGAAGTACTAGCCGTATTTGAAAATAGTAATTTGCAATTAAATATCGAACTCAAAACAGATATGTTTTCATATACTGGCATTGAAGAAATTGTATGGCAACAAACAAAACATAATTCGCAAGTGTTTTTTTCCTCATTCAATTTGAAAAGCCTTCAAAATATGCGAGCCCTAAGTGATTCAGTTGAGCTAGCTTTTATTTGCTATCAGGAAAATGAAGTCAATGAAGCTCTACTTGAGGCGTTTCAAATCCGCGCAGTACATTTTTCTAAAGCTGCATTTCCGCAAAAGATAACAAACCGAAAATTGCGTTACTGGACGGTTAATCAAAAGGAAGAAATAGAAGCCTTTCTTTTAGCCCAAGTAACAGGTATTTTTACCGACTTTCCAAGTGAGGCTGTGGCACTTCGTGAGCATTTTAAACAAAAAAGTTTGCTTTCCAAAAAGGATTCGCTATAATAAAAGTAAGTTAATAATAGTCTGATGATACGAGAGGGACAACAAACGGCGAGCGCAATCGCTCTGTTTGTTGTCCCTTTTTTCATCAAAATGTTTAAAAACTGCTCGACGTGGAAAAAGCCGAGTAGTTAAACGGAAAGTAGTCTAAATTCAGGGGGGCATAAACAAAATGGTACAATTATTTTCAGCATTTGACAGAGAAACAATTGAAAGAAAAACGCAGGATGAAATGTTTGACCTAGTTATTGTCGGTGGCGGAATAACAGGCGCTGGAATTGCGCTTGACGCAACGAGTCGTGGCATGTCAGTGGCGCTCGTTGAAATGGGTGATTTTGCAAGCGGCACCTCAAGCCGTTCGACAAAACTTGTACACGGTGGCTTGCGTTATCTTCAACAATTTGAAGTAAAAGAAGTCGCAGAACTCGGAAAAGAACGGGCGATAGTTTATGAAAATGGTCCACATGTCACTACGCCAGAATGGATGATGTTACCCTTCCATAAGGGCGGAAACATGGGCAAAAAAACGGCTTCAATGGGAATTCGTCTATACGATTATCTTGCTGGAGTCAAAAAAAACGAGCGCCGTCAAATTCTTTCCGTAAAAGAAACACTTGCTAAAAACCCTTTTGTAAAAAAAGAGGGGTTAAGAGGCTCTGGGTTTTATGTAGAGTACAGAACAGACGATGCGCGCTTAACAATTGAAGTGATGAAAAAAGCAGTAGAACTTGGAGCGCTTGCCATTAATTATACGCGTGCGGAAAAATTAATTTATGACGATAAGAAACAAGTTCGTGGGGTTACGGTTACAGATCGTATTTCTGGCCGAGTATACGATATTAAAGGGCATAGAGTAATCAATGCTGCGGGACCATGGGTTGATCGTGTGCGCAACCTTGACTATTCACACAACAATAAACATCTTCGTTTAACCAAAGGGGTACATTTAGTCATCGATAAAAGTAAATTCCCAATGGAACAAGCTGTTTACTTTGATACACCAGATGGTCGGATGGTGTTTGCGATTCCGCGTGATAAAAAAGTATATGTGGGCACGACAGATACGTTTTATGAGGAATTTCCAATTCATCCGAAAGCACTTGAATCAGACCACAATTATGTGATTAAAGCGATTAACTATATGTTTCCAGACGTTAAAATTACCGAAAAAGACATTGAATCGAGCTGGGCAGGCGTTCGGCCATTGATTTATGAGGAAGGAAAAGATCCATCCGAAATTTCCCGTAAAGATGAAGTTTGGTTTTCTGAAAGTGGTCTTATTACAATGGCCGGAGGAAAATTAACAGGCTACCGAAAAATGGCAGAAAAGCTTTTAGATGAAGTAGCAAAACCACTTAGTAGTGAGACAGGAAAAACATATAAAGCAGTTCAAACGAAGCATCTACCAATCTCAGGTGGGGATATTGGTGGATCAGAAAATTTAGAAGCTTTCATTGATAAAAAAGCAAAAGAGGGTAGTAATCGTTTTGGTTGGACGCTTGCGGTTTCACGTGAATTAGCGAAGCGCTTTGGTACGAATATTGATCAGTTATTTACGTATGCACAGGAACACAAGGAGAAAGGTATTACGACACTTCCGAATAGTCTATATGCGGAATTGCATTATTCTGTTTACCATGAATCCGCTATCCATCCTATCGATTTCCTCTTAAGGCGTACAAGTTACATGTTGTTTGATATGCCATATTTACTTGAGTGGAAAGATGCAGTCGTTCTTGAAATGCAAAACTTATTCCACTGGGACGCTGACACAGAAAAAAATCTAAAAAGTGAACTTGAAGCAGAGATTAAAGATGCCAGAGAGCCTGCGGATTGGCACGATAGATAAGAAAAGAACTGACGATAGTAGTAAAATTATCGTCAGTTTTTATTTTAAAAAAAAAGGTTTGCATCTAGCGTTTTTCATGGTACATTAGTAGTAGATGCAAGGAGGGTTCTATTTGGCTAAAATTCCTGTCATTGTCCTCGTTGGTCCAACAGCAGTAGGAAAGACGGCGCTAAGTATCCAATTAGCAAAAAAATGGCGCGGAGAAATCATTAGCGGTGACTCCATGCAAGTATATAAAAAGCTTGATATTGGAACAGCTAAAGTTACGGAAACTGAAAAAGAAGGCGTTCCGCATTACTTGATTGATGTTGTGACACCGGACAAACCGTTCACTGCCTCAAAATTTAAGGAAGCAACAATTACAGCGATAAGAGATATTACAAAAAGAGGCAAGCTCCCTTTTATTGTTGGCGGGACGGGTCTTTATATTCAGTCCGTTTTTTATGACTACACATTCGGAGCTTCTAGTGAGGATGTAAATTTTCGTGCTGAAATGGAGCAACTTGATAATGAAACGCTTTTTGCGCGCCTAAAAAAGGAAGATCCAAAAAGTGCCAACATCATTCATCCTAACAATAAACGGCGAGTGATTCGCGCACTTGAGGTTATGCATGTGAGTGGCAAACCGTTCAGTTCTATGCAAAATCAGCGTGAATTAAATCCTGAATTTTCACCGCTTTTTATTGGTTTAGATTTACCTAGAGAAATTTTGTATGAGCGAATCAATGAACGTGTGTTACATATGATGAATGATGGCTTACTAGGTGAAGCAAAATGGCTCTATGAACAATATCTAGGCGACAATTCTGCAACAAGAGCAATTGGTTATAAAGAATTATTTCAATACTTTGATGGTCAAGTTACTTTGGACGAGGCTATTGAATTAATAAAAAAGAACTCAAGACACTTTGCGAAACGCCAATTTACTTGGTTTAGAAATCGAATGTCTGTCAATTGGATTAACATGACTTCTGAAAATCCTTTTTCACAGGCGGATGACGCTATACAGCGTTTTTTAAACGAATAAACGGTTTATGAGTGCGAAATACAGGGTAATGAATTTAAAATGGTTCTCAAACTGTTTTAGATGAACCTCTTTTGAGGGAGTTCTTAGAAAGATAGGAGAGGTATACATGACTAAAGGTGGACAAGCGTTACAAGATCAATACTTAAATCAACTAAGAAAAGAGAAAATTTTGGCGACTGTATTTTTAACAAATGGTTTCCAATTACGTGGAAGAGTTGTTAGCTTCGATAATTTCACGGTTCTTCTTGATGTAGAAGGAAAACAACAATTAGTATTTAAACATGCGATTTCGACATTCTCGCCGCAAAAAAATGTGGCATTAAATCCAGAAGGCTAATCGTATTTCATTCGTGAAAGAGACAGGTGAAAGCGCCTGTCTTTTTTGCTGCAGATATTAGAAGAGGTGCGAATTTATGGGAAAAGAAAAAGTCATTCTTGTTGGCGTTTTGTTAAAAGATGCGGATGAGACGGCATTTCATTATTCAATGGAAGAACTAGGTCGCCTTGTAGAAACAGCAAACGGCGAAGTATTTGGTACTCTAGTTCAAAAAATGGAGCGTGTGCGCCAAGTGAGTTTTATTGGTCGCGGAAAGTTAGTGGAGCTTAAAAATTTGGTTTTGGAAGTCGATGCTGAAACGGTCGTTTTTAATAGTGAATTGACGCCCACGCAAATTCGAAATATTGAAGCGGAAATTGATGCGAAAATCATTGACCGGACTGGTCTTATTTTGGATATTTTTGCCATGCGTGCAAAATCGCGAGAAGGGAAATTGCAGGTCGCATATGCGCAGTATGAATATTTGTTACCTCGCCTTTCCGGCCAAGGAAGTTCTCTTTCCAAGCTAGGCGGGGGAATTGGTACGCGTGGGCCTGGGGAGACGAAGCTTGAGATGGACCGCCGGCTTCTGCGGCTTAAGATGCATGAAATTAAAGAGGCGCTTATGCAAGTTGAGAAGCATCGCATGCGTATTCGTGAAAAGCGTAAGCAAAATGGGATTTTTAGATTTGGGCTAATTGGCTATACGAATGCGGGTAAATCGACTATTTTTAATCGGTTGACGACTGCCGAAACTTTAGAGGAGGATCAGCTTTTTGCGACGCTTGATCCGACTACTCGAAAAGTGAAGTTAGAAGATGGTTTTGAAGTGTTATTAACGGATACGGTTGGTTTCATTCAGGATTTACCAACTTCACTCGTTGCGGCTTTTAAATCGACACTTGAAGAAAGTGCTGATATGGATATGCTCCTTCATGTTGTAGATAGCTCGGATGCTGATTACCTCAAGCATATTGAAACGGTAAAAGAGATTTTGCGTGCACTGCAAATTAGTGATATTCCAGTTTTAACATTGTATAATAAAAAAGATAAACGGCATAGAAGTTTTGTTGCGACCGAGGCAAATTATAAAGAAGTCTCAGCATTAAGTGAGGCATTTCCAAACGATATGCGCGAATGGATGTTAACGGAAGTTAAAAAAATTTGGCTACCTTATTTTTTAACAGTAAAAGCAAGTGAAGGAACGAAGATAGCTTTTTTGAAGCGAGCCACTTTTGTTTCAAAAATCGAGTTTGATGAAGAAAATGAAACATATCAAATTCGTGGCTACTTTTCTGGAAAGGAAAAATTATGACAGAACAAGTAAAACAGTTAAAACAACGAGCAGAACAAATGATAGACATGCTACAAAAAGGAACAGACGAGATTGCAGAACAAAACCAAGCGAAAGTTCTAGAAGCCTTTCGAAAAAATAAGGTAAGTGACTTTCATTTTAATCCATCAACTGGTTACGGCTATGATGATGAAGGTCGTGATACACTAGAGCGCGTTTATAGTGATGTTTTTCATACAGAAAAAGCAATCGTCAGACCACAACTCATCTCAGGTACACATGCGATTTCGACAGCCTTATTTGGCATTTTGCGCCCAGGTGATGAACTTTTATATATTACCGGGAAACCATATGACACGCTAGAAGAAATCGTTGGTGTAAGAGGAAGTGGGAATGGCTCGCTAAAAGATTTTCAAATCAGTTATGATGCGGTTCCTCTAAAAGGAAATCAAGTTGATTTTGAAACAGTAGCGCAAAAAATAAATGCAAACACAAAAATGATTGGTATTCAGCGCTCAAAAGGCTATGCGAATCGCGATTCATTTGCCGTTCAAGAAATTAAAACAATGATTCAGTTTGTCAAAAATATCAAGCCGGATGTGATTGTATTTGTCGATAATTGCTACGGCGAATTTGTTGAGTTAAAAGAACCAACCGATGTTGGAGCTGACCTAATTGCCGGCTCTTTAATTAAAAATCCAGGCGGTGGTCTTGCTAAAATTGGCGGATACATTGCCGGAAAAAGAGAACTTGTTGAATTATGTGGTTACCGACTAACAACGCCAGGCATTGGCTTAGAAGCTGGTGCTTCACTTTATAGTTTGTTAGAAATGTATCAAGGCTTCTTTTTAGCGCCACACGTTGTGGCTCAAGCTATTAAGGGTGCCAGATTTACGGCGGCGATATTATCTTTATGTGGTATCGAAACGAGTCCAGCATGGGATGATAAACGGACTGATTTAATCCAAAGTATCTCTTTTCATGATTCGAAAAAAATGGTGTTGTTTGCTCAAGCAATTCAAGCGGCATCGCCTATAAATGCTCATGTAAAACCAATTGGCGCCTATATGCCTGGTTATGCAGATGACGTTATCATGGCAGCTGGAACATTTATTCAAGGCGCAAGTTTAGAGCTAACTGCAGACGGCCCAATACGCCCGCCTTATGAACTTTATGTGCAGGGTGGACTCACATATGAGCATGTGAAAGTAGCTGTCACTGGTGCAGTTCAAATGCTTTTGGAGAAGGGTGCGTTAAATTTATACAACTAACATTTCAATTGTAAAAAAAATAAATTTTTTTTGGCGCAGTTTTGATTTCTGCGTTTTTTTTATTCCCAAATTGACTGTGGCGCAGTACATTTTGCATTATGTTAGATTATCTTACATAGATTTGACAAATGATTTAACGTACATTATAATGCTACTATCATCAAAAAAATAGTGAGGGGGAAAAGCCGTGAGTGAGAAAGAAATTCGACGATCGATGCCTCTTTTTCCAATTGGTCCCGTGATGAAGTTGACAGATTTAACAGCAAGGCAGATTCGTTATTACGAAGACCAAGGTCTGATTAGTCCAGCTCGAAATCAAGGGAACCACAGGCATTACTCACTTCAAGATATTGATACACTCCTTGAAATCAAAGATTACTTAAATGATGGTTTAAACATCGCGGGCATAAAAAAAATGTACCAAATACAAGATCAAGAAAAGAAAAATCCACTTACGGACGAGGATGTTCGTAAAATTCTCCGTAAAGAAATGCAACAAGCTGGGCGGTTTGTAAAGGGTGATGATTTATCTAAAAATCAATATCCGAAATTGTAGAAAAATTCAAAATAGGTATTAACTTTCAAGAAGTTTATATAAATTGAGTATTGGGAGGATTTTAAATTATGTCAAATTATACTAAAGAAGATATTTTCCGCTTCGCAGATGAACAAAATGTTAAATTTATTCGGTTACAGTTTACGGATATTCTTGGAATCATTAAAAATGTGGAAATTCCAGTGAGTCAGTTGGCAAAAGCACTTGACAATAAGATGATGTTCGACGGTTCATCTATCGAAGGTTTTGTTCGAATTGAAGAGTCCGATATGTACCTTTTCCCGGATTTAGACACATGGGTTGTCTTCCCGTGGACGGCTGAAAAAGGAAAAGTAGCTCGTATGATTTGTGATATTTATAATCCTGATATGACACCGTTTCTAGGCGACCCGCGTGCAAACCTCAAACGCGTCCTAGACGAAATGCATGAACTTGGCTTTACTGACTTTAACTTAGGACCTGAACCCGAATTCTTCCTGTTTAAACTCGATGAAAACCGTAAGCCGACACTGGAACTAAACGATTCTGGCGGTTATTTCGATTTGGCCCCAACAGATTTAGGTGAAAACTGTCGTCGTGATATCGTACTTGAGCTTGAAGAAATGGGCTTTGAAATTGAAGCGTCCCACCACGAAGTAGCACCTGGACAACATGAAATTGATTTCAAATACGAAGACGCCATTACGGCGTGCGACAATATCCAAACGTTCAAATTGGTTGTTAAAACCATTGCGCGTAAACATGGCCTTCACGCAACGTTTATGCCAAAACCGCTTTTCGGTGTAAATGGTTCTGGTATGCACTTTAATATGTCCTTATTTAAAGATGGCGAAAATGCCTTCTACGATGAAAATGGCGAATTGCAACTAAGTGAAACCGCATATCAATTCTTGGCGGGGATGTTAAAACATGCGCGCGGTTATACAGCCGTAACTAATCCAACGATTAACTCTTACAAGCGTTTAGTCCCAGGCTACGAAGCACCCTGCTATATTGCTTGGAGTGGTAAAAACCGTAGCCCGCTTGTCCGTGTTCCAAGTTCAAGAGGGCTTAGCACTCGTCTTGAGCTTCGTAGTGTCGACCCATCAGCGAATCCGTATCTTGCAATGGCAGTGCTCTTAAAAGCCGGTCTTGACGGTGTGAAAAATAAATTAACTCCCCCAGCACCAGTTGACCGCAACATTTACGGCATGGATGAGGAGGAGCGTCATGAAGCTGGGATTTATGATCTTCCCGAAAGCTTAGCGCATGGTTTGATTGAACTTTCGAAAGATGATGCGGTTCGTGACGGTCTAGGAGACCACATTTATGAACACTTTATTGAAGCAAAACAAATTGAGTGTGACATGTTCCGAACAGCCGTTCATCCTTGGGAGAGAGATCAGTATTTGGAAATTTATTAAGCGAATGGAAAACCCCCGAAAGAGCTTGCTTTCGGGGGTTTGATTTAATAATTGAGTGCTTCTTTTAATGCATCTAAATTGTCATTCATAATGGAAATGTAATCACGTTTTGCTTTCACATCACTTGGCATTAATGTTTCAAGGTTATGCAATTTGAGTGCTGTAGTATCCGTTTCTTGTTGGATCACTTCAGCAATTTTAGAATTCGTATTTTGTTCGAGCATGATGTAAGGAATCTTTTCTTTTTCAATCGTGCTAACGATTGTTTGTAATTTCTTTTGTGATGGCTCATCACTCGTTGAAACGCCAGCAATTGGGATTTGGTGCAATCCGTAGGCTGTTTCCCAGTACGTATAAGCGGCGTGTGCTGTCACAAAATCTTTATGTTTAGCAGTGGCTGCCATCTCCTTATAAGATTCATCAAGCGTTTTTAACTTGGAGATGGTTTTTTCATAGTTTTCTTCAAAAGTAGCTTTTTTATCGGGCATTTCTTTAATGAGCCTGTCTTTAACAGTTTTTGCCATTTCTTCCATATACACAGGGTAGAGCCAAACGTGGGGGTTATAGTCACCATGCTCTTCGTGCTCTTCCTCGCCAGCATGTTCTTCCTCTTCTTCTGCTTCATGTTTCTTTGCATCAGGGTCTTTTGGTAAATCTAATTTTTCAGCTAAAGGAACGAATTTTACGTTTTCACCTTTAAGAGATGATTTTGCTTTATCTACAAAGCTTTCGAGGTTCAATCCAACGTAAAAGAGCAAGTCGCTATCAGCAATTTTCATCATATCTTTTTGTGTGGGCTCAAAGCTATGTGCATCAGAACCAGCAGGATATACGCTTGTGACTTCCACGTTGCTACCACCGATTTGCTCAGCTAAGTATGAAAGGGGATAGACGGTTGTATAAACTTTTACTTTATCGTTATCTTGTGAGGCCGTTCCGCTTCCGCAAGCAGCAAGTGTAAGTATAAGTACTAAAACGGGAGTTATAAGTAACCATTTTTTTAACATTTTTCCACTCCTTTATTTTAAATCAAAATGATTCCGTTTTACACCTCGTAAAAATAAATCGTACTGATTACGATTTGAGGGACGATATTGATAATACATGATTTTTTTGAAAAAAGCAAGTGTTAATTACAAATTGCTAATTTGCATGAGCAGTCAGACGTTTTGAATTGTGTAAACTTTTAAGCTGACTGCTCTTTTACATTAGTGTTTTTCAGTTTGTATGAAAAAATGATTTTATGTTATATTAATGATGATGATTGCAATCTGTTCCTTTTTTTGGAGGGACTAGGTCTACGCCGCCTTTATGAAAAGGGTGGCATTTTAGAATGCGTCTAATAGCGAGATAGCTTCCTTTAAAGGCGCCATGTGTTTCAATGGCTTCCATCCCGTATTGTGAGCAAGTTGGATAAAAGCGGCAAGAAGCAGGCGTGAGTGGGGAAATAACTTTACGATAAAAGCGTATGCCACCAAGTAAAAAGCGTTTTAGCATGTATTCACCTTCTATTAATTTGCTAGTTCTAGCTTATCATATTTTTTGGAAAAAGAAAGGGGTATGCAATTGTTTACTTATATCGATGAATTAGGTTCTGAGGTCACAATTTCATTTGAGCCATTTGGAGAACGGTCTGATGATTGCCTCGTTATTCCAATTTATGAAGGAAAGTGGCTTTTTACTCATCATAAAAAACGAGGAATCGAATTTCCAGGTGGAAAAGGTGAAAACAATGAAACACCAGCTGAAATGTCTGCGCGTGAATTAATGGAAGAAACAGGTGCGTATACAGATGATTTTCAGTTTGTCGCTGACTATTTAGTGAAGTCAGCTGAAAGAACCTTTACAAAGCGCATTTTTTTCGCAAAAATTAAAGGTTTTCATGTTCAAGATGATTATATGGAAACAAACGGTCCACTGCTCATGAAAGGAAACATTCGTGAAATCGTGCAGCAGCCAGAATTTGGCTTTTTTATGCGAGACGAAGGCATGCAAGAAATTTTACGAAAATTAGAAGATAAACTAGCCAAATAAAGCCCTTTTCTGCTATGATAAATAAGAAATGGAGGGATTTAGGATGGGCATGCCACTTGAAGTGAATACGATGGTTGTCACAAAAGGCCGGGAGAAAAGAATCACAGAAAAATTTTTTGAATTAAAAAAAGACGGATACCGCATTTATCCAATTGATGTTCCAATTGAGCTCCGTAAAACGAAAGACGGAGAAGTAAATGGTCTCGTCATCCCTAGAAAACTCATTTGGGAAAACGATACGACCGTGATTACATATGAACTTGTTTCTTTGAATTCAAGTAACTAACAATAGCTTTTATAAAGAAAAAACCAGTAATAGCGCCATTTTGAAAATGGGTTTTACTGGTTTTTTGCTAAGTTTCTTCACAGATTGGAGATTTCTCCAAGCTTGCTTTATTAAAATTTTATCCCAAAACTGCTGACTCCACTAATGTAAAGGTTTTCTGCATCGGATTTAGTTCGGCAATTCGCCCGTAAGGAAGCGTAATTTTGGGTTCGTTATGGCCAAAACTCGCATTGGCAAAAACAGGGACTTCTGTCAAATTAAATTCGCGTAGTACTTTTAAAATGAGTTGACGATAGTCAGATTGGTAAGCTCCTTCTTTTGGTTTTCCAAAAACAATACCACTAACATGAGATAAAACGCCCATAATGGCGTAGTTTCGTAATTGATCTTCGAACCACCAAGGATTCGCTTTCACTTCTGATGTTTCTAAAAATAAAATCGCATCATCAAATTGGTGAATTTCAGGAAATAGCGAAGTACCTTTGGCCATTTCGAGCACCTCCATGCAGCCGCCAATAAGAGGACCGGAAACTGTTTTTGTACCTTGAATAATATCATAGCCATCATTTGGCACGAATGTGCGTGGCGTTGCACTGTTTTCAGAAGTCCACGGCAGGAATTCCCCTGTTGTCTCAGGAGCGGTTTCAAAATGAATACTGCTATTTGGATAAAAAGCAAGTTGTTCGAACGCATTTTTAGTGAAGGATGGAAGCGCCACATTTTCTGCGAAGTCACTCAAAATTGCTGGCCCATAAAAACTTGAGATACCTGCTTTTAGGCACATTAAATGTGTGATGGTCGAATCGGAATAGCCAATAAAAATTTTGGGATTTTGGGCTAAAATAGAAAAATCAATGTATGGGAGCATCCGGATGCTATCATTGCCGCCAATGCAGGAAAAAATAGCTTTGATTTCTGGATTTTGAAAGGCGGCCATTAAGTCAGCGGCACGCTTTCCAGGGTGGTTGTACACAAAATCAGAGCCGGAAAGTGTGTGTGGCATTTCGATAACATGCAAATCAAAATGTTCTTGTAAACGCTTTTTGCCGATTTCATAGCGTCCTAGTAATTCTGGGTCACCGGCAACGCCTGATGATAAACTAATTGTTGCGACTGTATCTCCCTTTTTAAGCCGAGGTAGTTTTTGTAGTTTTAACATACTTTTTTTCTCCTTCCAACTTTTTTTATATTGTAGCATATATTTGGTTGACAGAGATGGGTGAATTAGGTACAATGATAAACCCTGATGGCTTCATTCAGGTAATAAAACTAGGGGGAATAACATGACACAAGAATACATCGAAATTAAAGGTGCCAGAGAAAATAATTTGAAAAATGTTTCTGTGAAAATTCCGAAACGTCAAATTACTATCTTTACAGGAGTCTCTGGTTCTGGAAAATCATCTATTGTTTTTGGAACCGTTGCCACAGAATCACAACGTCAGTTAAACGAAACGCACAGTGCTTTTGTTCGCGGCTTTTTGCCTAAATATCGTGAGCCGGATACAGATGGCATTCATGGGTTAGGCGCCTCTATTATTATTGATCAAAAACGGATTGGCGGTAACTCGCGCTCAACGCTTGGTACGATTACGGATATCAATCCTCTTTTCCGCGTTCTTTTTTCTAGAATTGGACAGCCAGAAGTTGGTCCAGCAAGTACATTTTCATTTAATGATCCAAATGGGATGTGTCCAGATTGTCAAGGTGTTGGACGAAAAATTACGCTAAACTTAGAAAAGTTTCTTGATTCTTCCAAGTCACTCAATGAAGGAGCCATCCAATTTCCGAATTTTTCAGTAGGGTCATGGTATTGGAATATTTATGCCTTATCCGGTTATTTTGACCTCGATAAAAAACTGAAAGATTATTCTGCGGAAGAAATGGAAAAATTACTGAACGGAAAGACAGAAAAATTTGTACTTGAAACCGCTGGAGGTCCAATTAATTCAACTTATGAAGGATTGATTCAAAAATTTGATCGTTTATATTTGAAAAAAGAAGGTGAAATGGGCGAGCGAACGAAAAAACAAGTAGATGCCTATACAACTGAGGTAGCTTGTGATGCCTGCGGGGGTGCCAGACTTTCTAAAAAAGTGCTAGATTGTCGCATTAATGGCTTAAATATTGCGGATTATATGTCCATGCAACTTGATGAAGTGGTGGAAAATATCGCGGAAATTGATAACCCTTACGCTGAAGCAATGAAAGCGAGCATTCATGAGCGTGTTTCGCATTTAATTGATATTGGTCTTGATTATGTTACGCTTGACCGTGAAACGAGCACACTTTCTGGCGGGGAATCACAACGAGTAAAAATGGTGCGTCATTTAAATAGTAGTTTAACAGATATGATTTATATATTTGACGAGCCAAGTATTGGCCTTCACCCACGCGATGTCCACCGTTTAAATGAACTTTTGGAGAAGTTGCGCGATAAAGGGAACACGGTACTTGTCGTTGAACATGACCCAGATGTCATTCGCATTGCAGATTATATTATCGATATTGGACCAAAAGCTGGAAAACACGGCGGTGAAGTTACCTTCCATGGTACTTATGAAGAATTTTTAAAAAGCGATACGCTTACCGGAAACTTCATGGGGCATCACGAGAAACTAAAAAATGAAGTACGAACACCGCGAAGCTTTTTACCTGTGAAAAAAACCAGCCTTCATAATGTAGAGGACCTCGACCTAGAGGTTCCAACAGGCGTTTTGAATGTCATAACTGGGGTGGCGGGATCTGGAAAAAGTACCATTATTAATGGTATTTTCAGAAAACAATATCCAGATGCAATTGTAATCGATCAATCGGCAGCACATGCTAATTCTAGATCAAATCCTGCCACATATTCAGGAATTATGGACAGTATTCGAAAATTATTTGGAACAGCGAATGAGGTTAGTCCGTCTCTTTTCAGCTACAATTCAAAAGGTGCCTGCCCAGAATGTAAAGGGCTTGGCTATATTGCGATGGATATGGCTTTCATGGATGCGATTCGCACCCCCTGTGAAGCATGTTCTGGCAAGCGATTTAAAGAAGAGGTTTTGAAGTACAAATTAAACGGGCAAACAATCAGCGACTGCCTAGAAATGACGGTCTCAGATGCTCTTCAGTTTTTTGAACTTAAAAAAATTACGAAGCAACTTCAGGCAATGGAGGACGTAGGTATTGGTTACTTAACACTTGGTCAAGCTTTAAGTACACTTTCGGGTGGGGAATGCCAGCGTTTAAAACTTGCTACAGAACTCCACAAAAAAGGAAGCGTCTATATTATGGACGAGCCGACGACTGGGCTTCATATGTCGGATACGAAACATATTATCGAAATCATGAACCGATTAGTCGATGCAGGCAACACCGTGATTGTAATCGAGCACAATCTTGATATTATTCGTCAAGCTGATTGGATTATTGATGTCGGTCCAGAAGGTGGAAGTAAAGGTGGAAAAGTCCTTTTTGGAGGGAAGCCAGCCGATTTGAAAAATGTTCCCACTTCGATTACAGCAAAATTTATTTAATTAAAATTGAGATCATAGTAAAAGCAAGTACATGAAAAATAGAATCGAAAATCAAGCAATTGTTTCATTTTTTAAAATGAGCTTTGCCTGATTTTCGGTTCTTTTTTAACTATACTGTAGATTTTTTTTATTTATTTTTCTGTAAAATTCATAAATTATCCACATACTATTTTTTTCTTCTATGCTAAACTGAAATAAAAACAACAGGCAGGTGAATGCT